>CAZWDH010000090.1:0-22496 GCA_964632865.1 uncultured Nitrospiraceae bacterium
CGAGCCCGCAAGCCCCGTATGACATGGTGGAAAATGAGCAATTCTGCGCAGTACGATCCTGTACTCAGAATACCCGGATTCCAGAATTAAGGGATGATGCCCGGCGCGGGGAAATCCAGTGGCAGGACTTGGTGGATCCTATGGAATTCACGGCCGAAGAGCGTTGTCTCCGATCCGCAGTGTTTCAGGAGCCGCGCAGATTTCCGGACGGGGTCGGTGTCGTTGCACCCGGTACAGGAAAGGAGGGAGGGAATAGTCGACGATTCGCATGCTAAAGCACGCACACGGCTCGCCGCTTGTTACTGATTCTCCGGGTTGGCGTCAGCGCCAAGGTGCCGCGCCAGCAACTCACGGAGTTCGACCACCATGTGCCGCTTGGGAAGGTGGTCCGAAGCGCCGACTTTCTCCAGCATCCGCGTGTCCGGCTCCAAAGATGTGAGGAACACGATGGGTAGCTCTTTGGGAACCTCTGGATCGTTCCGCAGCAGTTCGCAGGTCTCGTATCCGCTGTACACCGGCATCATAATATCGAGAAAGACCAAGTCCGGCTTGTCCTGAAGGGCCAGTTCGTACGCCTCCTGACCGTTCGTTGCGCAACTGACTTCGTGCCCCTCGGCACTCAGCGCCAACGCCATCACGTCCAATGAAGCCGTATCGTCGTCCGCCACCAGAATTCGCGCCACCGATTCGCCCTCCGAGTTTGCTTCGGCCATTATACCATCAATCGCGATCCGGCCACGTACACCGCGCGAATGCCTTGACTTGTCGCGATCCGCTTCCTAGAATCACTGCCGAGGATATTTTGGGGGCTCTCGCAGTGCGCATGACCGGGCGTCGCGATGTGTGTTACGTACCCGGAGTGCCGGCAGGGCCGGATGACTGATGGAGAACGAGCCATGAAGTTCCGCCTCGTCGCGCCCGCCTTGCTGCTAGTAGTCGCTATGAACTTGTCCGCCCAGGAACCGCCGGCCAACCCGGCGGCACCCGAAGCACCAACCGAACCCGCCGAGGAAGGACCTGCAGAAGTCGTCAACTTGGAACCCGAACCAGAACCCGAAGCACCCCGTGGCGACGTCCTGACCTTGAAATCGGGGCAGGTCATCGAAGGGCTGCAGATCCTGCGGGAAAACTCCGCCTTCTATGTGATGCAGATTACCGACACCATCACCCTGGACATTCCCCGGCGTCAGGTCGTCTCCGTGGTATACGACGACTACGACCCGAGGGTCGGTCCCCAAAAGCCCACCATGATCCCCGGTCAGCGCCTTTCCGATCAGCTTGAAGCCGTTCTGGAAACGGATATATCCGATCCACCGTTTTCCTACAACAACGCAGATCTTATCCAAGTGCTCGCCGATATCGGCGCTCGCGTGGAAGGCTCCCTGATTCTGGACCCATCCATCGCGCAGAAGATTCCTCCGGCGTCCCGCGCGTGGACTGTCGCATCGGAACCGGGGATGACCCTGGGATCGCTCTTGCGTAAGGCACTCTTCGTCGAATTCCCTGAGATCATCATGGTCTTCGAGAACGACGCCATTGTCCTGACTACCAAGTCTGCCGCGTCTACGGAGGCCGAAGGGCAAAACGGCAACGCCGCGAACAACGATCCCGCTGGCTCCGCAGGCGATGCGGGTGTTCCACCTCCCCCCGTAAGCTCACCGTAACCGCAAATCTCACTTGGAATCGGGTGCGAGGCCTATGGACTTTGCATGGACCAAGGCAATGGTGGAGACTAGTTCGTGAGAATAGGCAACAAGCTCGAGGACTATGTACGAAGCCGTGAGCCGCAAACGCGCTCCGCGGTCCTCCTGCACGACAGTGCGAAGCGTCTTCGCATTACGCCGGACGCGGTCCAGGAGATCGTCAAGCCCTACGCAGTGCACATCCAGCGCCTTCCTGTTCCAATCCTTGGTGTCGTCGTCAACGTCATCTCCGGCATCGTCCTCCACAACCGCGCGCGCGGCCCCTACAAAGGTGGCATTCGTATCGCCCCCGACGTGGACCTCTGGGAAACCACCGAACTCGCCAGGCTCATGACCCTCAAGACCGCCCTCGCCGATATCGAACTCGGCGGCGGAAAGTCCGGCATCAGCGTCGATCTGCCCTCCTTGTACAAGAACATGGTGAAGCTCAAACGGTTCTCCGGTCCCTATCGCGAATTCGAGCGCCTCGCCAAAATCGACATCATCGACGAGTTCACGGACCATTTCGCCCGAATGTTTGCGCGCCACGAATACATCCCCGCGCCCGACATGGGTACCAGCGGCGCGGAGATGGTTCGCATCTACAACGTCACCCGCGACCCCGCTTCCGTCACCGGCAAGCCCGACGGCATCGAGGGCTGGCTGCCCGGCCGCGCCGAGTCCACCGGCTACGGCGTGTACTACGCCATCCGCAAAGATATGGAACGCCGCGGACTCGCTCCCGAAGATGCCACCATCGCCTTTCAGGGCTTCGGCAAAGTCGGTTCCCACGCGGCCCGCTACCTGCACCAGGACGGGGCCCGCATCATCGGTGTCACCGATCTCACCAGCGGCGTGCAGGATCCCGATGGCATCGATATCTCCGCTCTAGCCGACCACTGCCGACGAACCGGCGCGATCGACGGGTTCTCCAAGCGCAAGCTCACCAACGAAGCCCTCTTCAAAATGAAGTGCGATTACCTGGTGCCTGCCGCCAGCGGCCACGTCATCAACAAGTCCAACGCCAAATCCGTCCGCGCCTCCGTCGTGGTCGAAGCCGCCAACATGCCCGTCACCGCCGACGGCATGGCCATCCTCCAACAGCGCGGCATCGAAATCATTCCCGATACCTACGCCAACGCAGGCGGCGTCATCGCCTCCAACATCGAATACCGGCAAGACCTTGGCGGCGCCAAGTTCACCTGCGATATGACCCTCGCCGAAATCCGCGCCCGCTTCGATCAGATGTACGAAACCATGCACCCCCTCCTCAAGAAAGGCCGCACCATGCTCCAGGCCAGCACCGACGTCGCCCTCGAACGCGTCTACAACACCATGGTCCAACGCGGTCTGCTCTGACGGGATTTGTCCCCTCTTGTATGGGAGAGCACAGTGAAATCGAAAGATTCTAGACTCTTACGGATGGACAACGTTCTCATCGTCGTCGAGGATCTTGAAGCCGCCAAGGAGTTCTTTACCGAACTGGGTATGGAACTGGAAGGCGAGACCACGGTCGAGGGGCCTTGGGTGGGCCAGGTCATCGGACTCGACGACGTCCGAGCCGACATCACCATGATGCGGACCCCGGACGGCCATAACCGGGTCGAGCTGACGAGATTCCACAGGCCGCCCGCGGTCAAATCCGTGCCGGAAAACGCGCCGGCGAACACGCTGGGCATACGCCGCCTCATGTTCGCGGTCGAGGACCTCGACGACGTGGTTGCCCGCCTGCGCAAACACGGCGCCGAACTCGTCGGCGAGATCGCACAGTACGAGAACATCTACCGGCTCTGTTTCATGCGCGGTCCCGAGGGCGTCATCATCGGCCTGGCCGAGCGGCTTGGCAGCGTGTAGCTGTTCTCGTCTAAAGGGGAGTCCACTGGATGAAACGCTACCTGACCGTCACGGTACTGACCGTGTTTCGGGTGCTACTCGTCCTCGCGATCTTCTTCTCAATCCCGATCATCATCCAGGGGTACGAAAAGGCTCGCTATCGGCATTTGGAGCCCGACAAAACCGTCCAGACCATCGACGATTTTCTAGCACGGAAGATCGAAATCTACCACTGCTACGAAGTCGATCTCCGCGGCGTCACCTATTACCACCTCATCGGTCCCTACGCGCGATCGTTCCCCTCCGGCGGCGCCTTGTACGTGTTCGACGCCCATGGCAACTATGTCGGATGGTCTCGCGATTGCGGCGATGTCCTTCGAACGGAAGCAATCTTCTATCCGGACTTCTGGCTGCCCGACGATGCCTTCACTTCAACCCAGATTCCGCTCGACGAGATTGTCAGTCGCGTCCGCCAGTCGCAAGCCATGTAGCGCAGGCGTCCCGCCTGCTCTTCGCAGAGGTCACTCAGTCAACAGGCCGGACGACCAGTATCGCCCAAGGCGAGAGCTCAGGCACGGACACCCGTGAATATCCGCCCTCGTTTTGAACGTCAAGCGCCCGAACCGCTACCAGGCTGGAAAAGTCTTGGTCCTTCTCCGCGGTGGCGTGCGCGACGGCTTCGTAAGGCGTAGCGGTCCGCAGTTCGACCGCGAGATCTTTCCCCGGGAAGAACGCGTCGTTTCGCAGGCGGACTTGGAACCCGTTCGGCTCATCCCAATCGACCAAGTGTATGACCACCGGCGCGTCGACTTCTCCCGGACGCGCTCGCACCCACGCGGTTACGCCGTCGTCGTCTTCAATGGACAACGCCTCGCTCGCGTCCAAGCCGTGCCCCGTCGCCGTGGCCGCCTCGTAGCCATCCAGATACGCCGCGTTCCCGCGCACGAATCCGTAGAGGTCCGCCAAGTCTTCCGGCGCGCTGAACACGCGCGGTTCCGTCGTGCCCGCGTACTGGTCCCACGGGACGATGAACAGTAGCCCGTTGGCGTAGCACCCGGCAATGGCGCGGCGATAGGTGGGCACGTCCATCTTCTGATAACTCGTGTAGACGATAAACGACTGCCGTTGCGCCGCCTCGTTCGCGGCCGCGACAAAAAACTGCGGTTCCACATGCCGGCTGCCCAACTCCGCCATACCGAAATCGAAGAGTTTTGTGAGCGGCTCCCCGTCCCCGCCGAAGACCGACTTGTTCCACGCGAGATTGACCGACATGGGGATGTCGCGCCCGACCGCCTCTTTCAATCGCCCATGGACATCATCAAAGAAGTCCACCGCATCCGGAATGCTCCAATGCCGGATGGCCGTCGGTTCATCGCGTTGAATCGAATCGACGCCCAGAGCAACCCACTCGCGCAATTCCTCCACGTACGCATCGCGAAAGACCGCATTGTTGCAGTCCGACCAGAACCGGCCGGGTTTCTTGAAGTGATCGAGCACGGGTTCGCCATTCTCATCCTTGAGCGCGAACTCCGGCTTGTACGTCACCGCGTTCGTCGAACCCTGAAACGTCCAACCGCGCGCGTGGACGGCGTCGATGTACGCCCTGTCGCGGATGTACGACCAATCCGCCCGCGTGATGTGAAAGGCCTCCGCCGCCGCCAGTTCCCGGCCATCCTCGTACTTGCGAAACAGCCGCATGCTCACGTCGCTATACCGGGGCGCTCCATCTGGGCGTTCAAAGGCCGTCGCCATCTCTGCGACTGTCACGACGGGTTCCTGTGCGCCGCCGACTGCTGTCAGCGCCAATACCATTGATAAACAGACGAGTTTCCCTCTCATCGGAAGAATTCCCTCCTATCAGATGCGTTTCACCTCTCGCATTGTAGACTAGCCGCACCGGACGAGTGTTGTACAATGAGTTGCGAACGCGGAAAGTGCCCGATTCGAATGTCCGCGTCCTTGTGCCGATATCGACGACCTTCTCCCGCCCGACGGGGGAGCGCACGCCGCAGGCCTTGCTCGTATAGGAGGAATCTCATTGCCAAACGTTTCGACCAGCAATTCAAATCCCGCCAGCATCAGACCTCGCGGCAGCGTGCAGGTATCACTCTTCGTTATGTTGAATGTCGCGTTGGCAACGTTTCATTCTCTGGCGCAGTCGGACACACCACTTGCGGAACGCTTCACCAATCCGCCCGCGGAGTCGCGCATTCGGAAGATCGTGCACCATCTCCCGGACGCGCCGGACGGGCAGGACGGGTTGTTTCAATCGCTTCTGGACCAGGGCTTCGGCGGTATCGTGACGAACGTCTCGTTCGACGGCTACATCGAAAGCGAGGAGAAATGGACGGCCTTCGTGCGCGGCGTAAACAAGGCCAAGGACATGGGCATGGCCCTGTGGCTCTACGACGAGCGCGGCTATCCCTCCTGCAAGGCGGGCGGGCTCACGCTCCGCGATCATCCCGAGTGGCAAGCGGAGGGCTTGTGCATTGCCGACGCGGTCACCGAAGCCGGCGACGTCGAACTGGCAGTCCCGCCGGGAGCACTGGTTATGGCTTCGGCCTATCCCATCACGGACGGCGCCATCGATCTGGATCAGGCAGTCGATCTCGCAACCCAGATTCACGACGGCCAACTCGCATGGACCGCTCCGTCCGGATCGTGGCACGTCATCGTCATCTCGAAGGATTACCTCCACAAAGGCACCCACGCCGATGGCAATCTGTCGGACGATTTGCCGTATCCCAATCTCCTCATGCCGGAACCCACGGCGCGGTTCATCGAACTCACGCACGCGGAATACGCCAAGCGGCTCGATACCGATCTGAGCCCATGGTTTATCGCGACCTTCACCGACGAACCGTCCCTCATGAGCATGTTTCTCAAGCGGCAGCCCTGGCGCGTCTTGCCGTGGGCGCCGAACCTGCCCGGCGAATTCGAGAAACGTCGCGGGTATCCCGTCGAACCGCTCCTCGCAGCACTCATCGCCGACGCGGGCGCGAAGGGCCGCGCGGTGCGCTACGACTTCTGGCTCACGGTCGGCGAACTGGTTTCCGAAAACTACTTCGGCCAGATTCAGACCTGGTGCCGAGCCCACAACACGCAGTCGGGCGGCCACCTGCTGCTCGAAGAACCGCTGTTGGCGCACGTGCCCTTGTACGGTGATTTCTTCCGCTGCATCCGGCGGCTGGATGCGCCGAGCATGGATTGTCTCACCAGCGTTCCGAGCAGCGTCCCCTGGTTCGTGGCGCGGCTCTTGAGCAGCGCGGCGGAGTTGGAAGGCCGCAGGGTCACCATGAGCGAAACCTCGGATCACGCGGAACGGTATCGCGCCGAGGGCGACACCCGTTCCGTGCGTATCGTGACGGAGGACGAAATCCGCGGTACCTGCAATCGCCTGATCCTCAACGGCATCACGACCATCACGAGTTATTACTCCTTCGCCCAGTTGTCGCCGGAACAGCTTGTGCGGCTGAACGAATGGATCGGACGTTGCAGCACCATGCTCCAAGGGGGACACCAAGTCGCGGACATCGCCGTGCTCTATCCCGGCGAAAGCGTGTGGCCGCGATTCGTGCCGTCCTACCACATGACCGAGAACTGTCCGCCCGACGCCCAGCGCATCCAATCGATCTATCAGGCCGTTAGCAACAGCCTCTTCGAAGCGCAACGCGACTTCACCTACATCGACCGGCAAGCACTGTGCGATGCCAAGGTCAGCGACGGTGTCCTCAAGCACGGCGATCTGGAGTGGCGCGTCGTCGTGCTGCCTTGTGCCGACACCTTGCCGATGCAGGCGTGGGAGAACCTGGCCGCGTTCTGGCGCAGCGGCGGCGTGGTCATCGCCGTGTCGAGCCTCCCGGCCAACAGCGATCGCGAGTTTCCATCGCCCGCCGTCCAAACCCTCGCAGCCGAGGTGTTCACGCGCGGAGACAGCCCAACCTTCGCGACCAACGACGCCGGAGGCGCCGGCGTGTATCTGCCGCCCGGCTCGGATGCGCTGCTGCCGCTCGTGCTCGATTCGCTCCTTGGCCACGACATGCGAGTGGGGGAGACGGACGCCCCGCTGCGGGTCACCCATCGCCGCATCGACGATCACGAAGTCTATTTCGTCATCAACGACAGCGGCGAGCCGTGGGAAGGCGCCCTGGACTTCGCGGCCCGCGGCGCGGGGGAACTGTGTGACCCCGCCACTGGCTCGATGAATCCGCTATCCTCGCCGAGCGGCGTCCTCGCGAAACTCGGTCCCTATGGCGCCATGCTGTATCGCTTCGACGAAGCACAACCTCCGGAACGCAAGGCGGCAGCGGAAGGATCCTTGCCCGGCTTGAACCTCTCCGCAATACCGGCGACTCAGCCCACGGTTGGGATGGGCGAATTCGTTGACGGCGCTATCGAGCAAACGGCCGGCGGCGCGTGGCATGCGAACGCCCGGCTTACGAAAGGCGAGGTGGATACCCATCTCTTCGTCTCGTACTCGTACGAAGCCCCGCTCGATCTTCATAGCGCGGTTTGTTTCGTTCTGGACACGACGGCTCCCGAGGGCCAAAGCGCGCCCACTCCCCTGCGCGTGATCGTGCGCGATGCCCACGGCGCGGAGTACATCGCGAACACCGACCGATCCATGGGCACGCCCGGCACGCAACGCAGCTACGTGTCCCTCACTCAATTCGAACGCGCCGGCTGGAGCCAGGCCCAAACAAGCGCCTTCGACTGGTCCGCAGTCACCGCCATCCGCGTAGGCTGGGGCGGCTACCACGGCACCGAAGGCGAGACCATCGCCTTCACCCTGTCTCCGCTCCAGGTTGGTCGCTTATCAGACCGCAACGTCTCGTCCGGCTGACCCGACCGCACCTCAACCCTGCGATCCCCGCTATTGTCGTGACGGATAAATACTGGCAAAATGGTTCCGATACCGCAGTGCATCAAATGCCAAAAGGCAATGGCATGCAAAATAACAACGATAAGAACATCCCAGTCGATGACCGCGGATGGCCTGAGCGCCCAGCATTCCGGGACGCAGGTACTTTCCTCGCCAAGGTAGACGCGTTGCGCGAACAGGCCAATCTTCCGCCGCTCACGGACGAGATCTTTCGCGAAGCAAAATCCGACGGGCGGCCGTGACCTTCGCTTATTTCAAGTCCGCAATCCGCACGTCATCCTCGCGAAGGTGGGGACCGAAATCCTCAATCGATTCCTCCAGCCTCCGGTCTCCAGCCTAATCCCTTGCAATCTCGCGAATGAAGATGTTCTTGAACCACAAATCCGAGCCGTGGTGTTGCAACTCGATCTGTCCTGTCGGATAGATGGGGATCTCGCGGTTCCAATAATTCTCAAGGATAACGTTGTCGACCACGAGCTGATCGTTGAGGTACACCGTCACGCGTTCGCCGATCATCTTGATGCGGAACGTGTTCCACTCGCCGATCGGATTGTCCGCACAGACCAGCGGGTCCTTCGGATTCTTCTCGTTGTTGTACAGGCCGCCGGAGCCTTCGGGCCACTTGGCCGGATCCCAGATCTGCACCTGCGGCGCGCCGCGTAGATAGATGCCGCTGTCGCCCAGTTCCTTGATCTTCCAGTCCACCAGCATTTCGAAATCGCCGTAGTCGCGGTCGGTGGCGATGCTGAACCCCTTGCCGTCGTAATGAAGCACGCCGTCCTCGACCTTCCAATGCGCCAGCATCAGCGCGTTGGCTTCCTCCTGCGCCTTCGCGCGGTCGTCGGGTAGGAGGTCTTTCCGCTTCTCCGGATTGTCGTTGGGACTTGCCAGCACGCCTTTCCACCCGCTCAGGTCGGTGCCGTTGAACGCGCGCTCAAATCCCTTGGGCGCCTTGCCCGCATCAATCTCACCCATGAGCTTCGCGATGCTCGGCTCCATGGCTTCCGCCCAGAGTTGGTAGCCCGTCTCGTTTGGATGCAACAGGTCGGGCATGACCGATTCGGGCAGCTTGCCATCCGCATCGAGAAATGCGCGGCCGATGTCCAGATAGTGGACCATGTCCCCGTCGGCGCATTTCGAAAACAGCGCGCTGGCCTGCACGAGTTTTTCTCGGATCGGAACCTCCACGTTCTCTCGCGGGAAGATCGCCAGGAGGAGAATCTTCATCTCCGGAAGCTTGGTGCGCAACTTGTCGACGATGGCCGTGACCCCATCGGCGATCTCTTCCGCGCTGTTGTCCTTCCAGTTGTTCGTGCCGATCATGATGACCGCGAGCTTCGGGGAGATGCCGTCGATCTCGCCGTTGTCGAGCCGCCACAAAACATGCTGTGTGCGATCCCCCGAGAAGCCGAGGTCCACCGCGTTCCGGTCGGCGTAGTACGCGTCCCAGACCGGCTTCCCCGCGCCTTCCCAACCATGGGTAATGGAATCGCCGATCATCAACAGATCGACGTTCCCCTCTTTGACGCGCGCCACCTTCTCCTCATGGCGCGGCACCCACCACTCATCCGGACGCGACGCCGGCGTGACCGCGGAATGTCCCGCGTCCTGCGCCGTCACAACGCCCATCCAACCGCAAGCCATCCACGCGACTACCAACGCGGTCAGCGTGACCCATTTCCCGAAAGCTCTCACTCTTCGCATGTCATTGCACCCCTCTCGATTCCGTAACGCTCATCTCTGCGAAGACAACCCATACGGCTCGTCGCTTCGCACGAGAAGCCGCATTGTACACCTACGCCGCCGCACCAGGAAAGGCATCAACGCAAAGTCGCAAAGGCGCAAAGACGCAAAGACGCAAAGACGCAAGGGGCACCAAGTAGCATCTTGCTGCGTAACTACGCGTCTTTGCGACATTGCGTCTTTGCGTTCTACCCTCTGTGCCGACTTTCGAAATGGTTCTGTCCACGCCTTGACGCAATTGTCACTGAGACGGATAATCGGTTGTATTGAGCCTCCATGATGGGAAACTCGGTTGCGACCTATCCGATAGGGGACGATATCCATGACTCGAATCACTCTATTCATAATCACCGCATCGCTCCTCGTATCGCTCTCGGTCGGCGCCGAGGAACCGTGGGACACATGGCCGCCGACGGACTACCTCGTCGAAAGTCTCGCCGCGTCGGTCCAATCCGACTTGGACGCGTTCCACGAGGACACGGGCCGCTTCGGTACGGAACCGTGGATTTGCCGCGACCAGGATCGCATCTATACCCTCGCCGTGGCCTGGGCCACGGATCATCCCGCGAACCCCTGGTATCACGACGACACCGTCCTCCACGCCATCGCGCGCGGGGGCGAGGCCCTTGTCGACGATATGGACGAGAACGGCATGTGGACCTTCCGCAAGAAGGACAACTCCACCTGGGGGCAGATCCACATGCCGTGGACCTACAGCCGTTGGATACGCGCCTACGTCCTGGTGAAAGACGCGCTGCCCGACGACTCGCGCGCGAAGTGGGAGCAAGGACTCCAACTTGGGTTCTCCGGCATCCGCAAGTACATGGACGGCGGCACGCACAACATCCCCACGCACCACGCTATGGCGCTGGCCATCGCGGGGCAGGTCTTCGACAACGCCGAGTGGCGCGACGCCGCGAAAGGCTTCATGGCGCGCGTCGTGGCGGAACAGAACCCCGTCGGCTTCTGGTCGGAACATTCCGGGCCGGTCGTCGGCTACAACCGGGTCT
The DNA here is from genome assembly GCA_964632865.1 of uncultured Nitrospiraceae bacterium. Classification (GTDB taxonomy): domain Bacteria; phylum Hydrogenedentota; class Hydrogenedentia; order Hydrogenedentales; family SLHB01; genus JAHDWY01. Next base: position 11,151 of record CAZWDH010000090.1, read on the forward strand.
ACATGGAAGCGCTCGGCGTCTACTACGCGCGCACGCAGGACGCGTCCGTGCTCGACGCCTTGCGCCGGGCCGCGCAGTTCCACGCGAGCGTCCTCTGGCCGGACGGCACGACCGTCTCCGCTATCGACGAGCGGCAGATCTATCACGACAGCATCGACGTGGGGAACGCCGGGTTCTCGTGGACCGAAGAAGGCCGCGGCTTCTTGCTCAGCCAGGTCTGGCGCTACAGCAAGGGCGGCACCCATCTCGTCAACGCCGACTACGCGGCCACCATGCTGCTCGACAGCGGAGCGGGGGAGGGCGTGCCGCTGCCGTCCGACCGCGCGACCGGGACGACCTGGCTCTCCGACCGGAACGCGCTCATCCAGCGTCATCAGCCCTGGCAGTGGGCGCTCTCCGGCTACACCTGCGAACCCAGCGGCAGCCGCTGGATTCAGGATCGGCAGAACATGATCGACATCTATCATGACGTGTTGGGACTCGTCATCGGCGGCGGCAACACGAAGCTGCAACCCTACTGGTCCACATTCACCGTCGGCGATCCGGCCCTGCTCCAACATACGCCCGGCGACGAGTCGCCCGACTTCGTCCCCGACATCCCCCTGCAATGGACCGCCGACAGCGCGAGCCTCGAAGAGACAGGCGACGGTGCGGCGCTCGCACTGACCTACGGCGACCTGACCTGCCGGGTCGAGGTGCTGCCGTCGAACGGCCATGGCGTTACGCTCCGCTTCAGCGCGCCCGCGGCCGCGAACGCCGAGGCGCACATCCCCTTCCTCAACCGCGGCGACACCCTCGAAACCGCCGCCGGGGAGACGATCTCCCTCGGCGAAGAACCCTGGACCCGCACCGCCGATGAAACCGGCGGCCACATCGTCTACAACCGTCTCCGCGTCACCATGCCCCCCGGCACGACCCTCCAATGGCCCGCCCGCCAACACAACCCCTACAAAAAAGACGGCAGCTCCGACCTCGAAGCCGCGAAACTCGTCCTCATCCTGCCCTTCGCAGAGACCGGCGCGTACGAAGTGCAACTTAAAGTCGAATCGGAGGAAGCGGGGGTGGAAAGAAGTACGTAATGTGCCCCAGAATTTCCTTGGGTGGGGAATAAACGGCTCCACTGTCCCTATTTATTTTCCATTTATTTGGAGCCAGCATTTCTACCGAATTCGCAGCCACGTCCTGGCTCGGCGATCGAGAACTTCCTGGACGGGAATCATTCCCATCCTACTGGAGGCCCATGCGATCCCCGTCGATGGGGCGGGTGATCTCGGTGCCGGTGGGTTTCTTGGCCTGGAAGGCCAGGTAGTTCTCGCGCAGGATGCGGTTCAGGAGATTCGGCGGGAGGTTCAGGCCGTTCAAGGTCTGGCCGGGGAGGACGGGGGAGTGGTAGGTCGCTTTCCCAAGTAGGTCGAGGTAGGACTGGTACCGCGTGCGAATCCAGGCCTCGTCTTTCTCCGCGTACCCGGTGATGACGCAGTCGGTCCCGAACAGGAACCGGTCCGGGTAATCCGCGAACAGGGCCCGGAACTTGTCCGGGTCCCGCGACACGCGTTGGAGCCCCGCCTTCAAGTAGTCGTCGTGACCGAAACTGATGTCCGTATACAGGTTCGGGAAAGTGTCCAGAAACTCGCGCAACCGCGAATCCTTAATGGACGACAACGTGAAGTGGGGGCAGATGACCTTCAAATCAGGGAACTGCTTCAACACTGCGATGAACTCTTTCGCGAAGCCCGGCGTCTTCGGGCCGGGGTTGACGTGGAAGCAGATGGGGATGAAGCGTTCCTCGCAGAACGCGTACAACGGCAGCATCGCCGGGTCATCCAGCGGCCGCGTGTGGAAGAAATACGCGCCGGTCTTCTTCGTCCGGTACCCATGCCCCAGATACAGTTTCAAACCCGTCGCGCCGCGCTCCACCAACGACCGAAACTTCGGCAACATGTCCGGGTCTTCCGGGTTGACCGTAGGCCACGCCTCGAACCGCCCCGGCCACCGCGCCACGATCCGCAACAAGGCCTCATTGTTCTCATCGTACCGCGTGAATCCCACGTCCTCGTTCAACGTAATCGTGAACCACGAACTCCCCACCAACACCGTCCGCTCGATCCCCAAATCATCCATCACTGCCAACAGCTTCGGCACCTCCGCCTCGGATTGAATGTGCTCGTGGGTGTTGATGGGCTGGGCAGGAATCCAAAGCAGGGAGCAGGAAAGCAAAAGACCAATCAAGGACGACAAGAATTGCCCAGCAAGAATTTGCTGTTGTGGCCAATATTCCAACAAGAGGTCTATCCACGCTTCAATCGGTATGTAAGAATGATGCCGAACAGGACGATTATTGCAACTCCGCCAACTGCAATGTAGGTGGCCACGCGAGGTCGAGGCGCCTTGTTGAGGATCTCTTCCGAGGATTCCAGTGCCGTTTGCGCTATTAGTTCTTGACCAGCTTGTTGTTTTGGGTCGCCACCATTTGTACGTGTGGCGACTGGTGAATCTGCTGGTATTGATTCCGCCTCCACCGCGGCGTGATCGCTTCTCCCTGCGTCACGGATCGGCGTAGATGGATTGCTCCGCGTTTGTTCTGTGAGGATCAGCCCGTGCCGCTCCTCGTACGACATAGGATTGAGAGATCTCGTGCCAGAAGTTTCTTCCTGCACCAAACCGGCGACTCGAAAACCGTAGGATGCAATTCCCGGAAATGACAAATCCGAAAATGCAAGTCTGTATGCCATCCCATATCGATCTGAAGGGGAATGATGTAGGAACAGGGAAAGATTCTCCGTAGACTCAAAATGGAGCTCCGAGACATACCCTGAATCTGGTGCGATGCGCATTTTGGGGTCGTGTCGTTCTCCACTTGGTTCGGAAGGGCCGAGTGCCATTTCCCCCCCACGCAAAGCATAGATTGTCATGTCCCAGTTACGCCGCGCCTGCGTCGACTCATCGTCATTCGATTGGGCGATTTCTGATGGATCAGTCGGATTTGCGGTCGTTACCTCAAACCATAGATCGGAGCTTTCCCGATCTTCGTTGACGTTGGTTTTCGTAGGCGGCGCTGGCGCAATTGTCACGCCGAAGTTGAATTGATCTTGGCGCACCTTCCACCACGAGGCTCCTCTATCCCACTCGAACATGGGTACTGCCTGCGGCGCGGGTTGGAGTGTGACTATCACCGGTTCCGTCGGTACCTGTCCGGGACCCCACGCACGCGATACCGGCTCGTAACCAGAAGCCCGGATAGTGATCGCGATCGATGAAGGGGTTGTCTGGGAAAACTCACCGGCAGTGTTCGTGCTACCGGTAAACGAGCCGACCTGACTTCTCGTACTCATCCAGCCATGCGAAGAATTCCAAGTTCCATCTATCCTAGCACCGGGAATAGGCTCGCCATCCTCATTTACAACGATAATGGATAGTACTTTTTCCTCTGCAGCTAACACGCGCTGTTTCTGTCGCTTTTCAAGCTCTTCTTCGCTACGCATAGCCGGCTGTTGCAGGACTTGCTGATACATCTCTCCCTGCCAAATGAATCGGGCTTCCTCCTCGCCCTTGTGCGATATTTGGACAATATCGTTAACCGTTCCAGTCTTTGGCGGCACGATGCGAAAGGTCCGAGGAAGTATCTCGAACGTACGTTCGGTCGATAGCCCGATTATAATCTTATGCTTAAAAGCACTGAAGATCTCGACAAAATCTGGAACTCGCAAAAGCCGATGAATTCCCGGTCCGATGAATTCGCGCGGATCGTCCGCCGCGTACAGCGCCTCCGACTCGACCAATATCAGAAGAGACCCATCGCCGATCAGATTGCCCGCTTCGACGTGTTCGATCTTGTTCCAGATGGCTTCGGCATCCGGTACATAACAATGGATTGTATTTGAATCCGCGGTGTCTAACATTAGCACCGCGTCCTTGATCGTGGCGACTTCCGGCTTCGGTCCGCCAGCCAAGTACGCTTCCAGGTCTTCCTGATTCCATGCTGGTTCAAGTCGTGTGAACCTGAACACCGTCCATCGTTGGGAATCAGGGCTCTTCAATGGAACGGGAGTTAACATGAAGCGCACATCACTACCTTCCGGTAATGTGATCGTGCCCTGAACCCGAGTACCCTCCGGATTGATGGTTGATACTTCCGCCTTGATACCCGGGTGCAGTTTTTTAATAAGAGTTAAGGCCATGGATTCATCTATTCCTGTAGACCCTAGGCTTGTAGCAGCAAGAGCACTGATGCTAAGGATGATCTGGAGCATTCTTCACTCCCTACTTTTTTGGAGGTCAATCACGCGATACTGTTTTCAAAGACCTGTAATGATACCTTTCAAATAAGAGAAATATAGATAGACGTACTGGTACGGTCTGTCTTTCATGTCGCTGGGTAATAAATGGGGACAGTAACCATTTATGGGGGTAATAAATGGGGACAGTAACCATTTATTGCCCTCCTTCCTGAATCGTGATCCCGCTCGGGTGACCCGTGCACCCGTGATCCTTTTGTAATACTAACACTGATACCCAGAAAGCGCAATGGAGCCTCGCGCTGGAGAGCGTTTACCGGCGTTTGCGGCGGACGCGGTCTTTGCTGCCGTGGGGGCGGCCGCGGGGGATGGCGCGGACGCGGCGGCCGAGGTAGGTCTCCACCTTGCTGAGAAAGGAGTCGCTGCCGAGGGGACGGCCTGTGCGCGTGTGGAGGCGAAGGAGATCCACCTCGGGGCCGGAATCGGCAATGGCGGCGAGCGTGGCCTTCCATTTGGTGGCAGGTATCTCCTCAAACCACGCGCCGAGGTCCAGCAGCCGGGCCGGGTCGCCGCCTTCGCCGCAGTGGGCAGCCGCGCTGGACCACACGTAGTCCCACGCCGAAACAGTCATTGCCGCGCGCACGGGATTGAGTTCCACATACGCCTTCGCGTTGTGCGCGTAGTCCTCATCCATAGGGCAGGAGTAAAACCGGCTTTGCCACAGGTGGCCCAGGCGCCCGTGGAGGCGATGGATGTACTGGGCGTACATGAGGTGCGTGCGCCCCATGGTGTTCGCCAGCGATTCCTCCCGCTCCGGCGTGACCACGAGGTGGACGTGATTTGTCATGAGGCAGTACGCCGACACGGCCAGGCCATGGCGTTGCGCGCTCTCCCGCAGAAAAGACAAGTAGACGCGCCGGTCGTCATCCGTGAAAAACACGTCTTGCCGGTAGTTGCCCCGCTGCGTGACATGATGCGCCACTCCGGGGAGAACGATTCGCGCCTGCCGTGCCATGGGGGAAACGATAGCACCCGGGGGGGAATAGATGCAATAAATAGTTACTGTCCCCATTTGTTCTGCCGCTTGGTTTCGTGCTGGCTCAGGTCGTCCACCAGCGGCTCCACATTCACAATAAACGTATTCTCCGCAGCCGCCATCTTTTCTGCCGTGGTCGTTTCGCGGATTCGTGCTTTCCCCGGTTCCTGGGGCTTACCTTTATATGCGCGAATCCATTCACCGGCGATGGCAGGGCGCAGCTTGCGATAGTAGATCGGCAGTTCCACCATGTTTCGCGTCGCGTCAAGGTCCGGGTATCGGGTGACCATCTGGTGGCTCGCCTCTACCTGAATTTCCAATCCGTCTGTGTAATGAGGATTGGCCAGTAGATACAGCGATACTACCGCGATAAGATCGTTGGAACTCTTGGAGAACTCCACCAGCCGGGTCAGGAAGGACTCGGCTCCCTCGGGTGTCAATTTGAGGGACGCCTCATGAAGCGTCGCAATGAACGCGTCCATTTCGTTTTCTTTTGGCTTCAAGACCTTTGAGAAGAATTCCTGCCGCGTCTGATCGGTCATCAGCATGTTGATATCAAACAAGATAAGTTGAAGATGGCCGCCTGCAGTATCGATGATGGCGGGATTGTCGGGAGGTAATGCACGAATCGTCGTGAGTAATGTGTTAGCCGCTTCAACTGGATACCCGGAGATCATGTTCCGGAAGGCCTCATGCCGCTCAGTGCGAAAATCGGCTTCGGATTGCGCAACCGCCGGAAGATGGACAGCGAAAGTGATTGTGAACCCTAGGACAGCAATGAAGTTACGCATGGTAAGTTTCCTTCCATCTTCCCGGTTGCGTGAGGGACTCTTAGCAATCGCCAACCCTGAAAGCGGCACACCTACTACTTGGGGGACGGGGGGGGGAGGGTTTGTGTAGAACCAATTTAGTTCTAAACAACCACTGCTTGGTGAGAGTAACACGGACGGTTCTGCTTGTCAACAAAAAATTAGTTACGTAGGACGGCCCAACAAGTGCTTATTCTGGGCGGGTTTCACTGTGAAAAGATCACTGCCTCTGTTGACGTGCGGGCCGATTTGTCGAGTCGGATATCGCGGGAATGTTCGGTGGCCGGGGCGCGTTTCTATACTTGACTTTGGTTATCGGTTAGGTAATAATTGGCCGCTTCGGGGTGGGATTTGGTTTGTAGCGGGGCGTGAGGCGTGGTAGACTACGGCGTTTAGGTGGGATCTCCCGATGCGGGGTTGATGGCCGGGGCTTTACCTTTAAGAGGGCACGGGCTGGTAGCCCGTGTGGGGATCATGGCCTGGAAGGCCATGGCACCTCGAAGATCACGGGCTGGAAGCCCGTGGCACCTCGGTGGCACCTTTGGCGCCTCCTTGAATGTCGTTTTTGTGACTTGAGTTAGGAGTTTGTGGAATGGCTGAGCAGCAGGGCGCGGATGAGCAGGACGTAAAGCTCTCCGCGGTGGAGAAGATTAAGGAAACGAGCCAGGGGCTGTATGGTCCCATCGGGCAGGAGTTGGGCGACGGGTCGCCGAAGTTCGGCGAGGAGTCGATCCAACTGCTGAAGCACCATGGCACGTATCAGCAGGACGACCGCGACACGCGCACGGACCGCAAGAAGGCGGGCCAGGAGTGGGACTACAAGTTCATGGTGCGCACGAAGTTCCCGGGCGGGAACATCTCGGCGGAGCAGTACCTGATCTGCGACGACCTGGCGGAGCAACATGGGCAGAACGATCTGCGCGTGACCTCGCGCCAGTGTTTCCAGTTCCACGGCGTGGTGAAGGGACACCTGCGTCCGCTGCTGAACGAGCTGAACCGCCTGGCGCAGATTACGACCATGGGCGCCTGCGGCGACGTGGTGCGTAACACCATGGCGTGCCCGGTCATCGATATCGATCCGAAGTATGCGGACTGCGGCGCGGACCTCATTGAGAAGGCGAAGGCCATCAGCGCGCACTTCCTGCCGAAGACGACGGCGTACTACGACCTCTGGGTCGACGATGAGAAGGTGGAGGTGAACGAGGACGGCACGATCCGCGTGAAGCCGCGCGATGAGAAGCCGGTCGAAGACCCCATCTACGGGACGACCTATTTGCCGCGTAAGTTCAAGATCGGTTTGACGGTCGATTTCGACAACGCCATCGACGTCTACACGCAGGACGTGGGCATCATCGCGGTGACGGAGAACGGCAAGATCGTTGGATACGAGGTGCTGGCGGGCGGCGGTCTCGGCTATACCCATCGCAAGGCGGAGACGTATCCGCGTTTGGGCACGCCGTTGGCCTTCGTTCAGGAAGACGAGTTGATTCCGTTACTGGAAACCATCGTCAAGGTGCAACGCGATCACGGCGGCCGCGCAAACCGCAAGCACGCGCGCATGAAGTACCTCATCGACGACTGGGGTTTTGACAAGTTCAAGCAGACGGTCTTCGAATACGCGGGCCGGACCTATCCCGAGCCGAAGGGCATCACGCCTTCGGATCAGCCGGATTACCTGGGTTGGCACAAGCAGATTCAGGACGGTCTGAACTACGTCGGCGTGTGGGTCGAGAACGGACGCATCCGCGATTTTGACGGCAGCTTCCAGTTCCGCACAGGACTGCGCGAGATCGTGACGCGCTTCAATCCGGATATCCGGTTGACGCCGCACCACAACGTCGTGCTCGCGAACATCCGCGATGAAGACGTGGCAGAGGTGCAGGCGATCCTCGACCAGCATGGCATCCCCACGGACAAGGGTATCTCCACCGTGCGCCGTCTGGAGATGGCCTGCCCGGCGTTGCCCTTCTGCGGGCTCGCGCTGGCGGAGGCCGAGCGCGCCATGCCGAACATCATCGAGAAGATTGAGGCGGCGGGCCATGCCGATGCTGACGTGATCATTCGCATGAGCGGATGCCCGAACAACTGTTCGCGGCCGCGGTCGGCCGAGTTGGGCATCGTGGGCAGTGGCTCCGACCGCTACGTTATCTATACCGGCGGCGATTACTTGGGCACGCGCCTGAACGAGCCGTTGGCAGAGAAGGTGAAGATCGACGACGTGGCGCCCATGGTGTCGGCGTTGTTGTCCGCGTGGAAATCCCATCGCAGCGACGGCGAACGCTTCGGCGACTGGTCGTTCCGCGTCGGGATCGATGGGTTGAAACCCTATATCGAAACGGCGGCGCCGTCCGCATAGCGCTATTGCAAGGCTGCGCTTCGGCGTGTCGTAGATTTGGGCAGGATGCGACGAACATCCCCCTTGATTCCGCTTCAAAGGGGGAGTCTGGCAACGCTTCGCGTTGCGCGTGATGGCCGCAGCGACTCAGTTGAGAGCGATGTGACAAGGAATAGACCAACGATCGGGAATGGCCCCAATTCCCCCTTCGAAGGGGGACAAAGGGGGATGTTCTTCTCGACGCGCGATCGCAAGGCCGTATTCGGTTGTAGGTAGGACTACCGAGGAACTCTGAGATGGCATTGGTACATGAAAGCGAGCATCTGGATGAGCTGAACACGCTCGATCCAGAGGAACTCATCGCGTGGGCGTTCAACGAGCACGGCGACCGTGCCGGCATTATCACCAGTTTTCAGAATACGGGCTGCGTGATGATCGACATGGCGCACCGCGTTGCTCCGCAGATGCGCGTGATGACGGTGGACACGCTGCGTCTCCCGGATGAGACCTATGCTTTCATGGATACCGTCGAGACGCGGTACGGCATCAGCATCGAACGGTTTCAGCCCGACCCCGAACGCGTCGCACGGATGATAGAGCAGCATGGGGAATACCTGTTTTTCGACAGCAAGCCGAAACAGGAGTACTGCTGCCGTATTCGCAAGGTCGAACCCAACCAGCGGGCGCTGGAGACGGTGGATGTCTGGATTACCGGACTTCGCCGCGACCAGTCCGACGCCCGGAAACAGGTGGACAAAGCGTCCATTGTGACCCAGGGCGAACACCGGATCATCAAGCTGGCGCCGCTGGTTGACTGGACAGAGGAACAGGTGCGTACGTACCTGGTCGACAACGACGTTCCTTACAATCCCCTGTACGATATGGGTTACACTAGTATCGGGTGCAAGATCTGCACGACGCCCACAAAACCCTGGGAAGACAAGCGGGCCGGCCGTTGGCGCTGGTTCAATCAAGGCGGGGAGGGCACCTCAAAAGAGTGTGGTATTCATCTGGGCGGAAGTGGTATCTAACGTTACATCGCTGTAACGTGTTGTAATAGATTGTGACAGTCTTGCGAATCCCTTGGGGCGCCCCGGGTGTCCCAAGGGATTATTTTTTTGGGGGTGAACCAATTTACCTGCTTCTAATGCAATAGGTTGCGTGCGAGGCCGTTTCTTGCCGCCGAAATTGGCACCATTCCTGTGATCCAACTCGCAATCGATTCTACCTGGCTTCAAGAGGCAAACTCCGTGATTTCGGCCCAATCTCTTCCGAAAGGCGTTCGTATGAAACCAGAGACCTATCGTGACGCGTGCGATCGATACGGCGAAGTCAATCTTCTGAGCGCGACCTGGGCCGGGGAGGCCCGGTGGATGGTTCTGTTCGACGTGCCTCATGAAATCGCGTCCATCTGGATTAACGAGTCCACCGGTCGAGGCATGCCGACGCGGCGGATTTATTGTAACCAGGACCTCGTTGCGCCGCTCAGTCGTGCGCTGGAGAATATCGCGCGCGCCGGACTCCAGGAGGAACTGAAGACTTTCGACGGATGCTTCGAGATCCGTTCGGTGCGAGGGAGTTTCGACCGGGTTTCGGCCCACGCCTATGGTCTTGCCATCGATCTGAACGCGTCAGACAACCCGTTGGGCGCAACGCCCACGCTCACACCCCACTTCGTCCACTGCTGGGAAGACGCGGGATTCGACTGGGGAGGCCGGTTCTCCCGGCCCAACGGAATGCACTTCTCCTACGCCTGGGAAGGCGCCGGGAACCCTGTCTTCGCCAGGGCGACGATGAAATATGCGTGATCGACGCTGCTCCAGGATACCTGGGTTTGGTCGCTCCGGTCCGGTCTTCCTGGACTGAATCCGAGAAAATACCCAAAACGCGCGAAGATTGCATAGACGGTCGGAATAGCCTTTCGAAACGCTCCAACCTGCCTAATTTCGCCCAAGCAACGAGGCCTTCGGTCCCAAGTCTGCGGTGCAACGCCTTGCCGATGGTAGTTGAGGGAACGTTGTACCAACTTTGACGAGCAGGGTTCACGCCGTTCAGCGATGAAAAAGGGAGGGGAGTCAGTGAGTCGTCCCACGCTACGGTTGTTTGACGGGTTTGCGCATACGAGCCCGGAATTGCGCGATGAGGTCCGGGAACTTCAGGCCGGGTTGACCGGCAAAGGCTACGCCTTGGAAGCCGACGGGCTCTTCGGTCGAGAGACGGAGATGATGGTCAAACGGTTTCAGCAGGAGTCGGGACTGGATGACGACGGGATCGTCGGTCCCGCGACGTGGCGCGCGTTGTCGGGCGAGACCGCGGATGCGGGCATCGATGGCGCGCTGGAGACCACGTACCCCTCGAATTTCGCTCCGTTGCGGCCTCAACTCGATGTCGTCGAGTCGTACCGCGCGTGGATTGAAGACGGGGCCCACGGGTGCGTGGTACACCCAGCGATCGTCTGCGGGATCGGCTCTCGCGAATCGGATTGGGGATTCGGACTGACGCCGTCTGGTCCCGCCGGAACCGGTGACCGTAGTCCTCGTTCCCGCACGAAGCCTTTCCGGCCGGGTCCCATGCCTCCCGATGGGGCTGGATTCGGACGCGGGCTCATGCAGATCGATTTCGATGCGCACGAGTTTGCGCGGACCGGGAATTGGCAGGATCCGGAGGCGAACATCCGGTACGGCTGCGGCGTCCTCAAGAGCAATCTGGCCCTCATGCGCCGGCGCACGTCCTTGGACGGGACGGCGCTGCTGCGCGCGGCCATCGCGGCATACAACTGCGGCGGCGGAAATGTGCTGACGGCCATCGAACAAGGCCGCGACGCGGACTACTTCACGGCCCATCGCGACTACTCGCGGGAAGTGCTGAATCGCGCCGGCTGGTTTTGCCTGCACGGTTGGGAGTGACACCCGGATTCTACGAAGACGTATA
>CAZWDH010000091.1:0-22266 GCA_964632865.1 uncultured Nitrospiraceae bacterium
CACCTCAAACCACCCGTATCGATACTGTCCTTGAGGGGGGCACCTGGGGGGACAGTCAATTCGAACTGACTTAGCGTACAGGTCACCATGTATCTTCCCGGCGGGAGGTCTGTCGAACACCATACGTTTAGGGGCATTTGAAGAACAACGGCATCTGGTTCATGAGTAGTCGAGCATCCAATATACTCGCCGCTGGGGAATCCGTCTCGTCTGTAAACTGCTGGCTCGGACTGCTCGCGAATGACTCCGGTCTCGTCAGTGATCAAGACTGTCAATTCGGGATATGCGACCGCGAAACCGGACCATGTGCTATTGTTCGAATTTTGAGTGCGATTGATGGTCGCCAGCAGGCTTACCGGTTCACCGGGATGGATGGATTCTTTCGAAAGCTGGAGACGGAGTGTTGCAGACATTGAGACATTTTCAAGCGGATACGCAACCGCCGTTACTGTAATGAAATACAAAGTCAATGCGAAAACTTCGAACAACCATTTCTGCGTCTGTTTTGGGCTATTCATCCTGCGTTCTCCCAAATCGTTTCGTGTCTTTGCTGATACTTTCCCGCCGGAACGGTCTGCGTCTCGTTAACCAGTGACGCTCAGTGGTCGACGACGTCCGCGCGTTCGCGGGCCGATCATGGCAAGTCTGTTTCATAGGTCGTTCCGTGCTTTGTTATAGTATAATGAAGACTGCCATCCGGATTGCGGCTAAAGGTGCGTCTGATCTCATATGGACTACTGTTCAAGGCGTACCAGTTTTCGCAATAATCGGGACCATTTGCTACGTACCATTGCAGCTGTATTACGCTTGCTTCCCCATCAAGTTCTAGAGGATACCCTCCGATGCCATGGTTGTCGGTTGAGAATTCCGAAGTTGCTTGCACATTTTGAATCTTGTGCATTCTAGGTATTTCCTTATATACGACATCCCAAGGAGGTGGTAAAGTGATCTTCTCATCCGATTCAGAATTACCGGATCTGAGGAAAGGTAAAACATCTTGCTCAAAGGTAACCGAGAGATCGTACGACGTTACTTCCGCAAGCGTTATTCCCGCGAGATCGCCTAAATGCCCTGTGCTCGATTCCCATGAGTACGTGTATGTTAACCAGCCGTTAACATAGTTGAAGTAAACACTAATGGGGTGAAGATTTGTAACGTGGGGCGCTATGCCGAAAGCTGCCCTGATGGTCCAATCCGTTCCCAATGCAGCCACATCTACTTCGATTTCTGGTGTTGGTTGGTGAGGTATTAGAGGGAAGTCCCCATCCCAGCCAAGGAAACGGTATCCTGTTTGCGGCCTAGCGGTCAGTTCGACCGGGCCATCAGTCGCGTAATAGTACTTTTTCGCCGGATCTACTGTGACATAGCCCGCGCATTTTGAATCGCCGCCGTCAACGTCGATCACTTCGATGTCCAGGATGTACTCCGATTGCTTCGCGAATAGCGCGATGGCCTCGTTAATTTGGGTCGCCGACAGCCCGGTCAGACTCGCGTCGGCCTTCTGTTCGGGCGTGAGACCGGCCATTTGCCACTCCACGAATTCCCACCCGGGATTGGCGACTGCGGCCAGGTCGATGGGTGACGCCGAGTACGGAGCGAGGGTGTGGAGGAAGGCGCCGCCCCACTGATAGCAGTCCGCAGCCAGCACTTGACCCCCTTGCGCCACCGGCAACTCGATCCGCAGTGGCTCGACGAAGGAACTGCTCAATACCGGTCTGGCGTAGGCCCCGACGGGAACCGTCACACTCGATTCGCGCGAGTACTTGGGATTCACCCCCGACGGCCCCGCTTTGATCTCCCACCCCACGACCTTCTGGCCGGGATCCGTGCTCACCGCGCTCAGCCGCACAGTGCTCCCCGGCGCACCATAAATCGTCCGGTCGCCCTGCGCGTCTTCGGTTACGATCACGCCGTCCTGCGGTTCGATGGTAATTACGGCCAACCCATCCCGAGGCACCTCCATCTTCTGCCGCACAAAGAACCCGCGCAAATCGACATCCCCTTGCAGCATGTCTACCTCGTACCGCTCCCGGCTGCCCGTGATCATGCTCGTGCCCGTGGCCGCGTACCAGCCCGTGAACTCATACCCCTGCGCCGTATCCGGCGTTGCATAGGCCGCGAACACCGTCCCCAAGGCAAGGCCCTCACCATCCGGCGCGCACGTCACCGTCGAATCCCCCGGCGTCGGGTCAAAAATGCTGACCGCGGTCCCATAAAGCGAGCCTCGATCCAGACACGCGTCATTGTCACTACCCGAAGACTGTAGCACCGGCAATCCTTCGACACATCCAGTTGCCACGGGGGAAGGAATACCGCGGTGACGGACTTGTGTGCAGGTTTACATCTATTCGTCCTCCGGCTTCTCTGGCGAAACGAAGGCCAGCGAATCCAGCGAGACTTCCGTAATCTTCCCCTCGTGCCACATCTTGAACGTGTCGCCTTCGATGGGGAAGGTAATCACCTCGCCCGGCAATACGCATTGCGTGTCTGTTTCGATATTCACCAGAGTGTCGCGGAAGATGCCAGAAGTCTGCGATGGCCTAATCAGAATCGAATCGTTCAACCATCCTCGTGGCCAGAAGATTGCATCTTCGCCAATACACTTCACGCCTTCCGTCACGTCCGTGTCGGATTCCGTCAAGTACAGCACAAATGGACTGCCCTCGTACGACGGCCGAAAGTAATGTCTTCCATTAGGGGAAAAGAAGATCGCTTGATGAGGAGTTTCTCGGGTTTCCTTGTCGCGCGGGTCATATTGATAGACGTTGACCCCGGTCTTGAATCCGAGATCTCGCACATACAGGTTCCCATCGTGCTCCGCCCACGCAAGATCGTAGCCTAGGCAGGTCAGTTTGCGCGCGACTGAATCGTCAATCCAATAGACCCAGATACTCGCGGGCCGGAATCCTGGGTAGTCTTCATCGTTTATTCCCAGAATGTAAGCAATTGATTTCCCATCAGGTGCCCACGAAAAATGATATACTTCCGGAATTCTTAGCGTGATTTCCCCCTTCATATCGACAAGTATGAGCGATCTCTGCCCGCTGATGGCTTCTGTGCATGCGACATAGTCGCACCGAGGAGAAAGCGCTACCTCGATAAGCGTTTCGGCGGCGGTGTACAGCACCTCCTTGTGTCCATCTTCTGGATCGATAATGCACAGTTCCTTCCGGCTAAGGTCCTTATCGTGCAGGCCATAATAGACGCCTCCTGCAACGATGAAGTTACACTTACTTTGTGCCGAGATTCCCGATATCTGCCCAAGCGCCGATCCAGCGATAAGCATTGGTGTTAGGATACGAATCGTTCTCGCGATCATCGTTCGACTCCTATCAGTTGGCCAGCCCATCCGGATCGGCAAATCGCACGTGAAAATGGTTCGTATGTTCGGGATCGTGCGTAATACCGATCAAGCCTGATGCGTTGTGTGCGTAAATCGTTACCGCCCCTTCATCGAGGAATAGATTGACAAGCGCTTGGGTTGCCGCTTGATCGTACAACGACGGGGACGCGACAATGTCGAGTGGCCCTTCGCCGTCGTTGCGGACATACCGAACATCGACATCCAGCCCGTTTTGATGGGAATCGTGGTCCCATTCTCCCCCATGCATCTTGCTGATGTCGCCGATCTGAACACGAGGCGTTTTGTTCCACGCTTCGCCGATCGCGATAATCTTCGCTATGATCCATCCACGGCATCCCCAGTCGTCCGTATCGGGCGCGTCACCGCCAGGGAAGTGCATGTAGCCGGTGCCGGGGTCAGGCAACGAAACATCGTTTTCAAGCCAGCCATCGTCGTTCGGCAGGCCATGGTGAATACAATTCACGCATGATACCGTGTCAATGACGCCTTCCTCAGCCAAGAACACGGCTTTGACTTGACGGTCGATTCCCAATTCAGCGACATCGAGGTGCAACGGGTTTTGTGCGGTCGTGGTCAGCCACATGCCTTCCCACCAGAGAAATACATAACCCGGATTCGGTATAGCCGTCAGCTCTACCTGATCGTCCCCGGGCAAATAGTAGCGTTTGGCCGGGTCGACCATGACATACCCCACACACCTGGGATCGGCGCCATCCCAAGATTCAACCTCGATGTCGAGGCGACATTCCGTTTGGCGCCGAAACGTTGCCGTGGCCGATTTTACCGTATTCGCCGCGATGCCGTGCAGCACCGGAACAGTGGAAGTAATTGGCGGATCGCTCACAATCTGCCACTCCACGAACTCCCAGCCGGGATTCGGCACCGCCGCGAAATCCACCAGAGCGGCCGGGTGCGTGGCGAGGGCGTGGAGGAAGGCGCCGCCCCACTGATAACATTCTGACCCTAGTACCACTCCGCCTTTCGCCACGGGCAACTCGATCCGCTTGGGCGCGACGACAGTGGTATTGAGGAGCGGTCTGGCGTAATTCCCGACGGGGACCGTGACGCTGGATTCGCGCGAGTATTTGGGATTCACCCCCGTTGGTCCGGACTTGATCTCCCAGCCCACGACCTTCTGCTCGGAATCCGTGCTCACCGCGCTCAGCCGGACAGTGCTCCCTGGCGGGCCGTAGATCGTCCGGGCGCCCTGGGCGTCTTCGATTACGATCACGCCGTCCTGCGATCCGATGCTGATTTCGGCCATCCCATCCCGCGGCACCTCCATCTTCTGCCGCACAAAGAACCCGCGCAAATCCACGTCCCCCCAAATCACGTCCTCTTCGACGGGTTCACGGCTACCACCAAGCATGCAACCGCCCGTTACGGAATACCAACCCGTGAACCCGTATCCTTGTGCCGTGTCCGGTATCGCCGTAGCTCTAAACGCGGTCCCGAATGCAAATCCTTCTCCTGCCGGAGTGCACGTCGCAGAGGACTCTCCCGGCGGTGGATCGATAATGGTTGCGGGCGTCGCGTAAATATCTCCCCGAGCCAGACACGCGTCGTTTTCGCAACCCGTCGGGACGAGCACAGGCGGGGTTTCTCCTTCCGGCGCTTGACCGTTGATCGCGGCCTGACCGAACGCCTCCAGGTCGTCCAGCGAACCCGTTGGCGAAGCAATGTGCCATTCATCGAGGTTTGTAAACGCGTCGTGGTCCGCGTCCCGATTGGCCCTGAGGTACCGCTGCGGCCACATATCGTACTCCGCAACGTCGATCGTCACGCCGGTCAGTGCGCCTTCCACGAGACTGCGGATACCTTCCACGGTATCAAAGTCCCCGAGCGTCATGTAGCCGGCCACAATCCGGACAATTCGCGAATCGTAACCGCTCAGATCGATTTCGGCCTGGGCAAGATTTGTTCGCCACGCGTCCCAGA
Organism: uncultured Nitrospiraceae bacterium; assembly: GCA_964632865.1. Lineage (GTDB taxonomy): Bacteria > Hydrogenedentota > Hydrogenedentia > Hydrogenedentales > SLHB01 > JAHDWY01. The sequence continues at coordinate 5,303 of CAZWDH010000091.1, forward strand.
CCGGATCGTGGACGACTCCGCTTTTGTACGACAAATCGAGGCGGTAAGTCTTCAGTATAGTCTCCAGCAGATACAACTCTGCCGCATCGGGCATCCCGTTGCCAACGTAGATCCGGTTCAGACTGGAATCGTAATCGATACCGTTGCGGTCGAAGGTCGCCGCCGTTGCGCTCTCGCCCACGGCCTGGAGGAAGTAGTTGAGGTCGCCGACCATATCCAGATCGCTCAGGCCTGGCCGCTCGATGAAGTGGGCGTAGACATTCATGGCCCGCTCGATCTGGGTCGACGTGGCCTCGATATACCGGTTCACGCCGCCCGGCAGATCGCCCGACCAGCGCTCAAAAGCCCAGTTCGCCGCCGGTGTGGCCGTAAACTCCACCTCCGTGCCTTCCCGGAAAAGGCCGGAGGGCGGCGTCACCGTCCCGGAGCCGACGGTATGCGTGTTCACCTGAAACTTCTTCGCGAACACGGCCGTGATATTCTTATCCGCGTCCATCGTCAACGTAGCGGGGTTGTCTGACCCGGTCAGGTCGCCCTGCCATTCGATGAAGTACACATCCTGCCCGGACGGCGTGGCGGTCAGGGGCACCTGGGTCCCGGCGCTGTACACCCCGCCAGACGGGGCGACTGACCCGCTGCCCTCCGTCGTCACGGTAAGTGCAAACCGCTGTAGGAACACCGCCGTCACCGTCTTGTTCGCGTTCATGACCACCGTTGTGGGATTCGTACCGCCTGTTGCCGCGCCTTCCCAGTGGTCAAACACCCAGCCGGTAGCCGGTGACGCGGTAACCGTGACATTCTGGCCTTCTGGATATACTCCCCCCGGCGGCGAAAGTTCGACGGTTCCGCTGCCTTGGACCGTCGCCGTCAGGGTGTATTCCGGCACGAACACCGCCGTTACGGCCTTGTTGGCATTCATGAGGATGGATTCAGGGTTCACCGACGTGCCCAGATCCCCGGTCCAGTGAGAAAACACAAAACCTGAATTGGCCGTAGCGTTCAGCGTAACCGTCGTGCCCGCTGGATAACCTTGCGGCCCTGGCGACGGAGTTGGCGTCACCGAGCCGCGTGCCGGATCGTTTATACTCAAGGTCAACGTGTAATGGGTTTCCACAAATACCGCTGTGACCGCCTTGTTCGCGTTCATCGTCACGGCCGTAACCGGATTCGTGCCCGATGCCGCGCCTTCCCAGTGGTCAAAATCCCAACCGGTGTTGGCTACCGCAGTTAAGGTAACTTGCGTGCCTTGGGCGTAAGTCCCACCCGGTGGGGAGAGAGTCACCGATCCACTACCTTGCACCGACGTGGTCAACGTGTATTCCGGCAGGAAAATTGCCGTCACCACCTTGTCCGCGTTCATGGTAATCGTGTCAGGATTGTTTGACGTCGTGAGGTCGCCTTCCCAATGGTCGAACACGTATCCCGGATTCGCGGCGGCCGTCACCGTGACGACGGTCCCTGACAGGTAGCCCTCCGGATCCGGTGACGGCGAGGGCGTGGCGCTCCCCGCGTTGGCATCGTTCACGGCCAGGGAAAGCGTGTAGTACTCCTGCACGAAAACCGCGCGGACGGTCTTGTTCGCGTTCATGGTGATCGTCGTCGGGTTGGTATCCCCGGTCAGGTCGACTTCCCAGTGGTCGAATTCCCAGCCCGTACTTGCCGTGGCGGAAATATTCACTATGGTACCGGACGAGTAGACACCGCTGGACGGCGTAACCGTGCCCTGGCCGGTGACTTGTGTTGTCAGTGTGTAGGTGGGCGGGGGACTACAGGCCGAGGCGGTATCCATGCCGCCCCAACCCGTTAGAAAAACGAGCGCGGCCACAAACAGCGAGCTCAATACAATTCCCCGCAATGGACGACGCACTTCCCGAAGCCGCCGTAATCCGAAGAACATCCCCCTTGATCCCCCTTCAAAGGGGGAGTTAGGCGTAACGAGGATTATTGATAAGTACGGCGTATCCCGCTCCAAACGCGAGTCATGTCCGTCCCCTACCACAACACACAGTGTTGTGGAGATCTCCCCCTTTGAAGGGGGATCAAGGGGGATGTTCTTTGAGTGGAGGCCCGGTCCTCGGGTGAACCTTTCCCGGTGTTGGCTTCTACGAAGTACCTGAAAGAACTTGCTGCCATCTATCTTCATCGCACACCCCCGTTGCTGTGCTCGGAATCCCCTGCAAAAGAGCTACTGCGCTTCGCTGGCGGCACGTTGAACCGCCAGTTCGTTGAGGCATTCCTCGGCGGCCTTGGCATTGGAACTCGTGCTGTAGTTGTCCAAGATCCGCTGATACACGGATTCCGCGCTGTCGAAGCGCTTGGCCTGGGTCAGTTCCTCGCCGGCCCGGATCATGGCCAGCGGGCCGTAGTAGGAGTCCGGGTAACTCGCGGCAAACCGTTCATAGGCGTCCACGATGCCGTCCGTGTCCCCGAAATTCTGGCGGCGCGCCACTTCGACCCGCGAAAACGACGCGCTTTCCCCGGCGTGCGATTCCGGTGGAAAATGTTCCAGCACAAGCTGATAACAGGCATCCGCTTCGTCGACGCGGTTGGTGCCGTAATACGCGTGGCCAAGTACGCACATCAGCAATCCGCGCGTATCCTCGTCCGCGCGGGGATCGTTGATGGCCGCATCGACCACGCCGCTCGCCGCTTCCTCGATGAGCACACCGAAGTGACTGAACCCGGCTATGGTCTCTTCCTCGCTGGCACCGGCGCGGGTGAGATGAACGGCCAATTCGTACCGGGTGATCCAGCGCATGATGGAGAGCGGTTCGGATTCCAGCCGTCCCTCGATGGTCTCGACTGCCTCGGCCCGGCGCGTTTCGCCTAAGCCTTCCGCCGCGCTCAGGAAATCTTCGGCATAGCTGAAAACCGGCAAGTCGCTGGGTTGTTCGTTCAGCAGCAGCCAGGACGCCTCCAACGCCTTGGCGTGGAACGATTCGGCCATGGCCGTATCGGAGGTTCCCCCGGCCTGCACGAGATAGAATTCCTTGACGGAGTTCCGGCCCTCGACCGTCGGAACGAAGGTAAACGATGGCTCTTGACCCTCGACGACGGTCTTGATCAACCAGGACGTGAAGGACGGCGGGATCTCGTTGGCATGGGCCGAGAGTTTGGCCCGGATTTCCTCGCCACGGCCGATAGCATCCGCCGAGACCAAATAGGCCTCCAGGATCTTCATTTTGAAATCGTCGTCGAGTTTCTCCGTGAAGATCCGCCACCCGTCGTCGCACACGGTGGCGAAGTAGCTTGCCGCGCGTTCGGGTTCCGAATCGGCAATCGCGATGGCGCGCAGGAAGTAGAACGACCCCACCGACGCAACCGCGTCGGGGTTTGTAAGCGCGTCCATCGACGGCAATTGCGCTTCGATCGCGGCCGCTGCGTCCGGCGTGAGGCGTTCGAAGATGTAGTCGACGCGCGAATCGGCCGCCTTCGCCTGGGCGGTATCCGGATGCGTCTCCATCACATCCACATACGCCACAACGGCGTTGGTAAGCTGGTCCGACAGCCACGCCTGCTCCGCCGCGGCAAACTTGGCAACCGCGCTCGGTGTGCTCATTTCGGGTGACGCGGAGAGCAGGAATTGCGGCAAGGCATCCTTGGCGGAGGATAAAGACGCCACCTGGACACGGGATTGCTCCGCGACGTTATCTTCCGGGGCCGTGGCCCCCGCAACGGATGGCCGCAATAGTAGAGGAACGGCTATCAGCGCGGCGATGATTCCAAGAATGGACACAGTTAATGCGGCGTTCCGGCGTAGGAACCTGGCCATGGTGCGATCCCCCAAGGATTGAGCTATGCCTAACTATCCGGTAGAAATTGACTTAGTGATGTCCCCCAACTGTAACGCGTAGTTGCAGGCGGTCCCGCAGCCCGCGATCCCTTCGCGCCACCACCCCCGCGGCGGCGCGAAAATAGCTTCTGTAGGTCTGTATCCAACAGAGCGCGTAAGCGCGTCCTGTATGGGTTTTCAGCCCATAAAAGCCCTTACCGATAGACATAATACACCCCGTCAGGCTGCCTGTCAATAGCCTGTAGAAATAGAGGGCATCACGATTGTAAGTGACTACGTAGCAGGCACTAGTCGTGCGGGGAGCTTGAACAAGGTATGGCATGTCTTATTGAAACACAAATCCGGACGAAGTGAACTCTAAGACCGACTTGACAACATCAGGCGGGGCGGCTTCGCTCGAGCCGCAGCCATCGCACAGGCGCTGGTTTCCTCGTACCCGTTAGGGTATGAGCAAATTCCAAATGTTGCAAAGTATTCATCCAACCAGTTCCAGCTCCGGCAGTTCGAAAAACCTCCCTGGGATTCCCTCCAGAGATTCCGCCCACGCGTCCGTGACGACGCAGTCTCTCCGTGATTCGGTGGCCGGCTTGGAACAGGCCGTTCTAAGGACCGAACCTGTTGAACGCTACACCATCCTCGTGCTCGACACACCTGCCTTAGTTCACAATCCCTCCTTCTTCTCCGGGGGAACAATATCTCTTTCAGAGGTATAATTATGCTTGTACAGTACGACTGGGGACCCACTCGCCCTCCAGCCGGGCGGTCCGGGCCTCTTACTTGGGGGAGTAAAGGATGCATTTCAACAGCCGGTTCTCACGTTCGCGTGTCCTGGCGCCATCGCTTTTGGCCGTTCTCGCCGCGATACTGCTCACCCTAATCAGTCTTACTGGGAAGCACAAATGGCCGATGGCCGAAGCGGACGCGCCGAACCCGCCAGCACAAGAAAACCCTGCAGCGGCAGTCCCGGACGATCTCGCGAAAACTCCGTCCGCTCTGCCCCCACTAGCTACGGATCTGGTAGAAGCACAGCCCGAAATGTTGAACATCATCGGGATGGTGCCCCTACCCGGGCGCAAATTGGAAGACCAGATCGTTCTCTTCTTCGACGATGATTACGTCCTTCCAACCACGCCCGAGGGGACACCGGCGCCGCCGTTCGAGTGTGCGCCGGAACTTCGGGGCGAATTCCAGACCGGTCCCAACTATGCAGCTTTTCTCCTCGCCCCCGGCCAGGACCTGCCGCCCAATGAATACTACGATGTAAGAATCGCACCCGGAATCCGCTCGAAAGGCGGCAAGGAACTCAACCCCAAACAGGCGCTCTTGCGTGTGGCCACCTTCGCGTTCGAACCGCAGCGCATCTGGATTCTCGAACGCGATGACGACCAACTCGTTTTGGGAATCCTCTTCCCCGTGGACGTCGACATCGCTGCGTTGCGCGAGCACCTGTCCGTTCTGGATGGTTCCGATGGCGAAATCTCGCACACACTGGAACGGGGATCCTCCGAATCCTCTTTCCGTCTGAAGTTGGCGGGGCACGTTGAAACGCCAATCAAACTGCTCATGCGCGCCGGGTTGGAAGACGCCGCAGCCCAGTTCACCTTGGCCAGCGACCGTACCTTCACCTATCCCGCCGACCCTTTTTTCCATGTGACCGAACTCAAGTGGGGCGGCCGGTCCGACGAATGGCGCGATATTCAGGTGAAGTTTTCTAAACCGGTCCATGGGGAGGCGTTGAAGTGGAGCTTGATCGCGACACATATGACCGACCAGGAGCGCATTCCTTTCGAGATCCCCCAGTCTGGACCGAGTACGGCCCATCGCATCCGCCTGTTGAGAGGCGGAGATATCGCCGCGGTGAAGATTTCCATTTCCGGAAACCTTCGTGGAGAGAATGAAACTCGCCTCGTCAAAAATTTCAGCGAGGTGCTGCCGCCGGCGCCGGACCCGCTGTCCGTCGCGCAGGTGCAGTGGGGACCCTCGGACAACCATTCCTACGTCTTGTTCCTCCGCTTCTCGAGTCCCATTGATTTCGAAAGCCTTGGCGAACACCTGACCATCTTGGACGAGCAAACCAACGCGGCGTTGAAATACACCATCGATACGCGTTCCGTGGAAGACAGCCACCGCATTCGGATTAGGTATCCTTCGCCGGAAGGTCCGCGCATCGCTCTCACCATCGCGGACGGGCTCGTGGCCACGGACAAGACCGTTCTTCTGGAACCCCACAACGCGTCCCTTTCCTGGAGCCCTCCAAAGCTCTACATCGCGAACGCCGGCAATTTCACAAGAGGAAGGGACGGAATCGTTGTCGGTCTGAGCCTGAATACGTTGGTCAACGTAACAGACCTTCAGAATCACCTCACGATCGCGCCGGAGATTGGCGACTTCCGAATCGTGGCGGGAGATCGCACACGCTACGAGATCCATGGTAGATGGAAACATGGCGCCTCCTACCGGATTTCCGTGTCGCCCGGCGTCAAGTTCACCGACGGCTCGATTAGCACGAACACGGCCGAGCATGGTTTCAGGATCTCCCATGTCGACCCGGTCCTCGAGTTCAGCAATCCCGGCAAGTGCTACTTCACCATGCGCGACGACTCGCCGTTGAGTGTCCTCTCCATGGGAATCACCCATGCCGAAGTATCCGTCCATCGCGTGTTTCCCTCCAATCTGGTACACGCACTGGGAAGTATCACGCAAGAACCCACTCCCGATCCGTACGGCCGCGAGTCCACCGTCACACCCGATCTCATCATCGCAAAATGGTCGGAAGAAGTAGCCTCAGGGCAACTCGAGTTGACCCCCAGTCCGGACGAAGTCGTGCAGACGAACCTCGATTTGATCCGCTGGTTCCCTCCGGACAGGCGCGGGGTGTTCTGCCTGGTCGCGGAGTACAAGACGCGCAACGACGACGTGCGTCTGCGAACCACGAAGCTGGTGACGCTCACCGAAATCGGCGCCTTGTCCCACTGGCAGGACGACAACATCGTTCTCTTCGCCCACAATCTGTTTTCGCTCCGGCCGCTGCCCCGCGCGAAAGTCTCCGTCTACTCGAAGAAGAAGCAACTGCTCCACATGGGCCACACCGACGACCGGGGGATCTTCCAGGCCGGCGGTTTTGACCCTGAGCTTGGCCCCCCAGAACTCGCCGTCATCGAATTCGATAACGACACGGCCTTCCTCGAACTCGTGCCCCGAAAAGACGAAAACCCGGCGGTTCCCAAAGAAACGCCGGCATACGACGCCAAAGCGTACGACGGCTATCTCTTCACCGACCGCGACCTCTATCGGCCAGGAGAAACGGTCCACCTTCGTTGGATGGTCCGGACCAACTACGGCGACGCCCTCGCGAACGTCCCGTTTGAACTCCTAATCACCGATCCCCGCAACGCCATCGTGGTCGACCAGCCGACGACGCTCTCCGCGTTCGGCAGCGGAGGCTACGACTTCCTTTCCAAGGCCACGAGTCCAACCGGTCCTTACAAGGCCACGCTAAAGATCCCCGGGCCTAACGGGTGGGTAATCGGCTCCTGTCAGTTTAAGCTCGAAGAGTTTGTGCCCAACCGCATGAAAGTCGCCGTGGAGTTACCGCAACATGCACTGCTGGCCAATACGGAATACGCATTCTCCGTCAAGGCCGAGCATCTCTTCGGCGCCAGCGCGTCCGACCGTAAGACATCCTGCGAAGTCTTGCTAGAGAAAGCCGATTGGAAACCGGAAGGTTGGCCCGGTTTCACGTTTGCGAACGACGCGACTTTCACCCCCGACCGCGTCAACTGCGGAGAGAAGCAATCCGATGAGAATGGCGTTGCGACGTATCCATTCAAATACGCACCACCGCCCACGGTGTCGTTCCCCTTACGGGCGACAGTTGCGGGCAGCATATTCGAACTGGGCGGTCGCGTGGTGACCAAGACCGCCGAGACCAACCTCTTCCCGTCCGATACGATCCTGGGAATTCGCGCCAACGAACGTCCCGGCGGTTCCGGCGTCGAGGTTCACGTTGCAGCGGTGAGGCCCGACGGCTCGCCGGCCGCCGGTCTCGAATCGGTCACGGTTACCCTCGAGCGCCAGGTGTGGAACTACTACGTGCGCCAATACTACGGCAACTACGAGTCCAACTGGAGCGACTCGTACGAAGAAATCGAAACTCGGGAAGTGCCGATTGCCGACGGCTTGGGAGCGCTTGAGATGGACGTGGCCGGCTACGGCCGCTTCCGGCTCCGCGTCCATTCCGCAGATACACCTCAATACAGCACCCTGGAGTTCCATTCCTATTGGTACGGCGGACGCCTCTCTTTCGGCAGGACCGAAGGGTTATCGCTCCTGAAACTGAGCTTGGATAAGAAGAGCTATCGGCCGGGAGACGACGCGACGCTCCTTGTCGAATCGCCCTTCGACGGCCGCGGCATCGTGGTCGTTCAAGGCGAGACCATCCACGAGATGATCCCCTTCGAGATCGAGAACAACCGGGCGGAACTCCGAATCCCTGTGAAGGCGGAGACCGTCCCCAACCTATGGCTCGAAGTTACCGCGCTTCACGAGGTGAAGACCGATCGCGCCTCAGTGTATCCATTCTCCAGCTTCGCCATGACGCCTCTCGTTATTGAAAACACGTCGCGCAAGCTCGCCGTTTCCTTCCCCGATCTGCCGGAGGAAATCCGTCCGCTCACGGAATCGCGTTTCGACCTGCTCGTCCAGGACGCATCCGGCGCGCCCGTCGAAGCCGAACTGACCTTCGCCGCCGTTGACGAGGGGATCCATGCGATCACGCAGTACGAGACGCCCGACCCCTACGGGTTCTTCTCGCGGCCGAGGCGCGCGGACCATCGGCGCGCGCACTACTACGACAAAGTCGCATACACCTTCGACAAGACGGAGTTCGGAGGCGGTGTCCAGATTGCCAAACGCGCGCAAGCCATCGGCGAAAACTGGATCAAGCCCCTCGCGCTGTGGTCGGGTGTCGTTCAAACGGATGCCGATGGCAAGGCGACCGTAGCCTTCTCGCTCCCGGAGTTCTCCGGCCAGTTGCGGCTCGTCGCGGTCGCATGCACACCGACAGCCAGCGGCTCCAGCGATGAGAACATCTTCGTGCGGCGGCCCTTCGTGCTCCGCACCAGCATGCCGCGCTTCCTGCTCCCCGGCGACGCGGCCGATTGTGCGGTAGCCCTGTTCAACACGACCGGCCAGCCCGCCAGAGCGACCGTTACGTGGACCACCTCCGGCCCGCTTCAGACCACGGGAGGCGAACAGCGGGTCGATCTCCCCGCAAACGGCGAGGCGCGGCTGTCCGCGCGATTCGACGCCGATCAGGCCGTGGGGCAAGGACAGATCGTATGGCGCGCGGTCATCGTAGACATTGCGGGTAATCCCCTCGAAGATCTGGAAGAGACGGCCCCGTTGCCGATCCGTCCTTCTTCCAGTTTCCAGTCGCACCACGATTTCACCGTCCTGCAACCGGGCGCAACCCAGACCTTCGAGAATGTCTTGTTCCACGAGAACAAGTGGATCGAACGCTCCATCTCGGTTACCGCAGATCCGACGGTCCGTCTCGAACCCGCCTTCGGGTACGTCGTCGGCTATCCGCACGGCTGCGTCGAACAGACGGTTTCCCGGCTCATGTCCATGTACCTGTTCCGATCGTCACGCGACATGGTCGGGCGCGTCGCGGCGAACGATGCCAAAGTCAACGAGTGGATCGAAGCCGGCGTTCAGAAGCTCTTCTCCATGCAAACCCCGAACGGAGGCTTGAGCAACTGGCCCGGCGGATATCACGCCTACCCCTACGGGTCTCTGTATGCGCTCCACTTCCTCACCATACTGAGGAACGACCGCCAGTTTACCGTTCCAACGGCGCCTTACGAGGGGCTGCAACGCTACGCCCGCACCGTGGCAGCCGACTGGTCCGATGCCTCCCAATCTCATCTATACACGCGCGCCTACGCGCTTTACGTGTTGGTGCTCGGCGGTGACAACGAAGCGGCCAAGCAGATCCGCCGTTTCGACACCGTCGAAATGCCCCAACCCGCCCGCTATCTCCTCGCCGCGGCCCTGGCGAAAGCGACGCAGGATTCCGATCGCGTGAAGATGTACCTGAGCGAAATGCCCTCCGTACCCTACGCCGTCGTCGAACAGTCCGCGAGTCTGAGTTCGGATATCCGCAATACCGCCGTCGAACTCCTGGCCCTTCGCCAGATCGGTGGCGATACGGATGCCATTCACGCACGGGCCGAAACCCTGCTCCGCTTTCTCGAACTCCACAACCACGGTAACACGCAGGAATCGGCCCTTGTTGTTACCGCGTTGTGCGAGTACCTCGGCGAACTCTCGGCTCACCTCGACAATCCCGGCGCAACGATCGCCGGACCCTCAGGCACGGCAAAAATCCTGGGCCGCAATTTGTTCGTCAAGAGTCACCGAGGCAGCGTCGGGGCCTACACCGTGACCAACACGGGCCAAGCGCCGATGTTCGTCAACTTCACGACACGCGGATTTCTCAAAGCGCCGCAACTGGACGCTGTGCGTCACGGTATCGGACTGGAGCGCATTATTCTCAACAAGGATGGAACTCCCCACGACGGAAACGAGTTCCGGCAGTCCGATACTTACATCGTGGAACTCGTCATTCACGCCGACCGTACGACCGACAATACTATCGTGGTCGATATGCTGCCTGCCGGTTTCGAGATCGAGAATCCCCGGCTGACGAAAAACCTCCCGCAGCTCAGTGACGCGCCAAATGTGGCGGCAACGTACACTGATATACGCGACGACCGGCTCATTCTCGCCTTCGACCATCTGCTAAAAGGGTCCTATCGCTATCACTACGTCGTACGCGCGGTGACGCCGGGGTCCTTCCAGTATCCGGCGGCCGCTGCCGAATGCATGTACGACGCGGAGATCAACGGCGCGTCGACAGCGGGCGCGATCGTTGTGAGCGGAGCCAAATGATCCCGCCGGTCAAAAAAGGGACAGAGAGCTTGCCCCGACGGCACTCAAGTCCACTCCGGCGCCTCGTGCGTCTCGGGTGCTTCGGCGCGGCCACTTCGTTTCTGTTCGCGCTGACCGCGCTGCTCTGGCCCATGGACACCGGCCGCTACCTTACAGTCGAAGCCTCAGGCGAGATCCTGGACCGGAACGGCCAGCCTCTCATGACGTTCTTGAACGGCGATGAACAGTGGTGCTTGCCGCGAGCGCTGAACAACATCAGCCCCTATCTGATTCAGGCCACGCTGGCCGCCGAAGACCAACGCTTCAAAGAGCATCCCGGTGTGGATGCGGCCGCGGTGCTGCGCGCCGGATACCAGAATGCGAGAGACCGAGGCATCGTGTCGGGCGCTTCCACCTTGACCATGCAAGTGGTGAAACGGCGGCATCCCTCCCGGTCATTCACCGGCAAAACAGTCCAGGCGTTCCAAGCGCTCCGCCTGGATGCGCGCGTCAGCAAAGACGCGATCCTCGAGTGTTACTTGAACTCAGCCCCCTACGGTCTGAATCTCGTTGGATGTGAGGCCGCCTCCCGCAGATACTTCGGCAAACCCGCAAGCGAACTGACCCTTGCGGATGCGGCCTTGCTTGCCGGGCTGCCCAAGTCGCCCACCGCGTTCATGCCTCTGAAACATCCGGACGAGGCGCGCCTTCGCAGGGACTACGTGCTCCGCCGCATGCGCGACGACGGGTATATCTCCGCCAAAGAGTACGACCTGGCACGCAACTCCTCAATCGACGTCGCATGGCACGAGTTCCCGAAACGGGCTCGCCATCTCGCCATGGACTTATCGGCTTCGCGTCCATCCGGCTCCGGCGTCGTCACGACCCTCAATGCCTCCGTTCAGACCACGGTGGAAGAACTTCTCCAGGAACATCTCCAGCGTCAGCCGCACGAAATTACAAACGCGGCCGCCATCGTGGTCGACGTGGAAACCGCGGAGATACGTGCCTACGTAGGCTCCGGTAACTTTTTCAACACTCCCGGCGGTGGGCAAGTGAACGCCTGCAGAGCCCTCCGCTCTCCGGGATCTACACTGAAACCGTTTATCTACGCTTACGCCATCGAAAACGACCTGCTCTACCCCTGCGAGATGCTGTATGACGGCACGATCGACTATGGCCAGTACAACCCTGCGAACTATGACGGAACCTACAACGGTCTCGTGTCCGCCGCGGAGGCGCTTCGATTCTCGCTGAATGTTCCGGTGATCACGGTATTGGACCGCATCGGCGTTCCGGAGTTCTGCGCATTCCTCCCCGCAATCGGGATTGATACCCTGACGCGACCGCCCGATTCGTATGGGCTCGGACTGGCAATCGGAAACAGCGAGGTTCGGTTGGAGGACATGGCGGCAGCATACTGCACGCTCGCCAACCTCGGCGAGTATCGTCCGCTGCGAAAGACTGCCTCCGAACTGGAATCCAAACCCGTCCGCCGCCTGTCCGAAGGTACCTGTCTCGCACTGTTTTCGATGCTGGAGCAGCCCTTACCGGACGAGTTCGATTCCGGCCTGATCCCCATCGGCCGCCTGGAGCCGCGCGTATGCTGGAAAACCGGAACGTCGGCGGGGAATCGCGACGCGTGGTCCTTCGTGTTCAATCGGCACTATGTCGTCGGCGTTTGGATGGGCAACAATGATGGCTCCTACTCGCGCCGGCTCGTCGGTGCCGATGCCGCACTGCCCCTCGCATCCGAGATTTTCCGCACGTTGCCACCCAAGACCTGCGCAGCATGGCCGGAAGATCGTGGGGCATCGAAGTCGGTGACCGTCTGCGCAGCCAGCGGTCTGCCCGCCACGGAATGGTGCCGGTACACACGACTCGCGGCATTGCCCCGCGAACAATTCCTGCTACGAACCTGCGATGTCCACCATCCGTCTCCGAACCACAATGACGCTCACCCATACATCGTCGAACGCTGGCCGGGCTCTGCCATCAAATGGAACTTGGCGTCGGTGGATATGGGGGCTGCTTCGCGGTCAAGCGCCGCAGGATCGCCGGAAAGAAGGGACAGATTGCGGATTCTGACGCCTGCGAACGAATCGGTCTATGTACTAACTGGGGAAACCAACGGTGACCAAATCAAGTTGCAAGCCTCGATCGAATGCAAGACGGCGCTCTATTGGTATCAGGATCGTCGCTATTTGGGTCAATCGTTTCCCGACCAGTCGATACCTCTTAGATTGGAGCTGGGGACACATCGCATAACGTGTATGGACTCCTCAGGTGCATTGGATTCGGTTGTCATGCAAGTAGTTAAACCGGAAGCGGTGCCCCCCGCCGATTCGACTTAGCAGGGAGGCATTCGAATCCACGACCGCTGGCGTCCCAACCCAAGGGTCTTGTGAGCAGGCAGGTGGCCAGGAAATTCGCGGCTGGCGTACTGGCAGCCTCGGTCGGAGTGGACGGTCAAGTTCGGTGCCGGCCGGTGGCGGAAAACCGCCTGCAAGAATGCATCGCTGACGAGGTCGGACTTGAGCGTTTCGCGCAAAGTCCATCCTTTAATGAGGCGGCTCCAAAGGTCCATAAAGGCACTGAGATAGATCCAGCCGTCTCTCGTGGGAATGTAGGTAATATCCGAGACCCAAACCTGATTGGGACCGGTGGGTACAGTGCCTTCTTGCAAGCGATTGGGACTGACGGGATCGTTATGAGTACTGTCCGTCGTCCGTGGACTGAATCGAGCGTGTTGCGCTCCTTTTAGCCCGCATTCACGCATGATTCGTGCGACTCGGTTGTGACCGCAACGGATCCCTTCGAGATGCAATTGCCGGGTCAACCGAGGGCTCCCATAGGTTTCCCGGCTCTGCTTGTGAATGGCTCGAATGCGCTCTGCAAGTTCCTGGTTGGCTTGAACGCGCTTGCCTCGCCCTCCATGGCGCCACGCATAGTAGCCACTCCGAGAAACTTCCAGCACCGAGCAAAGTTCGCACACGGGGTAACTTGTCGCCAAAGACTCGATCACGGCATACCTCCCGGCGACGGTTCGGAGAGTATGCCCAAGGCTTTTTTTAGAATCTCCCGCTGCCGCTTGAGCGTTTCGTTCTCCTTGCACAGGCGCCGAAGTTCTTCGGCGACCTCCAGCGGTCCGGCCCCCCTAGGGGGGCCCTGAGATGAGCCCCCTTCGCTCAGATACCGGTCTCGCCACTCTCGTAAGGTCGCCGGACACACCCCAAGGTCTCGCGCCAAGGGCTTCAGATCCCGGTCTCCCGTTAACAACAGCTCGACTGCGTCTCGCTTGAACTCTTCATCATACGTTCGTTTCGGCACGTTGGGTCTCCTGCGCTCATTCTATCCACCCCAACGTGTCCGTCAAAATGGGGTATCCCCACATTGAGCCCCCTTCCAATACCAGAACAAGTAACATCCCCCACCACCTGGAGGCGGCGGGGGATTCTGTCGATCCGGTTGGACGGATGCCTGCCGACTTGATCGCGGAGGCACTGGGGTGACGAACGAGCAACTGACGAAACGTTTCGAGCAGCTCGAGGCCGAGTGGGACAAGAACCCTCGCTCCGCTGAAGAGATCGCAGCATACGAGTGCGGGATTCGCGAATCGCAGCGGGCCGCACGACAAATGGATAGCGTGGGAGCGGCATTCAAGAGGGAAGTGATTGTCAAAACCAGGGCGGAAAGCAATCGCGACGCGCAGATTCGAGTTGCATGCCAGGTTTGCCTCGACTATCTGTCCGTCATCTGTCCGCGGGCCCGTGACGCGGGAACAGAGCGGTTAACCAAGCTTGTCAACACGTATGGTATCGGGGTTGTGGTGAAGGCTGTGTCGGATGTTCTCAATGAAGGACACGATCCGAGTGTTCGTAACGTGTGGCTGATTTTGGATTCACGGCTGAAGCAGCAGCGGCGGCTACTGTTAGAGGGGAAGCGCCCCTTGGACCGCGCGCTGACTGGAAACCGCGGTGAGGGGGAGGCGAATCTGTCTGATATACGCAGACTGGAGCTCACGGAGTTGGGCAAGGAGCGGGCCATCGCGTATCGCGTCCTCGCTTACACCGGTCTTCGCCTTTGAGAGTTGCGAAGCGTTCAGGTGGGACAAGTCCTCCTCGATTCGGAGACCCCGCACATTCTGCTGAAGGCTCGAGACGAAAAGGCGCGTCGTGGTGCACTGGTTCCGCTGCGAAAGGAGCTGGCCGATGCCCATTGGCATCATATTGCAGGCGCGCTCACGGCGTCGCAGAAGGTTGCTGCGCTTCGTGAAGCGCCGATATCGGTACGGCTTGACCCGACCCGACCCTTATTCGACCTACCGAAGAAGATGACCCGGATTTTCGATCGGGACCTGGAGGCCGCGGGATTCGCGAAGAAGGATGCCCACGGCCGGTCGGTGGATGTGCACTCGCTCCGTCACACCTTTGCGACGATGCTCGCGCGTGCCGGTGTTTCTCTCCAACAAGCGCAAGCGCTGATGCGCTATTTCGATCCCCGCTCACTGCAGGCGCCTATACGCACCTCGGGATTGTTGACGGCGCTTCCGCCGTAGAGAAGCTTCCGGCTTTCCCGGAAGTCATGGACGCGTCCGAGATTTCTGCTGAAACCGCCTCCGCGATTACACCAAATATTACACCAGATCCTGGCGGACGATGCCGTTCGGTGATCAAATTTGACCGATTCGCTGCAGGTAAGCAGGGAAGTGGCACATTGTGTCGTCGATCGCGAAACGCCAATAATGGCGGGAGTTTTCGCGATATAACCGCACAAGACGCGAACGAAGAATGGTGGGCGGTGAGGGATTCGAACCCCCGGCCCCCTGCGTGTAAAGCAGATGCTCTAACCAGCTGAGCTAACCGCCCGGAAGGAGGAAAAAGTATACCACGTCAGGACGGGCAAAGAAAGTTTAGCGTCTGTTTCAGGGGTGCGATCACCGAGCGTGGGTCTGACTTGAGGCACAGCAGGGACAACAGAATAGGAATAGGGGTGCTCGTTGAGCGTGGTTTTAGGGTGCAGGAGACTAGGGCGCGGTACGAATGCACACTTTCCCGATGTGATTGCCGCCGGCCATGTATTCGCAGGCGGCTCTTGTCGCTTCCATCTCGAAGACGCGGTCCACGATGGGGCGGAGCCTGTGGTAGGTGATGGCGCGGTTCATCGACTCGAAAGCGTCGCGCGGGCCGACCATGATGCCTTGGAGCCGGACCTCCTGCATGAGGAGGGGGGTGACATTCAGCGGCGCTTCGACACCAGTCAGCACGCCGATGAGACTGATCTGTCCGCCCATGCGAACGGCGCGCATGGATTGTTCGAGCGTGCCGACGCCGCCGAGTTCGATGACGTGATCCGCGCCCTGACCGTTCGTGATTTCGCGGACGGCCTCGGACCATTTCGGTGTGGTGCGGTAGTTGATGCCGTGGCCGGCACCGAGCGATTTGGCCTTGTCGAGCTTCTCATCGCTGCTCGATGTGATGATGACTTCGGCGCCGAGCAGCTTGGCGAATTGGAGCGCGAATATCGAAACGCCGCCAGTGCCGAGGGTGAGGACGGTGTCACCGGCCTTGACGTTGCCGTGACGGACGAGCGCGCTCCATGCGGTGACCGCCGCGCAGGGCAGGCAGGCGGCTTCTTCGTCAGTGAGATGCTCGGGTACGTGTACGACGCCGTCCTCGTGGAGGACGACCCATTCGGTAAGCATTCCGTCCAGCGGGCCGCCGAGGGTGGTGCGTTGCAGCCGTTCGCGGGTCGGGGTTCCGGAAAGCCAACCTTGCGCAAAGATGCCCGCGACCCGATCGCCGACCTTCACACGCGCGACGCCTTCGCCAACGGCTTCCACTTCGCCCACGCCGTCGGACAGGGGAATGAGCGGGAGGGGTTGCCGGGGATTGTACACGCCCTGGATCGTCATCAGGTCGCGGTAGTTCAGGGAAGTGGCGCGCACGCGAATGAGGACCTGACCATGTCCAGGCGTGGGGGCCGGACGGTCCACGACTGCCAGGTTCTCAAATCCAAAGGCCTCACGAATTTCAACTGCCTTCATTAGAAGATCCTCCCTTCGATACCGCCCGGATTCCCATTACGCGGCGGGTAAGCTCATCTTACTGTACCATTGGTTTCGTGTCGCGCGCTCGCGTTGACTCTCAGAGGACGCCTTTGGTAGAATTCGGCCCTACGTTAGGGCGGTTAGCTCAGGTGGTTAGAGTACTTGCTTGACATGCAAGGGGTCACTGGT
>CAZWDH010000092.1:0-22248 GCA_964632865.1 uncultured Nitrospiraceae bacterium
CGCCTTTGGATCGAGATGAGTCTGCGGGATCTCGCTTCGCACGCCCATCAGAATTACTTGCACATCTTCTCGTCCGGGCCAGGCAATGGCCTCGCTTAAGGTTGGCATCAGGTGACGTACCGTGACAAGCGGCGATTCCGCGAGCCGAGTCACGTATGATTCCGGGAGGAACTTCGTTGCAAATCCCTGTGCATAGAATTCGGCGAGATTCTGGTCTTGACTCAGAATCAGAACGTTGTATCCGGATTTCAGCGTGATCTTGCGGTAATCGTCTTCAACGGCACGCATTAACGCCAGCGTCTCTTCATGTCGAATGGAGGCAAGGTCAGCCGCCTTGGCTTCATGAGCCCTCAGCAAGGTCATGACCGCGACAAAGAAAGCAACGGCGAGCGTAACTACGGCGGCACTCACACCGAAATCAATCTTGCGGTGCCGGATTTCGCAAAGCACTAGCCGCCAAAGACTCATGCTTCACTCCCGCCTTTCCGAAACGCCAACACGACCGAACCCGCGAGTACCGCGACTATGGCGACCGTAATCGCCAACGCGACACTCACAAGCGGAGAGATTGCCCGGCCACGGGAGACTTCTTCCTGGCTGTCGATCGCGCCAGCTTGAGCAATACCCACCGAAGCTGTCCCAATGGTAGCGTCGCTTTCGCTGTTTCCTTCGATAGTCTTCGGTTCGGAGGCTTGGAGCAGGGCCGGCCCAGGAACTACCGCCGGCTCCGGGTTTCCCAACAAGAATTCGTCAATGCGCGCATCCCAGTTCACGGCAAAAAGGAGGTCGATGCCGGGATTCTCATCCTTAATGTCGCAACTGCACGGCCCCGCGACCAGTGTACAAGCCTGACGAATGGTTTTGGGGTTGATGCCTTTTCCCGCCAGCGCATACAACGAGCGGCCCCGGCCGTAAATCGGGAACACCATCGGCGCGTCGATAGTGCGCAGGCCGGGTTCGCTTCCGAGAAGCATCTCGACAAAGATCTGCTCGCTGGGATCTTTGCGCGATACGCGCTCCATCGAGAAGGCAATGCGGACCTTCTGCTCGTCGATGTCCGGCACTTCATCATCTACCCGCCCGGGCAGTTCGAGCGTGGATTCGGCTGCTGCCAACTCGCGCTCCAAGGTCTCGGCGGCGACTTGATCGGCCGTTTCATCACCGGATTCGACCAAAACAAAAACTGCGGATTCACCATCCAGGAGCGCCTGTGCGATTGCGCGCCGGGCTGGCGAGTCCAATATGGCTTCGCAATTCGACTCTGTAATCGGACCCGCCCAGAGGTGGGATTGCCGAGAGGCCGATGCCGGATAATACAAGGCCAACCACGGCGTGGCCGCATTCGTTTCCGACCTCCAGCGGGTTTCGAGTCCTGGGTCCGGAACGCGTCCGGAATCCGCTCCTCGAATGCGAAGGTTCAGCGAATCCGGAACGGACGCGGCCTGCGTGATGGTCTGCCAGAGCGCCGCGTCATCCGCGCTCAGCGCCGTCCCATGCAATACGACGACCTCATACGCGTCGGGTTGCCAACGCTCGAGGGCGTAGCGAAACACGGGCACATCACACGCCAGAACCGGCTGCGCCAGAATCACACACCATGCACATGCGACCGAAGCAAATCCGCGCATCAGCCCCCCTCTGCATTCACTTCGATGCCGCAAAGCAGTGGCGCGTTCGCGCCGGAAGACTCGAATACCAGATCCAGCCAGGACTTCACAGGAACGTTTCTGAACTCCTTTACGACGCCGTGGCGCTCCTGGCCGGTTTCACGAATGATGTCGAATCGTTCAAGCACATTTGTTCCTTGCAGCGCGACATCGAACACCCGCGCTCCGGGCTCGACCGCTTCAGGCTCGGCAAAGTGAAGGCGGACCGTGTAGGGCCGCTCCTCGCTGCCATCCGCCGCAAGCGTGAGGCGCAAAGACTTCACATTCGCGACGCCGGACGCATTTACCCAGGGAAAACCCGCGCCACCGAATTCCGACGAATGATGACGAAAGAGTTCCGGTTCCGATTCGGCATACGTGATCTCGACCGGAATCTCCGGCGAGGGCCCTCCCACGCTGGGATAGTCCAACCAAAGCGTACCGTCATCAGCACGCCGATCGCCCGGCGCGCCGATGTTGATGCCCACGCGTGTCACCGGCGCGTTGCCGGTGGTGTACGCGTTGAATGTCCACAGTTCGGATTCCGGCATATGCACCATCGCCAGGGACGTCTGATTCTGGTAGCTGCAACTGCACGTCCGGGTATAGTCGGGCGCGTTGAGGACGCCGTCCGCTGCCACGAGATTGGAGGAACAACTTGACTTGAAGCCTCCAAAGTTGCCCGTTCCGCCGTCATGCTCAAAATCGTAGAAGCCTGCAGCGGCCGAACGAAATGTGAGCAGGTGCTCGCTGGCAATGGGATAGTTGCATCCGTAGTGCCGTTGCCATGTCCAGGGTTCTTCGATGCCGGTAAGCGGATTCACGCGCATTACGGGTTCCCCAGTGTGCAGCGCGAGCATGCCGTCCTGGGTCACGACACGGCCGTTGTGCAACATGGGAACGGACGAATACGTGGTATCGGTATCCCATAGCTTCCGACCGCTGGCGCCGGTGTAGGCGAGCATTCGCGCTCCGTCCTCACCTTCGGTCATGTCTCTTGACGGCCGGGTGGACTGGAGCAAGATGTCGTCTTCCGCGGAATAGGCCAGGAATGAGCCGAACACATCCTGATGCTTCTCCCATCGGATTTGCCCGGTCGATACATCAATCGCGATGAGCCTGTAGTTGTCCGGCGGATCGATACCCCGGCGTTCCAGTTGGTCTTCCAAAAACAAGGGCAACCGATCGAGGCAATACATGGTTCCGCCGCCGACCGCAATCCCGTTGTGAAGAAACCCGTGGACTGCATCGACGCGCCACCGCTGGTCGCCGGTGTACCGGTCGAAGGCGATGATCGCTTTGCTCGCACTGGTATCGAAGTCCGTCCAGATCGAGTACTCCTCCTTCCTGCTGTCAAGCAGATCGGAGAACGCCATGAATCCGTAGCCGCCGAACAGCGTGTTTTCATAGCAGCCGATGTAGGCCCATGGCGGGCCTTGAGGACGGCGGGCCGTGGGGTCCACGGGCGGCAGGTTAATCGTTTGCAGGATCTCACCGTCCGCGGCGTCGAGTGCCGTGCATGCGCTGCCTTGCGCGACGTACACGCGGTCCTCCGTCGCTACGAAATTTGATCCCCGGATGTTGGCACCGGGAATGTGAACCTGGTTGTAACGCGTGTCCGTCGGGGTATCCTTGTACGTTTCGTCGAAATACACGCCGTAGGTTCCGAGGTCGTGAAGTTCGGTTTTCCAGAGCACCCGGCCCGTGTAAACATCGCGCGCGCTCATGCAGTCCATACCTTGAATGATCAGGCGGCCGCCGACGACTTGCTCCGGAGGGCCGTGCCCATGCCGCGGCAGGACGTCGAGGTTACTGCTGCCGCCGAACCAGAGAAGGCCCAGCGGAAGCCGAACCAGTTGGTCGTCCGACTTGGTGGTGTTCGCAATGTTCCCGTACATGTGCGTCCACTGCCCCGCACCCGGCAGGGGGCCCTCCCGCGACGCGACCTGTAACTGCGCGTCTACAATCGTCAATCCGGGAAACTGGCCGGACCGAATCCAATTGGTGAAGGCAGCGGGATCGTTCTCTGGATTGGAGAGTAAGCAGAGCTTTCCGCCATAGGGCCGCATGGAATGGAACAGTCGATTCAGAAGCTCCTGGTCCTTCAAGATACTGCTGGATTCTCGATTGTCGACGACGGTCAGCGATGCCAGGTACGGAGGAAGGTCTAACGTCATGGGTGTACCGTGGAGCACCGCCACGCGGACACCATAGAGTCCTTCATCGTCCAGCACGCGGCGCCATTCCTGGATGGGATTCTCGTCAGGCTGTACCGCGACAATCTGCAAGTCCGAACGTTGGACCAAGGCGATCAGCGTGTCCACGCTGTCCGCGTCGTGAACCAGTGCATAGCCGTCGCGAACATCCGTTGCCTCGAGAATGTGGCGGGACGCGGCATCGGCGTCCTGAGTCGGGTCGGTGTATACCGGCGACGAAAGATGGTGTCGGGCCTGTTCGGAAGTAGACCCGAAGCATAGAATCCCGCCTTCTGCGGTTACTGCGAACAACTTGGCGTCCGCCGCGATCAAACGCCGCACATCGCCCTGCACGCGCTTTCGCCAGGCAATCATTGGTTGCTGACCGGAATCGTTCAGTTCCAAAGCTGTCACGGAATTTCCGCCTGCGGCGTAAAGCCGGTTGCCGGCCTTGATAAGATCTGCCGTGGCGTCTACCGGTATTTCCCAGCGCGGTGTGATCTGGGAACTATCGGTCGGGGCAGCGAGAGAACTCAGCGAGAACGCACGAACGGAATCACCGCGAAAGAAGACCGTGTCCGGCGTCAGGACCGGCTGAATGCCGATGCGGGAGAGCAAAGCGTCGCCCGTGTCTACGGCGTACATGTTCACTTCGCCTTCGCGATAGTGATTGAAGTAAACGCCTCCAATGGCGGCAACAAACGCGCCGCCCGTCTTGTTGTGTTCGGCGAACCGGTAGTAATCCAGCGTCCCGGTTCTCCGGTTGAAACCGGCAGGAACGGATCGGCCGCCGGGCACAAGAAGCCGCTCCCCTGCCATGACGAAGTACCCTTGAGGCGCGACGCCTGCGAAAGCCGGGGAATTGTGCGGCTGCAAGATGTAATCCATGCTCTGCCCGTCGTTCACCCAGAGTGGGTCGCCGGTTTCCGCGTCAAGCGCGTAGATGAAGATCCCCATCATGGGCCAGATGCTGGCCCCAAAGTAGATGACACCGTCTGCGATGACCGGCGCACCCCGGACGGGCCAGGTGGAGATCAGCCGTTTGTTGCCGAGGATTTTCCGGTCGGATGGTCCGCCCCGGAACTTCCAAACAATCGTTCCGTCGTCCGCTCGCAAGCAGTAGAGATACCCATCGTCGCAGCAGACGTAGAGCTTGCCATTCCAGGCCAGCGGCGCGAACCGTACGGGCCCGTCGAAGTACCGCCGCCACCGCTCCTCACCGGAGCCGGTGTCTAGCGCTACGACTTTGTCGCTGTCGTTAAAGCCCAGAAAGAGCGTTTGGCGAGATACAATCGGCTCAAAGATTTCGTCGTAGGGCATGAGATCCCGGTTCAATGGGTCATCCCACACGGGTTCTCGAGGCGTGTATTGGCGGATCCATAGCAGGTGTAAATCCGCAGGCAATGCTTCGGGGGACGCAGCCGTGCGGCCGCCGTCAAAGCGCCATGTGGGCCAGTCTTCGGCGGTGGCAACGCACGCACTACCAATGACGAATGCCGCTACAACAAGACTGACCGCGCGAAACATACTTTGTGCTCCTTCACAAGGGGGACATACCATCGTCGCGCCTGCGGGGGAGTGGACGCTTGGCAGTAACGACACGCAACCCGAATCGAGGGGAGGAAGCTTCTCTTCGAAATCCGACCGTAGCCAATGCGATCATGGGACGCCTACCGGAATTCCCGATCGTACCGGCCCATGATGCGCGGCCCGTCTATCGTAATCATCCAGGGCGTGTCCGCGCCCAAGTACTTTTCGAACCGTACGTGACCGTCCATATACAAAACGTTCATACCGGCCGGAACGTGGCACGAGCCCTTGATTTGCGGGGTGAGGTGGTCCCACATGATTGGAATTCCACTCTGAGAAACCGCACCGGAAGCAGGGTTGTTAATGTCGGTAATGAGATACCGCTCGATGCCTTCGCGCAAACGAAGTATCACGTCCCCGCCACCGGCCTGGGTCCCGGCGTTCGCGGCCGAAACGGTGAAATCCTCATCGGAGACATGGCCGTCCCCAGAGGCCGCATTTGCGGCGCCCAGTTCTCCTAGTGGGGTACCATCCCAGTCGCTGCCTTCATACCTTCCATTGATGCCACTTCCCGGAACGCCCACGAGGTCGAACCCCAGGAAGTTCACCGACTCGATGAATAGCCATCCCGTGTAGTTGTAAGGAGCCTTCAACAATTCTTCCGGCTCCACGATCCCATTCTGGTTGCCCATGGGTGTTCCGTTGGCGCGCACGCCCTGGTCGTACCGCTCCACCGGTGTTGCGCCCTCACCGACCCAGGAGGGACACCACACGACGTTTACATCCGTAAGATACTCCGGCATGACGGAGGGACCATTGAATATCATTGTGTCGGAGAGCTTGCCATGGACGTCCAGAATCTGCCGCGGGGGAAACCGCGATCCGCGCGATTCCGACGCATACATCTTGAATACGAGCCCCATCTGTTTGAGGTTGTTCTGACAGACCGCCCTTCGCGCGGCTTCCCGGGCGCGAGCCAACGCGGGCAATAGGATCGCGGCCAGAATTCCGATAATGGCAATGACCACGAGTAATTCGATCAGTGTGAAACCGCGGGAACGCGAACAAGACATACTGCTACCCCCAACTGAACCGGCCTTCCCCCGAAGGCCGTTGAAACTCCGCACCCAAGTCGTGCGCCACCGCTATGGTGCCATCTTCACTGCGACGTCCGCAAACGCATGGCCCGCCGTCGAACGTTCAAGACTGGCGCGTTCGCGTACTCCTCATCTGGAAACTACGACCAGGCTTGAGGTCCCTCAGGTGTGCCAGGGTGCACGTTTGGCCCGTCGCAGGAGACGGTTTGCCTGGTCGTCTTCGGGGAATATCTCGCGAGCCGGGTCCCACGTAAGCGAGCGACCAAGCTTGTAGGCAATCATCGTCAGGTGACCAAGGGAAGCCGCGCGATGTCCGATTTCTTCATGGGAGTGGGGCTTCTCACGCGTCTGGATACATTCGAGCCAGTTGCCGTGGTGGTCTTTGCCTCCAAGGTCAACATCGTGCGCCGGGGAGTTGTACTCGGCCATGAGATCATCGGGTCCGCCTGTGACTCCCGCGTTGTCCGACATGGTGGTGAGCCAGCCTCGCTCGCCCACGACGACGCCGCCGAAGTTTCCATCCAGCCGGGCCTCTTCCGGCACGGCACCATACAGTTCCTTGACCTGGCCCCATCCGTCCACCAAATGAAGCAATGTGCCATCAGCATACCGGTACGTAAGAGTCGGGAATTCGTTACTGCTGGGGTGAATGAACTCGACGGGGCCGCTCTCTTCATAGCCGAGGGCGTACTGAAGCACATCCGCCGCGTGCGAGTGGTACCACGTGGAAGGTCCAACGCCAAAGTCTTCGCAGAACGACCACGGCACGACGCCCGGCATGGGGTTGATATGATAAAGTGGGTTGTAAGGACGCCACGGCGCCGGTCCTACCCATAGATCCCAATCCAATCCTTCCGGCACCGGCTCGCCCGGCAGGGCGAAATCCAGCGTCGTATAGTAGCGGCCCATGACCGCGGCGTTCACACACGTGGCGTAGGGCTGAAAACGTCCGCTTCCGATCGACTCCCCGATGGGACGCCACAGGGTGAACGCGGCTGTTATCTTGCCCAGCCCGCCATTCCGGATGAAATCGCAGGCCCGTCGAATGGCGGGGTTCGTCCGGTACTGACTCCCATTCTGGAAGACGCGACCGTGGCGATGCATGGCTTCGACAAGCTGGCGGCCTTCGTCAACGTTGATGGAGATCGGTTTCTCGCAGTAGACGTCCTTTCCGGATTCCGCGGCATGGATGGACAGAGGCGTATGCCAATGGTCCGGCGTGGCGATCAGTACCGCGTCGATGTCTTCACGGGCCAGCAATTCGCGATAGTCGTTATAGGCCTCGCAGCCGCGATAGGTCCCATTGGCTATGCGTTCGGCGTAGTGGGCTGCGACCTGCGCCACGCCCTCGTCGAGCCGGGTCCGATCCACGTCGCAAAGTGCAAGAACCTCCACCGACGGGTTCTGCGCGAGATGGTTTACATGCCCCCGCCCCATAATCCCCCGCCCGATCTGACCGATCGTGATCCGATTGCTTGGGGCGACGTGACCGTCCGCGCCCCGTGCGGAAGCCGGAACTATCATCGGTGCGGCAATGGCACTCGTTACAGCGGCGGTCCGTCGCATGAAAGTGCGGCGACTGATTACCTCATACTTCCCGGTCGTCTTTGACATCGCGCATCTCCGCGGCAGCACACGATCGGATGCTTCAATCGCGCGCGCCCCCGTTCTAATTGTCAGTCTCAATCTTCCGTAGTGCGGCGTCAGCAGCCGCAGACAGCGTCGAGTCCGGGCTGTTTCGCATTTTTGAAAGCACGGGAATGGACTTCCGGTCGCGACGCTCGCCCAAGGCATTGACAATTCCGACGCGTTGAACGCCATCGGCCTTCTCCAGCGCGCGCCGCAGGGCTTTGCCTGCCGAGGGATCGGGAATCGCCTCGAGCGCCAATAGCGCGCAATCCGACGCTTCCGGATCAAGGAGCATGTCGGAAAGGACGGGAACGCATTGGGCGCTTCCAATCAGGGCCAGCTGACGGCAGATGTACTCTTTCGCTGGCAGTTTTGCATCGGACCGCAAGACCTCGAGCAAGGCTCGCTCGATGTCAGCCAGATCCTTCTTGGCTCCACGCGCATCCACAATTCGCTGGTCGATGCCAGCCAAGGCCCCCCGGTCGCCGCCCCAATCATACGTCTTAAGCGCTGCAATCAAGTCGTCCACGACGTCGCATCCCCCTCATTGAAAGCTTTATGTCGTAGTAAAGGTACCGCTACTTCGCCAACTCCAGCGTCACCTCGTCAAAGAACCGTGCCGATTGTTCGACCTCGGGCATGGAATCCAGCCAGTCGTAGGAATACTCCAGCCCGAACATCTTGGGCCGGATCCCCAGGCGATGAACCTCCTCCAGAAACTCCCGGACGCGGCCCACACCCGTGCCCCAGGGCACGTCGTGGGCTTCGCTGCTCAGCTCGTTCAGGTCATGCATCTGCACCTCGAACAGGCGGTGGCCGATCGTGGCGACGGCGGCGACGGGGTCGATACCACTCCGCATCCAATACCCCATGTCGGCGCACACCCCGATGTGGGGACCGCGGCCTTCGCAGACCTGCATGACCGCCTCGGGGCTCCAGTAGTTGGGCGACGCCTTCTGGTCATGGTTGTGGATAGCAAGGTCGATTTCGTACTCGTTGCAGAACCGCTCGATAGTATCTAACGCTTCCAGCGGAGGCTCGGAGATGAGGGTTTCAATGCCCATCTTGCGCGCGAACTCGAAGACCTTCCGGCAGCCCTCCTCGTCCCCCGGAATGACGGAGTAGAAGCAGGTCAGCATGCGCACGCCTGCATCGTCCAGCTTCAGGCGGATCGCCTTTAGTTCCTCGTCGCTCAGATCCGCGTTGAAGTTCTTGTCGATGTCCGCGCTGACTTTCTGGAAGTCCAGACCACCCATGTAAGCCAATCCCAATTGATCGGTCTTCTCAATGGTTTCGAACAGCGTGTAGCGGTGGAACGTGTAGGCAACGATGCCCAGCCGCCATCCGAGCTGTTCCTGCGCCTCGATGGCCGGGGTCAGCCTGGCGCTTGGGATGGTCGGCGCCGACAGATCGCCCAAAGCAAACTGGGCCGCTCCCAGATAGAACTCCAGCATCGCGGGATCCCAAAATTGATAGGGGTTGTGGGCGACCGTCGAATAGAACACGCGTCCGCGGCCGTAGTTGCGCACCCACGCGACGGCATAGTCCTGGTCCTCCCGTTCGGGAGGTTTTGCACTGAGGTCGGTCTTGTCCACGTCGATACTGAAGAGCACGCGTACCCGGTCACGGGAGTATGGATCGCCGACGCGAAAGAACTCGTCGCTCAGTTCAAAACCCTCTTCCGGAAACGGCGCCACAAGGGGGTGTCCAGGAGAGTCCACCTTCATATAGGCCCGTTCCTGGGCGTCACGGTGGTTGGCACCCCGTCCGCCCAGCATACGCCCAAACTCCGGCCAATCGTCGCCACCGCCGGGGCCCCAGTTCCAGAAGGCAACCGACGTACCGTGCACGCCCATGAGGCCTCCGCCGCCATAAACGAACTCGATCAGATTCTTCCGAAGGGCCGGATCCTCGAATTGGTTGCCAACGGTGTTGTTCAGGAAGACGGCGTCGAACTCGGCCAGATTCTCCTTCTCGAAGACCGAAGGGTCGCGGCTGATCACGACGTCGAACGCGCCGGTCTTCTTGCCCATCTCCTGGAATGCCAAATTCGCATAGAACCGAGAAGGATGGCCGCCATAAACAACGTTGACGTCGAAGATGAGCAACTTCCTCGCCTCCTTGGGCGGCACGGGCGCTTGTTCCGGCAGGGCCGCCAAGATCTTCGCCCGGTCTTCCTCACTGATTACATAGCCCTGGTCCTCAGGGCCGCCGGGTTCGTATGCAAAGGCAGCAAGCGATGGCAGGACGCATGCCAAGGTCGCAGCAAGAAGTAATGCTGGTTTCAGGAAGACCAATCTGCTCTTCACAACACGCACGTTCCGTTCCCCCCTTGCGTCGATAACTCCGGGCGGCAAGAGCCGCAACGAACACAGGCTCCAAGAATCCCGCGCCTGATGCGACCATGTTTCGATCATCATACCTAGTGTAGCTGAAATCACCGGGTCCGGTCATTCTTCACGTCGCCGCTCCGCTACCATCGGATGTTTGCAGCCTGCGACGGCTGGGATCGTATACTTGGCTTACCAGGAGTACCTTGTATCGTGGCTTGTCCACATACACGACGTGTTAACGGGGGGACCTATGAATTCAAAATCCACATGCCTCGCAATTCTTTTGTGGGCGACAGGTCTTTGCGCGTCCGCGCAACTCGTGGAGAATGGACAAAGCGACTACGTGATTTATAGTTCGCCCGCAGCGACTGAGACGGAGCAGTTTGCCGCGCGGGAACTGCAGAAGTACATCGCGCAAATCAGCGACTGCGAGTTGCCCATCGTCCAGAATACGGCCGGCCATGCAAAGGTGATTTACGTGGGTTTTGAGGACGTGCCGCCAGCGGTTCTCGGCGATCTGACCCCGGCGTCCTTCGGCCCGGAAGAGTACATCATCCAGCGCGCTGGCAACGCGCTGCTCATCGCGGGAGGGGTCCCACGAGGGACGTTGTACGGGGTGGTGGGCTTGCTCCGCGACCACTTCGGCTGCCGTTGGTATACCCCAACGTTCTCGAAGATTCCGAAACAGCCGACTTTGCGTGTGGACGGACTTCCCGATCGTCAATCCCCCGCATTTGCGTATCGTGAACCCTGGTACCGGGAAGCCTACGACACGGAATTCGCCGTGCACAACCGGCTGAATCCGTCCATAGTTCCAATCCCCGAAAACAAGGGTGGCAGCTTCATCATCTATCCCTTCGCACACACGTTCAATAACCTGGTACCGGTCGATCGCTACTTCGAGGAACACCCCGAGTATTTCTCGCTCGTGGACGGAGAGCGGCAGGGAAAACATACCGGCGCTCAACTATGCCTGACCAATCCGGAGGTGGTGCGAATTGCCACAGACAACGTATTGAACTGGATCGCGGAGCATCCTGAAGTCAACGTATTCTCCGTAGACCAGAACGACGGGTATGGGTACTGCGAGTGCGAGTCCTGTGCCGCGCTCGATGCTGCCGAAGAAAGTCACGCGGGGACCATCCTGCATTTCGTCAACCAGATTGCCGACGTGGTTGCAGAGCGGCACCCGGACGTTCGCCTGCAAACCTTCGCGTACGTCTACTCAGAGGCGCCCCCAAAGACGATTCGGCCTCGTCCGAACGTGACGGTTCGGTTGTGCCACTACGAATACTGTCAAGCCCACGCCATCGGGCAGTGTGACGACCACTTGCTTTTTGTGGAGCGACTCGAAGGGTGGAGCAAGATCACGGACTCCATCACGATCTGGGACTACTTCACGGATTTTCGCCATTATCTCGTTCCTTATCCGAATTTCGAATCCGTCGTAAACCATCCGCGTTTCTACGCAGATCGGAACTGCATCGGCCTCTTCGCGCAGGGCAATAACGTCCGCGCGCACGGCGGTGGCGAGTTTTCGAGCTTGCGCGCCTGGGTCTTCGCGCAACTCATGTGGGATCCCTACCAAGACGGGTGGTCCTTGATCAACGAATACGTTGAGAATGTCTACGGGCCCGCAGCTCCCTATATCGCCGAATACATTCGAACGGCCCACGACGCCGTCAAACCGAAGGAGATGAAATTCAGCATCTTCTCGCCGCCGTACCAGATGGACTTTCTAACCCCGGAGTTTCTGGAGCGCGCCGAAGACCTGTTTCGCAAAGCGGAAGCGGCTTGCCAGGGAGATGCAGCCTTGCTGAAACGTGTGCAACTCGCCCACCTTCCGATTCATTACACGCGACTCTACTTCTTCACCATAGGAGGAACCGCCTATCTCGACCCCTCAGAAATGCCGGTAGTGCTTGAAGCGTTCGCACGCATCGTCGAAGAACACGAAATCACCCAGTTGAGTGAACAGGGCGATAAGGACGAAATCGCGGAATTCATCCAGAGCGCTGCAAACGCGCCCGCGTACGTCACGGATTGGCGGATCATGGGACCATTCGAAAACCCGGACCGCAGCGGATTTGACAAGGTCTACGCTCCGGAGAGGGAGTTCGATGTCGATATGACGTGCACCGGTATCAATGGACAGAAATTGCGATGGACCGGCACTGAGAACGGCCGTATCGGCTACGTCGACCTGACAAAACTCATGCCGGGGATCGAGGAAGGCGTTGCCTACGCGTATCGTGAGTTTGAGGCAGACGCGGACACCGAGATGATCGTGGAGCTGGGGTCAAACGACGGCATCAAGTTGTGGTTGAATGGCGACTTGTTGCTGACTTCGAAAGCCAGCCGTACCGCGCGTCCTGGTGACGAAACGGTAAGCTTGGCTCTCAAGAAAGGCACGAACTCCGTGCTACTCAAGATCGACCAGCTTGGGGGCGGATGGGGTTTCTACTTCTCCGTAAAATGACAAGTAGATCATCAGGAACGCGGCAAAGCCATGCCGAAGACCGACCCATTTCTGTATTTCAGGAGCTAGCAGCCCGTGGCAAAAAGCTCTTCTCTCGTTGCGTTACCAAACGAGTCATGCGGCGGTCGGCATGACGTGCATGGAACTCGCGGGGTGGTCCGGGCGCGTGTGAATGCGGAATAGTCCTTGTAGGTTGTTCACGCACTAGCGGGGGCGGAATTCTAACCCGCGGCCTTTGGGTTATGATGCCGGAATTGAGATGCCGTGTAACCCACTGAATACCGAACCATCAGCACAGCGCCAACCACCTAGGGTTATTCAACTCTACATCACATGTCATGCTTCTCAAAAAAAGTGGCACACTTTTGGCGGTACTCTTATCGTAGGTCGATCCTCAGAAGTCGTGTGCGAGGATCATCTCCCGACTAGATCCAGTCTCGCCAGGAGTAGGAAGCAGTCCCCGAACGCAACAAAGCAACTGCGCCGCCGTAGACCACGGCTGCCGGAGCATTCTCCTGACCGGACAGCGTGCGCCAAAACTCGATTCCCTTTGTGCAGTCCGCGGATATGGTCTCCCCAGACTTCACTTCAACCGTCACGAACTCGAAACCACTTTGCAGGACGATATTGATTTCGTGCCCGGCCACGTCCCGCCAGAAATGAGGGCCCGTATCCGCACGCCGATTCAGTGCAGCCATCATGAGTTCACCAACAACGAATGCTTCGAAGACCGCTCCTCATCGCGGTGCCCCGGAATCACCGATCACGTTTCTTCGGATGTGCCCGATCCGATTCATCGGAATGCGCAACTTATGCAAGCGCCGTAGATGACGAACAGCAGGGTTCCCAACCGGAAGCCCTGCGTGTTCTTAATAAGACAACGCTACAACACGCACAAGAACAAGTTGGCATGGCTCCTGTTTGAGTGATGGCCAACGGCAAGCCGGCTTATTCTGAATGTAGGAATTGCCTTTGAGTACTTGCCCGTTATGATGTATCTCCGAAAAGGAGGAACGCAAAGTACCCCATCTGCCCTTCCGAAATCTGCAGGGTTTATTCCAAGGCGTCCAGGCACTGCAGCAGCTCTTGAGCCAGAGCTTTCACCCAAGGCTCTCTCAACAGTGCCGAATGGCTACCTCGAACGAGGCGCACATCAACACCGTGCTCGGCGATTCGATCCCAACCGTAGGACAAATTCGCTTCGTCCGATTCGCGATCGGAAGATCGCAGTAACGTGATGCGCCCCTCGTAACGCTGAACCACGTAATCGGCGAGTGCCCTGGTCCGAGCCCGCAAAGTTTTGAATACATGCCAAACGAAGGGCTCGTGGATTAGCGTAAGCCTTCGATACTGCGCCTCCGGATTCGCGATGCCGGCCAGCTCGAGTTCATGCTGGGTCGAAAGATCGTGGCGCACCCACTGCACGTAATCCTTCACTCTCAAATGATTCAGCGCAGGATCTCGCCTGCCCGCTAGTGCCGTCAGTGCGACGCTCATCGAGTCCAGCGCGTATCCCCAAACGGTTCGGCGCATCGTGACAAGCAACCTGCACCATCGCACAAATGCCAGGAATGGATGGCAAAATCTCTGAACGGCCGTTCGGGAAGCGGCGGCACTGCCCGGCAACGCCAAATCAATGATGCCCAGGAACGCGACCCGCTCACCAAGTTGGTGAAGTTGCTGCGCCATCTCGATGGCGACCATTCCACCAAAAGACCAGCCCCCGAGTATGTAGGGACCCGAGGGCTGGACCGTGCGAATGGCCGTAATATACCGGCTCGCGAGATCTTCCACCGTGGGGTATGATTCGTAGGATACGTCCAGATCGGGGTCTTGGAGGCCCCAGAAAGGACGATCTCCTTTGAAATACGACGCCAACGGGCTGTAATACCCCGTCGCCGCGCCCGCGCCGGTGGCGCAGAAGAACGGTCTTTTCAATCCGTCCGATTGGAGTGCTACTAAACATGGGTCTCTCGGGCCGGTCTCAGTTTCGGTACTGGAACTATCTCCGGTTCTCATCGCAGCGGCAACCACGACCGCGAGGCCACGAACCGTTTGCGTTTCAAATAACGCCCGCAGCGGAATTGTTATCCCGAAAGAAGCATTCACCGCTGCAATGACACGGGCGGCGAGTAGCGAGTGTCCTCCAAGGTCAAAGAAGTTGTCGTCGATTCCTATCACTTCGGCTGAAAGGATATCCCGCCAAACGGCTGCGATCTGTCTTTCCGCATCAGTTCGCGGTTCCGTCTGTGTCGACCGCGAGCCCGCCGGTACTTCCTGCTCTGGGCTGGGCAATGCCCGGCGGTCGAGTTTGCCATTCGGAGTCAGGGGCAATTCCTTCAGGCGTACAAACAAGGACGGCACCATGTACTCCGGCAACTGCTCCCTAACGAAGCGCTTCAGAACTGCTGCATCGAACGCGCCCTCATCGCCACGAAGAACGACGTAGGCGACGAGTTGCTTGTCCGCGCGCTTGTCGGATGCCGCGGCAATAACAGCCGCCTGATCGACACCTGGGTGCGCACGCAGGACCGTTTCAATCTCGCCCAACTCCACCCGGAAACCGCGGACCTTAGTCTGACCGTCCTGACGCCCGAGAAATTCGACGGTTCCGTCCGATCGCCAACGAGCTCTATCACCCGTCCGGTACATTCGCCCGCCCGACCGGAACGGATCGTCTACAAACACCTGCGCGGTTAACTCCGGCTCGTTCAAATAGCCGCGCGCGACACCCTCGCCCGCCGCATACAAATCACCCGGTACTCCAACTGGCGTCGCATTCTTGTGCGCGTCCAGGATATACGCGCGCGTGTTCGCGATGGGCTTCCCGATGGGGACGCTACCCTCAATCGTGTCGCCATGAATCATACGGTGACAGCACGTAAACGTGGTGCCCTCCGTGGGACCATAGCCATTGATAACCGTGCAATCCGGGCACACATCGAGTACCTTCGCCACGTGGTCGCGCGAAACAACATCACCTCCAGTAAGTAACTGGCGTACACCGCGAAAGGCCGTAGCATCCGCATCGACCAACGTCTGGAACAATCCGGCCGGCAACCAGAGTGTCGTAATCCCATAACGCGAAACTGCATCCTTCAGCTCATCAAGGCCCAGCGGACCCGGCGGAGCGACGACCAGTTTCGCACCGGTGAGAAGGGCGCCCCAAATCTCGAACGTCGCGGCATCAAATGCTTGCGGTGCATGCTGCAAGATCGTTTCATCTTCTCCCAACAAGACATAGTCCGTGTCCGCCACGAGCCGTACGATGTTGCGATGCTCCACGCAAACGCCCTTCGGGTTCCCAGTCGTGCCGGAGGTGTACATTACGTAGGCTAAGCTTGTAGGGTCGGCGCCCCCGGATATCGACCGCGAGTCTCCAATCTCGTTATCGTCTGAGAACAACGCGGACAGCTCCATGACGGGAATGCCTTCGACAACCAACTCTCTTGCCAATTCCCCGTCCACAATCAGTACGGTGGGAGACGCAGCGTGAAGAACATGTTGGACACGCGCGTGGGGGTAAGCGAGGTCCAAAGGTAAATAAGCTCCGCCCGCGCGCACAATCGCCAACGTAGCGATGATGGATTCCGGACTTCGATCCGTATACAAGCCAACAATGGATTCCGTGCTCACCCCGGCCAACTGAAGACGTTTCGCTGCGACTTTGGACACCCGCTCCAGTTCGCCATAAGTCCATTGGCGGTTGCCAGACTCCAGAGCAATCGCCTCGGGAGTCGACTCCGCCTGCCGCTCGAAAATGGCACCGATAGACTGGTCGCTCGGATATGGCGTGCTTGTCGCGTTCCACTCTTCGAGTACCAGCCGACGTTCCGATTGTGACATAAGCGGCAAGAGACCAATCGGCTCATTCGGTTGGACCAACGCAGACACCAGAATTCTTTCGTAATGTTCGAGAATCCGGTCAGCAGTCGAGGGTTCGAAAAGATCAATGTTATAGTCAACGGTGACCAGCAGCCCCTCCGCGCTATCGGTGACTGCCAGAGTGAGGTCAAACTGTGCGCCCCCGTTGTGGATATGCTCTACACGACCATCGACCTCCGAAAGCTTGATGCCGCCACGCTGCGCGCCGTGAAAGACGAACATCACTTGATACAATGGCGAGTGGCTGGGATCACGGTCCGGATGCGTCGCGGCAACCACTTGTTCAAACGGCACGTGCTGGTGCTCGGAAACATCCAGCATCAACTTCTTTACGCGCCCGAGAAGGGTCTCAAAACCGGGCTCATCGCTAAGGTCGATGCGAAGCGCGAGTGTGTTGACAAAGTATCCTAATAATCCTTCCAATTCCGTGTGCGTTCGCCCCGCGACTCCCGTACCGGTAATGATGTCCTCTTGGCCGGTGTATCGGTGTAACAGAGCCGCCCACGCTGACAGCATTGTCACATACAGGGTCGCCGATCGATCGTGTCCAAACTTCCGGATGCGCTCGCCCACACGTTGATCGATGGTACGGTTGGCCTGGCGGCCTCGGAACGTCTGCCGCGGTGGACGCGGCCGATCCGTGACCAACTCCAGGACGGGCAGGGGCCCTCTCAGCAGGTGCTTCCAGTAATTGAGACTGTCTTCAACGGCATGGTCTTCGAGTTGGGAGCGCTGCCATATGGCATAGTCTGTGTATTGAAGTGGGAGCTGCGGAACCGAGGAACTCTCGTAATTTGCCGACAGCTCGTTCAGCAGAATCTCAATGGACCAGCCGTCAAATATGATGTGGTGGACAACGATGCAAAAGAGGTGCGCGTCCGGTCCGAGACGATACAGAGTTGCGCGAATGAGCGGGCCCTCAGCGAGACTGAAAGGTTGGGACGCCGTTGCGGCAACGCGTTCCTGCACTTCCCCGTGCTGGAATCCGGTGGCGTCTTCGTCCGACCATATCAACCTCGCATCTCGCTCGACAACCGGCACCGGAACACCGTCTTCCGAACGAAAACGAGTTCGCAATGACTCGTGCCGACTTACTGTGGTTTCAAGGGATTCCCGTAGCCGAAGGACGTCCAGATCTCCCCGCAGCCGAAGTAGAATCGGGATGTTGTATGCCCCATGACCCCCTGTGTACTGCTCCAGAAACCACAGACTCTCCTGCTGGAACGAAAGCACCAGGGGTTGGGACGGGTCTCGCTGCGGTATACTCGTTTTCGGCGCACCCGTGCTGCCGCCTTGCAGGCGTTGCTCCAGGAGTGCTTTGAACTTATCTGGCAGCCGGTCCCGGCGCGCATCGAGTTCTTTACGGCTGTCACTACTCAAAGGCGGCGATCCTCGGTCGATTCAACGGCTGCATCGCGTGCCGCGAGCGATTCCATCTCCTTGAGCAGAATCTCTTCGACGGTTAACGCGAATTCGGCGATGGTTTGGTTCTCGAAAAGAGCCCGAACCGGCACGTCAATCTGCAACGCGTCCCGAATCCGGGAGACGACTCGAACGGAGAGCAGAGAATGCCCGCCCAAATCGAAGAAGTTGTCATGGATGCTCAGTTGTTCAAGGTTCAGCACCTCGCACCAGATGGCCGCGACGGCGCGCTCGACATCGTTCCGCGGCGGTGTGGCGTCCACCGTCGGTACACCATATGCCACGCGATCGGGTACCGGCAACGCCCTGCGATCGAGTTTACCGCTCGGTGTCAACGGAAGCGAATCCAACCAAACGTACGACGTCGGAACCATGTAGGGCGGCAGAATGCTTTCCACATACTCTCGGAGTTCTCGCGGCCCAACCTCGGTCCGGAGCTTCTGGTCATGAGACACTAAATACGCGACCAACTGTGTACCGCCGCTTGACCCTGCGTCCTCCCAACCTTTCACCGCAATCACAACCGCTTCCTTCACCGCTTCGTGTTTCGATAGGACGACCTCAATCTCTGCGGTCTCGACGCGATATCCGCGAACCTTCACTTGCCCATCGACTCGCCCCAAGAACTCGAACTCTCCATTTGGCGATACGCGCGCAAGATCTCCCGTGCGATATATCCGGGCGTCCGGCTTGCTGCTGAACGGGTCTTCCAGAAAACGCGTGGCCGTAAGGTCCGGCCGGTTCAAATATCCGGCAGCCAGCGCTGCTCCCCCAATGTACAGTTCGCCGGAAATACCGGGAGGCACTGGTTGTAGCTTTGAATCGAGCACGTACAATCCCACATTGTGAACTGGCTTGCCAATCGGAGGAAAGACAGGCCAATCCTTCGGCGCGCCGCAGAGGGCATGTGCGGAAACGACGTGGGTCTCCGTAGGGCCATACTGGTTGATCAACGTACACCCGGGAAGATTCGAGAAACACGTCCGTAGGTCATCTGTAATACGGAGTTGCTCACCGGCCGTGATTACCTCCTTCAGGCATTTCGGGAACGTGTTGGTTTGCACCCCCGCTTGCACCAAGCTTTGCAGGGCGACAAATGGCAAGAAAAGGCGTTCGATTCCTTCTCTAGTGACGATATCCAGAAGCGCGTGAGGGTCACGCCTCGTCTCGCTATCCACAAATATGACCGTGCCACCGGTCGACCAAGTACAGAACAGTTCCTGAAACGAGACATCAAAACTGAGGGGCGCGAACTGAAGGGTTTTCGTGCCCACAGTCGCCGCTGAATGCCGCCGTTGCCAGTCCAGGAGATTGACCAGAGCGCGGTGCGTCATTACGACCCCTTTTGGTTGCCCGGTCGAACCGGAGGTGTACATCAGATACGCCGGGTCCTTACCAGGTGGCCTGGAGTCCTTCCGCGGCGGGTGCCCACCGGAGTTCTGTCCTGCGAGGTCCTCCATGCACATGCAATCGGAAGCGCTTGCAGGTATCCGTGCACTCAGGGACCGGGTCGTCAGCACGATGGCTACGTGCGCGTCCTCCAGCATGTACGTCAGACGTTCCGATGGGTAATCCGTCGCGAGGGGAAGATAAGCTTTCCCTGCCATCAAGGTCGCTAGCACGGCAATCCCCATTTCCGGCGACGGTTCAATGAAGATCCCAACGATTGCGTCTTCGGAAGGCGCTCTTTTGGTAATGAGCGTGGACAGATGCTCGGCCCGCGCATGCAGTTCGGCGTAGGTTACCAGCATTCCCTTGAAACGCATCGCGATCGCATCTGGTGTGCGCTCGGCTTGAAGAAGAACGAAGTCATGCACCTTCATTTCACTTACGTGCTCTTGCGTCGTTCCGTTTTGGACTGACAGCAGGAAGTCGCGATCGGCCAGGGCAAGAATTGAAATCCCAGAAACACGTAGGTCGGGACAGAGGGAGACGTTGTGCGCGAGCAGTCGGCATCGCTCAAGCATGCGCTTCATGCTGGATTCTTCGAAGACGTCCGTGTTGTATTCCAGGACCATTCGGATTGTTTGGTCGTGCACGTACATGGAGATCGTTAAATCAAACTTGGATGTTCCGTTGTGAATCTCCTCGACAGCGATCGACACGCCGTTACAGTGCACCTCCTCCGGTACTGCGAATTGGCCCGCAAACAAGACCTGAAAAACCGGCTGCCGATTCGATGAACGGTCGTGCTCGACTTGAGCCACAATTTGTTCGAATGGGAGATCCTGATTCGCGTACGCCTCCAGCGCGGCCTCGTGCACGTGAACCAGCACCTCACGAAACGTGGGATCTCCTGAGAGATCCGTGCGAAGTGCGAGCGTGTTTACGAAGAAACCGATCAGGTCCTCGATCTCAGTCCGGCTGCGCCCAGCGGTCGCGATGCCAATGATAATGTCATCCTGGCCGGTATGGCGCAGAAAAAGCGTTTTCCAAATCGCGAGAACACAGGAGGTCAATGTAGCGCCGGTAGCAGTACACAGTTCTACTAGCGACGCGGTCAGTTCTGCATCGAATTGCATCGAAACCGTGGATCCGCGGAACGACTGCCCGGCCGGTCGCGGACGGTCCAGCGGCAAGTCGAGCACCGGCAAGGGTCCGGAGAGCTTCTTCCGCCAATAATCCAACTGCGCGCCCCAGAGGCCTGCGTCTCGACAACGGTGTTGCCACACCGCGAAGTCCGCGTACTGGAGCGCTAACTCCGGAACTTCCGAGGTCGAGCCGACACCCCCTGCTTCATAGCGATCGGCCAGTTCTCGCAGGAACACGCGCAAGGACCAACCGTCGAAGGCAATGTGATGGAAGACGGCACCCAAAATGGCGTAGTCATCATCTACGCGCAGTAGCGTGAAACGACATGGCGGTCCGGCCTCTAAATCAATGGGCATACGCGCCGCAACGGAGATCCGCTGCAATGCCTCCGCTACCCGTGCCGCGCGGGTCGTGCCGCCCAGCTTGAGAGTGTCGAAATAAGCGGGCAACTGCGGGGAGATTACCTGCACCGGCTCTCCGTCGCGCTCGCGGTAAGTCGTCCGCAAGATCTCATGGCGCTGCACAATCGTGTGGAGACTCTGTTGGAGTATCGCGGTGTCCAGCGAACCGCGAATATGGCAGGCGAACGCGCAGTTATATGCGGTATGGCCCGATAGATACTGTTCCAGGAACCAAAGGCGTTGTTGCGCAAAGGACAACGGAGCGGATTCCGAGTGGGCCCGCCGGGTTATTCGCGTACTGCTTGGAGGATGATCCCGTTCTACAGCTTTCCGGATTTCGCTCGCCTGTTCCGACAACATCGGAAAGGTGAAGACAAATCGAACGCTGGTTTCCACTTCGTAGAAATCACGTATGCGCGACACCAACTGAACCGCGGCAATACTGTCTCCACCCCGGTCAAAAAAGTTGTCGGATCGGCCGACGTCCCCGGAGTCCAAGACCGCCGCCCAGATTCGAGAAAGGCCGGTTTCCCAGGCGTCTCGGGGCGGCGACGCGACCGGTCGCCCTGAGTTTGCGGGGTCGGGCAGCGAAGCACGGTCTATCTTGCCATTCGTCGTGACTGGAAACACATCCAGTTGCACAATGTGCGCGGGGATCATGAATGCGGGAAGCGTCCGGCGCAATTGCTCACGCAGTACGTCCGGTTCGAGGTGGCCACCCTGCCTCGGCACCACATACCCGGCCAGTTTCTTGACACCGGGCCGAGTAGAAAACACGGTCACGACGGCATCCCGCACGCCTTCGCATTGTCTCAGAGCCGTTTCGATTTCACCAGGCTCGATCCGTTGTCCATAAATCTTCAATTGATGATCGATTCGTCCCAGAAACTGAATTGTTCCATCGGGCTCGTATCGCGCCAAGTCTCCCGTGCGGAATATTCGAGCCTTGGAATCATCGCTGAAGGGGTCGGGCAGGAATCGTTCCGAAGTCAATTCCGGGCGGTTAATGTAGCCGCGGCCGACCTGTACCCCACCGATGCACAATTCCCCCGGAGTCCCAACCGGAACGAGATTCAAGCGGGCGTCCGTAATGTAGATT
>CAZWDH010000093.1:0-22175 GCA_964632865.1 uncultured Nitrospiraceae bacterium
GGGTCGGTAATCAAGTACCGCCACCGCGATTGTAGCGCCAGCGCCAGAATCAGTGCCGCTCCGATGGCCAGGGCGAACACGACGATGTCCCGCATCACGCGAGCCCAGAAGGAGTTTCGGTTGGCATGGAGCACCAGGGTTCCCACCGGCGTGCCGTCGCGCTCGATCGGCGTCACGACGATCATCTCTTTCCACGAAAGGGACACCGCGCGCGCCGGAATGCCGGGATCATCTTGGTGTTCCTGAACGGGTACGCGATGCCAGTGCGTGAACAACTCACCCTCACCACCGTAGATGAACGCGGTCTGGATCTCCTCCATCACCGACATGGCCGACATGATGTCCTCGGCTTCACCCGGGGCGTCGAACATGACTGCCGCCGCGCTGTTCTCGGCGATTACGGAAGCAATCGCCCGGAGATCTTCAATCGTGGAGTTTCGAAAGGTCACCAAATCCACAGCGACAATCGCGGTGGTCGCGAGCAGCAGCGCCGCGACGCTCGGCAGCATCACCAGCAGCGTCAGCTTCTTGCCGATGGAGAGATCGTTAAGCCGGTGCTTTTTCACGGTCCTCCTCCCCATCTTCGTCGGACTCGACCACGTTCGCCAGACTCATGAGTTGGGAACTGATGCGGACCTGCGCCTGTTGTGCGGATTTCGCGTTGATCTCAAACCGGATTTTGCCCTCCCGTTCGATGAAATTGATGATGCCACCGCGTTTCGCGAAGTCGGCTGTATCGCCAATTGTCAGGATATGACGCTCGTGCAATCTCGTTGTCAGCGTTGAGATTCCTGCGGGCTCCGGCTGGGCGATGAACACGATGTGGCAGGCAGTTAGTTTTTCCACATCGTTCGACCGCTTGGCTTCGAGCGTTCGACCGCGAACCGACTTGCCTTCAATGGTGCGGTCCAATGCCGCTCCAAATGGATCCTCGCCCAAAATGCCGATTCGAATCGGCGTATCGTCTTCCGGAAAGGACTCTTCCGGCCACTCGACAAAACTGACGAACTTAAAAATGAATGCGGCCTTGACTTCGTACTCGGTCGGCGCCTCGCGGGACGCACCCATGACTGCGGTATCGCTCGCCCCCACGAGAGCCACGACGATACCGATCAGCAATCTGAGACATAGGTGCGGCGTGGACATGGGGCCTGTGCGACGAAGACCGGTCGCCTTTCGCCTCAGAACCTCCATGTAACCTTTCCGTACACGCCCCGTTCCACTTCGGTGGGCACCGTGTTGATGAAACTGGGCGCGTACTCAAGGTGGGAGTCTTCAAGGAGGTTTTGGCCGACCAGGGAAAACTCGAGATTCTCGCGCGGCAACCAGGCGAGCCGGATATCCATGGTCAGATAATCGTCTACACCAAGGGCGGGGATGGTGTCGACATACCGGAACGTCGCGTCAATTTCGACATTGCGCGGCAAATCGAAACTGTGGTGCATGAAAAACTGCTGTTCCGGCGATTCATCCTCTACGGCGCCGGACAGGATGTCGATGGTGTCGGGATTCGGCGAGAGGTCCATCTCGAGATAGGAGTATCCCGTTCGGACGCGCCACCACTCCTTCGGACGCCAATCCAATGCCGCTTCGAACCCGTAGGCTGTTCCCGACATATTATTGTCGGCGACGACGGGATTGGCGATATGAACAGGAAGGGGCTCAATCTCGATAAATGGACGCCGAAACTCCGCCGTCCTCAGATCATCGTACCGGTTGTGAAATACCGTCAGATCCAGGGCGGCCGTTTCGTGCAACTGAACGCGGTACCCTGCCTCCAGAGCAAGCACGTTTTCCGATTCAAAATCGTTATCCCCGTAAAGAGCAACGACCAGACGGCGCGTGGTGATGCTCTCCAGGCGCACGTCGAGTTCGGCGCGGGATGGGCTCCGCACGGCCCGGGACGCGGCAATCCATATGGTGTGCCGGTCCGCAGGGGTCCATGTCAGCCGCGCGTTGGGTTGTATCTCCAGGCCGCTGTAACTGTTGTGTTCCAGCTTGGCCCCCAGCGTCAGGCTGAGCGTATCCTGAATCACCTTAATCTCGTCCTGCAGATACGCGCTGAATATCTTGAGGTCCCGTTCATCCGGGTCCAATGACAGCAGTTTCGATCCACGAATGTCGTCGCTCACATACCGGAATCCCGTACCCCACACAATGCGGTGCCGCTCACCCGCGTCGAACTCATACTGAAAGTCAAGATCCACGGTGTGCTCGCGTTGCAATATGCTCGTGGCATCGGATTCGAAGTAGTCGTAGTACGCTTGAAGCTGAAAGCGGGATTCATTAACCAGATTACGGTTCCAACGCGCGACAAGGCTCCGCCTCGCCAAGTCCTCGCTGCCGTCGATTCGCTGACTGTAGGGGAACGTCCGCGTGAGCGAATCCAGCGTTTCCGACGTGTCATTGCCCGATGCCCGCCCCTCGATCGTCACCGTGTCGGACTCATCAGGGGTCAGGTCAATTCGGAAGCCTCCGAAGGTCGAGTCCCAAGCATCATTCGCGTTCTTCCCGGATTGAAATTCCGCTTCGTCGTAGTTGGAATAGCCCAGGTAGAATCGATAGAAGCCAAGATCGCCAAGCGGCCCGCCGTAACGGATACGCCCAAACACCTCATCCTCGGTGCCGCCGCCTAGAGACAACACGCCGCCGGTGGTCTCGCTGGCTTTCTTGGTGATAATGTTGATCACCCCGTTTACCGCGTTCGCTCCCCACAAGGTGCCGCCTGGGCCCCGGATGACTTCGATACGCTCGATGTCTTCGAGCATCACATCGAGGCTTTCCCAAAACACCCCGGAGAACAACGGCGTGTAGACGGAACGCCCGTCGACGAGCACCAATAGCTTGTTCGCGTACTGCCCGCTGAATCCGCGAACGGATACGGACCAGGAGTTTGCGTTAAGGCGCGCCACGTGCAGGCCCGGAACGGTCCTTAAGACCTCCGGCAACGTGGTCGCGCCCGAGCGTCGAATATCCTCAGCCGTGAGAACATAGACCGCGGCCGGGGCCAGCCGCTGGGGCTCGGCACGTTTGGAAACGCTGGTCACCTCGATACTCATGAGGTCCTCGAGGCTGAGTTGCGTCAAGTCGCTTGCGGCAGTACCCTCTGGTTCACCTACCGCCTCACCCGCGACCGCACACGTAAACCCTAGTGCCCAAATCATCAAGGGTCCGAGCACCTGCTTCCCGTGACAGGCTCGATACATGGAGTGCTCCCTCTCCACCGTCGACGCCGCTCAAACGGACGTACCTGCGAATGATCGTTTCTACCGCGAAAGTCGTCCCTCCCTCGCGGCCTGGCCCGGACGAATGGGCCAAGGTAGCTGCTCGATACTATAGCATGAATTCTCGGGACTTACAGCGGACCATGCGGGTTTGCCAGGGACTTGACAGGATGGTGCAACCGGGTTGGCGAACCTCGCCTCATGAAGGTTGCCACCACCACAGCTTGGTTTCCAGTCCAAACCGGGTGAACGGCCCCAGAAACGGGTTTCGCCAGTCAAAGTACTGCAGCGAGATAATTTACAGATTTCAAGCATAGTTGGCACATGGGTTGCGCTAAAGCAGCCATGAGTACGAAACCAATCCATACCAACCCGGCGCAATCCACTGCGAAGCCCCGCCCATATTGCGGCGATGATAAGCGGGGATTTGCGCGTCTGCCACTATTCACCAACGCCCAGTACCGTTATGGCGCGACGGGCGAGGGATGCGCTCGAGTCCTCAATATTGGACGTGCAGGATTGCGGTTGCGCATGGGCCGTTATCTTCGCCCTGGGACAGTAGTTCGGCTACTACTTAA
Source organism: uncultured Nitrospiraceae bacterium (assembly GCA_964632865.1). Taxonomy (GTDB): domain Bacteria; phylum Hydrogenedentota; class Hydrogenedentia; order Hydrogenedentales; family SLHB01; genus JAHDWY01. The sequence goes on from CAZWDH010000093.1 coordinate 3,803, forward strand.
ATCGCAAGAATTGGGCCTGGATCCCGTCGAATTTACGACGCATATCGCGTGGTGCGCTCCCGTCTCGGAAACGTCGGAGTTCGATGCGGGCCTGCGAATCCTTCACGATGGGGGCGAATCGCTAGCGCTGGCATCGGCGCTGGTCCACGCCGCCTTGCTGCGATCGGGCTGGCTTTGCGAGCGGAAAGCGCCGCACGCGATGGACTTGGGAGTAACCGTGACGCCCGCCTGGCGGTGTGATACCGCGCACGCTGGGGCCACGTTGCAGATTGGGACGTAACGTACAAGCGCCGCGCCGGCAACCTGGCTGAACGGTGCGGCATCGAAATGAGTTGGAGGACGAATTCATGGGTATCTTTACACGGGTTCGCGACATCATCAGCTCGAACATCAACGCGATGCTCGACAAGGCGGAGGATCCGGAAAAGCTGGTCAAATTGATGATCCGGGAAATGGAAGACACGCTGGTGGAGGTGAAGGCCTCCTGCGCGGGGGCCATGGCCACGAAGAAGAAAATGCAACGCGAATCCGACGAAGTGCGGAAGCGGGAAAAGGACTGGGGCGCCAAGGCCCAGCTTGCCGTAGATAAAGGACGCGAAGACCTTGCGCGCGAAGCCCTTGTCGAAAAGCGGCGCTACCGCGAACGCGCCGAAGCAATTGACAAGGAGCAGACCCAATGCGACGGGCTGGTCGAGCAGTACCAGTCTGATATAATGCAGTTGGAAGATAAGCTCGCCCTGGCGCGCGAGAAGCAGCGCGTCCTGGTGCAACGGCACGTGCATGCCTCGCGCAAGAAGCAGGCGCAGGAGAAGATCCGGCGCAGCGATACGGCGGATGCGATGGCCCGCTTCGAGACCTTCGAGCACAGGATCGAACGCATGGAGGCCGAGGCCGACCTCGTGAACTTTGGCGTCAAGTCCAACTCCCTGGAAGAGGAGTTCCTGAAACTGGCGGACGACGAGGAAATCGAACAGGAACTGAACGCGCTGAAAGCGCGGAAAGGTTCCGGCGAACCGTCGAGTTAGCGGCGGCCGTGCAGTGGGCCGAAGATAAGGACGCGCACGCGGGAAAGGAAAAGCCATGCTGGAGACGCAGTCGGGAGAGATGTACACCGTTGAGGAAGTCGAGTCCATTTTGCGGCGCGCGCTCCGGCGGAAGCGGGATTCCGGAGAAATCACCTACGACGAACTTGTGGAGACCGCGCGCGAACTCGGGATCGCTCCGGGTGAACTCGAACGCGCGATCAACGAGCAACGGACTGTGGGCGAATTCGAAACGGCCTGCGACGAATGGAAGGTGCGCCGGAAACGGAAGTTCTACGAGCACCTCCGCGCGTATCTGATTATCAATGGATTCCTGTTCCTCTTCGACATCTTCGTGACGGGCGGAAGCTGGTTTTACTACTCGCTGCTCGGCTGGGGTATCGGCCTCGCCTTCGACGCGGCCAGCGCATTCAACCCCGATCCCAAAGAGGTCGAGCGCGGAGCGAAAAAGATCATGCGCAAACGCGCCCGCGGCGATGAATCGCGCGATTGGTGCCGGCGCGGTTGCTAACCCGGGAAATGTGGGGTAATTGAAATGGTTGTTGCTTGGGCGGAAATCCTTATTCTAGTTGTTTTGCTTCTGTTTGTGTCTGTCATTGTCTGCATCACCGGTTTGGCCGCAGGCGCCACCCGCGTCGCAAGGAACCGGCCACGGCAACAGGATACAGACGAGGCCCGTGTCATCCAGGAGATCCATCAAGGGTTGGCCCGGATGGAAGAGCGACTGGAAGCGCTTGAAACGATTATCATGGAGCGTGAGGAAGATCGCAGCCCGTACTGAACGGGACGGCGAGTTCTCGGGAATGAGTGAAGGAGAGTGGAATGGACGTCGGGCTGGTCGCTGTCATGATCCCCTTTGTCGCCGTGCTCGGTGCTATCTTTCTGGCGGCCCTGTTGATCCTCAAAGGCGGATCGCGCCGCTCCGATCGGGAGTTGCATGCCGAAGAAACTCGCCTCATCCAGGACATCCATCACGGCTTGATCAAAATGGAAGAACGCGTGGAGGCCTTGGAGACTTTGCTGCTCGAACGGGACCACCAAGGTGGAAGCGTCGGTCAGGATACGCGTTAGGGATTGGACGTCAGGTTTTTCGGAACGGCGAAAGGAGGAGCCGGCATGGTGCCTCATGATCATAATGTGAAACGGTTGTATCGGTCCCGGTCCGGCATGATCTTCGGAGTCTGCCGGGGAATGGCGGAGTACCTGGATTTCTCGGTGGGCGGACTCAGGCTCATCGCTATCTTTCTCAGCCTGTTCACCGGCATCTGGCCGCTCGTCGGCGCTTACATTATCGCCGCCCTTATCATGAAACCCGAACCCGTCATCCCCTTCCGGGAAGACACGGACCAGGAGTTCTATGAGTCCTACGTCAACTCCCGCTCCATGGCATTGCACCGGCTAAAGAGGACCTTCGACAACCTCGAACGCCGCATTCGCCGCCTCGAAAGCATGGTAACCGCCCGCGACTACGACTGGGAGCGCCGATTGAACGAGCATTGATCTCCCCCTTCAAAGACCTTGCCGGGACGCGCGGGTAGCGCGTCCTTTTTCTTTGGTCCCGCGCCGCAATCCTGCATGAATTCTTGGACGCATCCGGAGACGGCACGTACAAAGATTCAAACCGGAAGTTCATCCGGAAAGACGGCTTTCGTTGTAAGTGCTTGCTGCCCAACGCGGATACCAATTCAACACGACATGGCACAAACCATGCTCTCAGCAGCAGTGCCGGTCCGTCTCGGGACTGGAAGAGCACAGGGATCGAAACGTCACGTCGCTGTAGGGAGGTTCTGGAGAATGTATCGTTCACTTGCATCGAAGCGTTTGGTTTGGAAGACCGCAGTAATCGGATTGTTGGGGATAGCGGCCTCCCCCCTCGCTGCCGCGGCCTCGCCGGATCTCGTCGTGGGCTCGACCTTGGAAAACTTGCAGGCCGCGTTCATTGGCGAGTCCAATGCCCACGCACGGTACCTTGCCTTCGCCCAAAAGGCCGAAGAAGAGGGATACACCCCCGTGGCCAGCCTGTTTCGGGCCGCCGCGAAAGCCGAAGAAATCCATGCGGCAAATCACAAGAAGGTGATCGAGGCCATGGGCGGCACGGCACAGGCGACTCTGGAAACGCCGGATGTGCGGACTACCGCTGAGAATCTGGCCGCAGCGATCGCCGGCGAAACGTACGAACGCGATGTGATGTACGCCGAATTCTTGAAGGTCGCGAAAACGGATCGCAATCGAAATGCCATGCGTACGCTCAACTTCGCAAAGACTGCCGAGGCGGAGCATGCCACGTTGTATCAGAGCGCCTTGGACAATCTGGAATCCTGGAAAGGTGACGCGAGGACCTTCTTCGTGTGCACGGTCTGTGGATATACGACGACCGACCCGTCTTTCGAAAAGTGCCCCTCTTGCTTCTCTCCCCAAGAGAAGTTCATCAAGGTATCCTAAACCTTGAGTCTACTCCCACGCCGGCCGCCGTCCACCCCGCGGCGGCCGGCAACCCTCAACGAACCGCAATCGCTACCGGAGGAATCGAGCTATGTTGCCACCACTGCCGAGTTGGGACGGACTTCACCCGCTGGTCGTCCATTTTCCCATCGCGCTGTTGCTTGTCGCACCACTCCTCGTAATCCTGGGGCTGCTAGTCCCCAAACTGTGGAAGGGGTTCGCCATTGCCGCACTCGTGCTTATGGCGTTGGGGACAGCCGGCGCGTTTGTTGCCGTGGCCACCGGTGAGGCCGGCGCAAGCCTGGTGGAACGATCGGAAGCCATCTCGGAAGTGCTCGAGCAGCACGAAGACCTCGCCGAAACCACCCGGACCGTGTTCGCCGTATTAACCGTAATCTTCGCGGCGATTGTTCTGGGACCGATGCTTTCGCGCAGCACCTTGAAACCTGCGGTACATGCAGGCCTGAACGCCGCGTTTCTGCTACTGTACGCCTTCGGCGCGCTGCTGCTCGTGAACGCGGCGCATGAGGGCGGCCGACTCGTGCATGAGTATGGCGTCCAGGCGATGACCGCCCCGGGGTCATCCGGGCTCGGTGCGGTATTTGGTGAGAGTGAACATGAAGAACATGAAGACGACGACTAGCCCAAAGACGGACGGCCCACGAGCCGACACGGTGAGAGACAATCCACGAGCCACGCTGTACGCAGTCGTATTCGGCCTGCTGACCCACGCAGTCTTCGCGGTATCCGTCCTAGTGATGGTGTTCGGCCTGTACTCGGGACTGCGATCGGGCCACGGCCACCTGCACGGGTGGTGGGCGGCGCTGGGCAATGCGCTGCTCATCGCGCAATTTCCCGCCGTTCATTCCTTTCTCTTGAGCAACCGTGGGCGACGCCTCCTCGCGAGACTTGCGCCTCGCGATGTCGGCGCGGACCTCGCTCCGACGACCTACGTGTTCGCGGCGAGTTTGCAGTTGCTGGCGACGTTTGAACTGTGGTCGCCCAGCGGGATTACGCTGTTCAATCCCTCGGGAGGCATTCGATGGTTCTTTATTGCGCTATTCGTGGCAAGTTGGATCTTCCTGATCAAGGCCCTCACCGATTCCGGTCTCGCACTGCAAACCGGCTACCTCGGTTGGAGTTCGGTGGCGCGAGGAAAGCGTCTGGACTACGGAGATTTCCCACAGAACGGACTTTTCAAATTCATTCGGCATCCGGTCTATCTAGGATTCGCGCTCGTACTCTGGACCGCCCCCATTCACACGTTGGACGGGGTCATTCTGGCAGCGCTCTGGACCGTCTATTGCATTGCCGGACCCCTCTTGAAGGAGTCACGGTTTCGCTCCTGGTACGGCGAACGATACGCCCGCTATCGCGATGCGGTCCCCTACATGCTGCCGTGGCGCAAGTCACGATGATCGGGGCACCCGAGCGCGCATTGGCGGCCCTGTCATGAGCTACACTATACTCAAGAGCCAGACAAACTCGTGCCAGTGCAGCACCGATTCACGGTCGCGGAGTCCAGTGATTAGCGCACAGAAGTCCAGTGGAGACGCACCTCGTCCGGGCGACTCTGAACGCCCGGAAACGCTCGTATCTACTGCACTGACCGCATGCGTTGATTTCGAAGTATTTCGTCGGCAGGAAAGCACGATCATCCTGCTGAACCTGTCCATCATCGCGGCGTTGCTACTCGTGCAGGTGATTTTTCGGGAAGTCTTTGTCCTCCCCTCCCGACTCATCATCCTGCTTTTCGGTGGGCGCTTTCTCATGCAGGCCATCGAACTCATCGTGCTCAACACGAGAACACGGCCCTGGGAATGGCGCGTGGTATGCGGTTACGCGCACCTCTCCATCGTGCTGCATATCGCGTTCGCAACACTCGTCTCGATGTTGGCAACCTCCGAGGATTCACACTACGCGGTATTGATGGTCTTGCCCGTGGTCGCAGCGGCGTTTCGCTATTCGCTAATCGGCACCCTGGGCGTGGCCGGAGTTGCCGGCGCGCTCACGATTCTCCAGGTGTGGGTCTACTTCCGCGGCGCTCCGGAGGTCAATCTGAGCGAGTACTTCGAAGCCGTGACGATGGTCCTCATCTATTTCGCCGTCGGGCTCGTGGTCTGGCTGCTCGTTGCCCAACTCCGGTCGGAGCAAGGCAAGCTTCAGAGCGCCCTTCTCGAACTCGAGAAAACCCGGGACCGGCTCGTTTCCGAGGAGAAACTGGCGGCCATTGGCCGGTTGTCCAGCGCCATCGCCCATGAAATCCGAAATCCCATTGCCATGATCTCAAGTTCCCTGGCGACGGCGAACCAATCCGGCACGGAGCCGGAAATCCGCGACGAGATGTTCGGCATCGCCGCAACCGAGGCGCAACGCCTGGAAACCTTCACAACGGACTTCCTCGCCTACGCGCGCACGGCCAAGCCCGACCGGCAACCCGCTTCGCTCACGACTATTGCCGAGTACGTGGGCGCCCTCGCGAAAGCGCGCGCGGCGGAAGCGGGTGCGGAAGTGGGCACGGTGTGTGTCGGCAGCGGCACGGCGTCAGTCGACGCGTTCCAGATCCAACAGGCGGTCGTGAACCTCGTGTTGAACGCCATCGACGCGGCCGGCCCCGGAGGCCGCATCGAAATTGGCTGCCGCGCGGAAGGGACAGACCTCGCCATCACCGTGCAAAACACGGGCGCGCCTATCCCTCCGGAAACGGCGGCGCGTATCTTTGAGCCCTTCTATACCACCAAGTCCCGCGGCACGGGGCTGGGCCTGGCCATCGCGCGCAACATCGCCCGCGGACACGGCGGCGAACTGGAATTGGGCGTCAATGAACCCGATTGTGTCCGGTTCGTGATACGCTTGCCGGGGGCATTGGTTGCTGACGACGAGGCCGCGCCGGGGGACAACTTGTGAATCGAATTCTCATCGTGGAAGACGAAGCGGGGATGCGCCGCATCCTCGCCGTGCTCCTGCAAAAGGAAGGTCATGAAGTCCACGAAGCGGGCACGCACAAGGAAGCGCTGAAGACCCTGAATGCACAGCCGCTGGATCTGGTCATTACCGATCAACGCTTGCCCGATGGCGAAGGCTTAATGGTGCTCGCCGCCGCGAAAGACGCGGACCCCTCCCTCCCCGTCATCGTTGTTACCGCCTACGCCTCGGTCGAGCTTGCCGTGGAAGCCATGCGCGCAGGGGCCTTTGATTTCATTACGAAGCCGTTCAATCCGGACACCGTGCGCGCAGCCGTTTGGCGCGCCTGTAATCATGTCGCGCTCTTGCGCGAGAACGAACGCCTCCGCGACGAGGTCGGCCGTCTCGCCGCGGATACGGAGTTACTGGGCGAGAGCGCCGCCATGCAGACCGTGCGCGACTTCATCGTTCGCGCGGCACCGACCAACGCCACCATTCTGATCACCGGCGAAACCGGCACAGGAAAGGAACTGGTCGCCCGCGCCATCCACAAGCGCAGTGCGCGCGCGGAAGCGCCGTTTGTCGCGGTGAACTGCGCGGCCATGCCGGAAGACTTGCTGGAGAGTCAGTTATTCGGCCATGAGAAAGGGGCTTTCACGGGGGCGGATCAGGCCCGGCAGGGACTGTTCGAAGCAGCAAACAATGGGACGCTATTTCTGGACGAGGCCGGCGAGATGTCCCTCAGTCTCCAAGCGAAACTCTTGCGCGTACTGGTGGACGGCGAACTGTTGCGCGTAGGCTCCACCAATCCGCGCAACGTCGACGTGCGAATCATCGCCGCCACGCACCGGAACCTGGAGCAACGCGTGAAGGATGGCGCCTTTCGTGAAGACCTCTACTTCCGTCTTGCCGTGGTGCCCCTCGCGATTCCGCCGGTGCGCGATCGCCGGGACGATGTCCCCGCGTTGCTCGAACACTTCCTCACGGCCGTGGCCCAGGATCTGAAAGTCGCGCGAAAGACCATCGCGCCCGAAGCCGTGGCGGCGTTGAAGAGCTACCCGTTCCCCGGCAACGTGCGCGAACTCCGGAATCTGATCGAGCGCGCGTACATTCTGGGGCGAGGGGAAGAATTGGGAGTTGAGGATTTCCCCGTAGCGAATGCCCGTAGTTCAAGAGCTTCCGCATCCGCATCCGATTCGGTCGAAGACCTGGTCCGTGCTATGCCACAAGAACTGGATGTCCGATCGTTTCTCGACGACGTCGAACGTCAACTCCTGATCCGCGCCCTCGACGCGTCCGGCGGCGCACAGGCGGAAGCCGCGCGAAAGCTGAGCCTCTCCCGAAGCGATATGACGTACAAGGTGAAGAAATACGGCATCCGGGACCACACATCCCAAGGAAGCTGACGTTCGCGGCTGTCGCTTGCCGTCACTTCAATTCTGATTCAAACGAATAGGACCCCGCGCCGATCTCAAACACCACGGCATCTTCGGTCTGTTTTATCTCGCTCACCCCATTCGCCTCATCCAGGCTCACGCCGCTTTCCTTCACGGACTCCGGATCGCTCGTGGGCACGTGAACGGTGGCCCTCGTATTCGGCGGCACAGTCACGGTCCACTCGAACTTGCCGCCCGTGCGCGTCCACGCGCTGGCGATGGTGCCGTACAGCGATTCATGCGTGGCGCGGACGTAATCGAGTCCATCGACGGGGACTGGTTTCAGCACGATCCGTTTGAAGCCCGGCGCAGCCGGATCGGGCCGTATGCCGCCAAGGTATTCGTAGAACCACATGACGAGATCGCCGACGAGCATCACGTGGTTGTGCGAGTTCATGGCGGGATCGGCGGTGTTGCCGTTCCACAACTCCCAGATCGTCGTTGCGCCGTTCTCGATCATGTATCCCCAACTCGGGTAGTCCGTTTGCGTCGCGAGCGTGTATACCACGTCCGGCCGTCCACCGTCGGACAAGGCGCGCGTCAGCCACTGACCGCCGATGAGCCCCGTGCCCACGTGGCCATCGGTTCCGATCATGATCTTGTCGACGAGCGCATTGAACACTGCGTCGCGCTGACCTTCCGGAACCATCCCAAAGGCCAACGGCAACAGGCTCGCCGTCTGGGAGCCGTTGTCGTAGTCATGGGTGTCCTCGTTGAGGAATCGTTCGTTGAATGCGGCTTTCATCGTCGCGGCCAGTTTGCGGAACGCTTTGGCGTCTTCGGGCTTCTCCAGCAAGTCCGCATAGCCTGCCATCAAATCGAGATCCCGGTAGAAGTACGCCGTCGCGATCACCGGCGCGTTCGTTTTCCGCTTGGGATCGTTCGAGTGGATGAGGATCGGGTCCTCCGGCGGCACGCACCAATCGCCGTAGGAATCCTTCGAGATGATCCCGTCCTCGATGAACTGCGTCATGTAGTCGATCCACTGTTTCATCCCGTCGTAATGGCGTTCGAGGACGCGGATGTCGCCGTACTGGTCATACAAGGCGCCCGGCACGATGATGAAACTGCTGGGCCACGTGACGTCGTCGTTGTAGAAGGGGTAGTACGAAGGGCAGACGTCCGGCACGCTGCCGCTCTCGCGCTGCGCGTCGTCCATGTCCTGCACCCATTTCGCGTACAACGCCGCGATCTGGAACAGATAGGTCTCGCCGCGCGATTCTTCCGATCGGTCGCCGAGCCAGCCTTGCCGCTCGTCGCGTTGCGGACAGTCCGTCGGCATGCTGCGATAGTTGCCACGCGTGCCCCAGACGACGTTGTGATGAATCTGATTCAGCAGCGGGTGCGAGGTTTCGAAGGTCCCTGCCGGTTCGACGTCGTCGTGAACCACGCAGCCTTCGATGGTGTCCAGATCGGGTTCGCCCGGATAGCCGGTCAATTCCACGTAGCGGAACCCGTGAAAGACGAAGCGCGGTTCGTACGTTTCCGGACCGCCGCCTTTCAAGGTGTACTTGTCCGTGACCTTCGCGGAACGGAGGTTAGCCAGGTACAAAGTGCCATCATCTTTGAGCACCTCGGCATGGCGGAGTTTTACCTCTGTGCCTTCCGGGCCTTCCACCTTCAGGCGGCACCAACCTACCATGTTCTGTCCCATGTCGTAGATGTACACGCCGGGCTTGGGCTGCGCGACCGCCTTGGGCTTCAGCACTTCCGTGATGCGTATGGGCTCCTGCATTTGGGCCGACATCGCGCCGCCCGGCGCGTCCACCATTTCGACGGACTGCCACGCGCCGTCCTCGAATCCGGCTTCGGACCAACCGGCGATCTCCATGCGCGCGTCGTAGACTTCGCCGTCGAACTCGTTGTTCTCGCGGATCGGCCCTTCCGTGGTCAGTTTCCAGGACGCGTCGCTGACAACGCGCTGCACGGACCCATCCTCGTTTTCGATTTCCAGTTGAAGCAGGAGGCGCGGATATCCATAGGTTCGGGCCCAATCCCATCCCGGCCGCGGCGAGAAGTAGCGTCCGTTGCCCAGCATGACACCAATCGCATTCGCGCCGTCCTGAACCTGCTCCGTCACGTCGAAGGTCATGTAGAAGACGCGCTTGTCGAATTCGCTGCACGCGGGCGCGAGCACCTGGTCGCCAATCTTGTCGCCGTTTACGTACAGCTCAAACACGCCCTGGCCACTCACGTACGCGGTGGCTCGTTTGACGGCCGGCGCAGTTTCAAACTCCTTGCGCAACATGCGCGCCGGAAGCTCGTACCCGCCGGGAAGCGTGAGCTCGCCCCAGGGATCGATGCCGTTGGCGCCGAGCACCTGAGCGAACTCCCAGTTCGCGTCGTCGAAGCCGACTGTGTTCCAGCCCTCGGCAACGCTATCAGAAGTTGTCCAGGAATCATCGGTCACGATGTTGATCGCCACATCGCCCGGCAGTGCGATCATGCAAGACGCGATCACGCCCGCCGGATTGGCGCTATCGCCCGCGTTCTCGGCGGATATGGCGATCACGTTCTTGCCGGGCACCAATTTCTCGAGGATGTTCATCTCGACTGCGGTGTGGAAATCCGACCCTTGCCCCACTTCATTGCCGTTTACGAAAAGCTTGAAGGAATTGTCGGCCGTCGCGTAGCACATCGCGCTTTCAATCGACTCCCCTTTCGAAAGCTCGAAGGTCCTTCGGAAGTAGCGCGTACCGGCGGGTGCCGACGACGCAGGCTCGCCGCCGGGGAACCAGATCCAGTTCCCGGGAAGCGCTGGGCTTGGCTTTACGCCGCTGTCGAGTCCTATCCATTGCGCCTTCCAATCCGCGGGATCGAGCAACCCCATGGACCACGACGCGGTTTCGCTCCAAGGCGAAACAGCTCCGTTCCCGTCCCATATCCGCACTTTCCAGAAGCACTCCCGACGCGAGGTCAGCGGCGCTCCCGCGTATTCCACGTGCACGGATTGGCCGGACTCCACCCTGCCGGTACTCCAGAGATCGGCGTCAGCCTCGTTGAGCTTCTCGGGCGTTGACGCGACCAGGACCTCGTAGGCGGATTGCACGGCGCCGCGCTCCGCAGATTCCATCCGCCAGCTCAATCGCGGCTCAGTCGTGTCGATGCCAACGGGATTGGACCGGTATTCACATTTCAGATCGGTCAGGGAAAGGTCTGCGGCAAGCGATGTGTGTTGCATGATAAGCACCAGTGTGAAGATTGCAGTCAAACGGATGGTTGTATGCATGGCGATCAAAGTCCCGTGACGTTGGTATCCCCCAATGCCCGGCGCAGCGCGAGCGGATTACCCCTCCTCCGCGGACCTGCCGAGCCCACCAAGTGTATCAAATCCGCGCCTGGTCCGTCGCCTCTTCCCGGAACATCGTGCCTTTAAGCCGGATCTCATCCCGCTCTTCCGCAGTCAACGGTTTGGCTTCGCCCGGAACCAGCCCGTCCGCCCCGATGATAATCTGACTCGTTCCGTCCACGTCGACCTGCTCGAGCTTGTAGTAGTACGTCTTTCCCGCCTCCACGTCGAGATCGTAATACCGGTAGCGTTGCGGGATCGTCGTCGTTCCCGCGGCATGAACCGGAGATTGCGCATTAATGACCCGAGTCTCGCCGTCGGGGCTGTCCGCCCGGTGAATGTAGAAGCCGAACGCATTCATCTCGGTTTCCGTCTGCCAGGACAGGCGAACGCGCCATTGGTCTTGGATTGAGGTTCCCTCGGGACGCACACTCGTCGATTGACAGCCCGCCACCACGGCGAATACAAGTATCATGAGAGGTAAGAGACGAAAACGCATGGGCATTCCTTTGGTCGTTTTCCACCGGACAATACCGATTTCAGGTTAGAAACTGCGAAGCGCAAGTGTATCATAGGATTCTGCTTTCAGGAACCGATACGAGAACACAATGAACAACCAGACACGAGAAGGAACTCCGCGAACACGAAACCGCGAATCAAGGTTCCGAACCTGGATTCCCGTGGCGTTGCTGATCGCGACTACCGGCCTTGTATACGGGCGGGTGTTCTGGGCTGATTTCGTGGCCTTCGATGACGGCATCTACGTGACGCACAACCGGCACGTTCCCCACGGGATCACCACCGAAAATATCCGCTGGGCGTTTACCACCCTGGAGACCGCTACGTGGCAACCCTTGACCTTGCTCTCTCATATGCTCGACGTCGAGATGTTTGGCCTCTGGCCGGGCGGACACCACCTGACCAGCGTTTTCTTCCATGTGGTCAATACGCTCCTCCTCTTCCTGGTCTTGCGATACATGACCGGCGATCGGGGACCATCGCTGGCCGTCGCGGCGGTGTTTGCATTGCATCCCCTCCACGTGGAGTCGGTCGCCTGGGTTTCTGAACGCAAAGATGTCCTCAGCACCTTCTTCTGGCTGATTACCATGCTGGCCTACGCCCGCCACGCACGATCGCCGGGGATCGTCCCGTACGTGGCGATCACGCTGGCCTTTGGACTGGGGCTCATGGCAAAACCCATGCTCGTTACGCTGCCTTGCGTGATGCTCCTCCTCGACTACTGGCCCCTGCGCCGAATCGGAACGGCTGAGAAGCCATGGCGAATGCGCGCAGTCGCGAAGCTGACCGTTGAAAAGCTCCCCTGGTTCGCCATGGCCGTCGCGTCTTCGTTGGCCACAATTCTTGCGCAGCGCGGTACGGAATCGCTCATTTCCGTCGAAAACCTGCCCCCCGGACTTCGGATTGGGAACGCCTTGCTTTCCTACTGGCGCTACATCGGCAAGTTCATATGGCCCGTCGATCTCGCCGTGTTCTATCCCTTTCCGTACGGAGGTATTCCTGCCATCCAGGTTGCGTTGGCAGCGGTGGGGCTTGCTTTGGTTTCAGTCGCAACGCTGTACCTGCTTCGCCGGGCGCCCTATGCGTTCGTCGGATGGTTCTGGTACCTGGGGACTCTCGTTCCAGTAATCGGATTCGTTCAAGTCGGATCGCAGGCGATGGCGGACCGATACACCTACGTGCCGCTCATCGGGTTGTCCATGATTCCGGCTTGGGGCATCCCCGCCTTGCTGGCCCGCGCATCTCGAAACGATTCTGCCGGCGTCCTGAAGAAGCGATTTCGCGCGGTCGCGGCGGGCGGATTCGCCCTGTGCGCTGTGTGGAGTTGGTTGACCTTCGTACAAGCCGGAACGTGGCGCGACTCCCTGCATCTGTTCCGGCACGCAACCGAAGTGACCGAGAACAACCGGTTGGCTCTGGCCAATACGGGAATGGCCCTGAACGGCGCAGGACGATTTGAAGAAGCCATTCCCTACCTCGAAAGGGCCCTGACGATTGAACCAGACCGCGCAACCACCCTGTTCGAACTCGCTCACGCCTACGAGAATACAGGACGTTTCGCGAGGGCGATCGCGTTATACCGCGACGGACTAAGAGCCAGCCCGGACGATGCAGGCGCGCTGACCAACCTGGGGCGCTGTCTGCTGTCGATGGGTCAACCCGAAGAGGCGTTGCAGATGCTGGACCGAGCGCTTCTTCAGCGGCCGGATTCGGAGCCTGCCCTCTCTAACTACGGCGTTGCCCTTATTCAGGTGGGCCGGGTTCGCGACGCCCTGATTCATTTAAACGAAGCAGCCCGGAAATATCCGGCAAATGCCGATCTGAGGGTGAATCTGGGCATTGCGTACGCGGCGAACGGCGATGCGGCGTCCGCGCTCCGAGAGTTCGAAGCGGCCCTCCAACTGGACCCCGAGAACGACCAGGCACGAATGAATGCACAGATTCTGCGTGGCCAGGCGGCCATCGAGTGACGTTATCACTGCGGATGAAGCAAATCACGCGAACACCATCGCGATTCGGCGTCGAGCGCCCGCACTTGCGGTACCTTCCAGAACATCGTAAGATCGCGGTGTTTGCCCAATCCATGGGATTACAACGGGCTGCATTTGTCTGACTGGGGAGCGCGGGTTGTCTCGAATTCGAGTGGAACATGCCGCATGGCTCGCATTGATGGCGAGCTTCGCGATCGTCTGTGCGCTGGGGTATAGTTTCCGCGGCACGGTCTTGGGACAACTTCACGAGCAGCGGTTCGATACGTTGATCGGAGAGGCGCGCGACTTCGACCGGCGTGGCGAGCCGAACCGTGCCGCAGCCGTATATGAAACCTTGCTCGAGCGGTACCCGAAGAACGAAGAACTGTTGGTGGCTTATGGCGAGCACTTGGAGGCCCAGGGGCAGTTGCATGAAGCCGAGGCCGCCCTCGCGGAGGCCGCGTCATTGGGGCGCCAACGGTTCAGCGCGGTTCGCCGTTACGCGAGTTTCCTGGAGCGGCTAAACCGATCCGAGGAGGCCGCAGCATTCCTGGAGAATTATCTGCGTCGCTATCCCGACGATTTTACCGCCCACCTCGATCTCGGCTTCATCTACATGCGGCTCAAGCGATGGCAACAGGCCGTGGAAGCGCTGCAACAAGCTGCCCGGCGCCCGGAACTTGAGTTCATGGCGCGCAGCAACCTCGCCGGCGCCTACATGGAGTTGCGGCAAATCGAAAACGCGATTCAGGAGTGGCGTCGCTTGACCACGATGGGGCCCGGCGCGGAGTATCAGCAGTACCTCCAGCACATCGCTATCGCCTACGAGAATCTCGATCTTCCGGAGCAAGCGTGCGATGCCTGGCAGTCGTTCCTGGATCGGTTTCCCAATTCCATCCTTGGCGCGAAGCGAGTGCTTGCCCTTGCCGACCGCTGCGGGACGGAGGAGATGCAGGCTCGGGCCGCCTTGCGCCTGGCCGCCCTCTCACCGGAGATCGCGATCGATTCCACGATCACGCCCCGCCTCGAAATCGCGGGAGTCACTCGGCCGGTGGCCGCGATCACTCCCGGTTCCTCGCTCACGCTGGAGGTGTGGTTCCAGGTCGTCCGCGCCGTTCGCAATCCAACCTTCGTATCGTTTTCCTTGCAGGGTTCCGACGGAACGGTCTACCCCCTGATCAGCGAACCGGATGCCGTGGGGACGCCGCCCCTGTGGAGGGGAGATACCGTACGCCAACCCTTCGCCATTCGTGCGCCGGAAGACCTCGCCGACGGAACCTACGCCCTTCGAATTCAATCCGCCGAAGAAGGCGGCGAGACGGTGACTCTTTGGCCCTTCGACGTCTTTGAAGCGCAAGGGGACCTGGAATGATTCGCCGTCTCGGAAGAGTGTCCACAGACGCCGTATTGGTCGTGTATGCCTTCGGTCTCTGCGGGATGTTGCGAACGCTAATCGGCGCTCCCTACGAATCGCTCGAAACGCTGGTGTACTCGCTGGGGCCCTTCGTCCTGGTTCATATACTGGCCCTGGGGTTCTTTGGGGCTTACGATTTCGGACGGTTGCGCAGCGAGTCAGACCTTGCGTTCGCTGCCTTGACGGGATCGATTGCCGGGTCGGCGCTGTCTTTCATTCTTTCGTCCACGTTTATGCTTTATTACGCGCCTGATGTCCAGGTGGTGGGACGATCCGTATTCCTGGCGAGCGCGGTCTTATGCGCCATTGCCCTGCCGGCGTGGCGTGTGTGGTACACGCGGGTGCGCCGCCGCCGCGGAGAACTCGACACGCGCGTGATCGCGTACGGGTCGGCGGAAAGCGTACAGGAGGTTGCCTCGGAACTGGCCCAGTACTCGCGCGCGGGGCATCGCCTCGTGGGATGCGTGGTCAGCGGTGAAGTATCGGACGCCTCAGCGAGCGATCCTCCGATGCTCGGATCGGATGAGAACCTGGAATCGCTGATCCGCGAGCACGACGCCCACGAGGTGCTCATCATCGGCGACGTGCTGGCCCACGATCCAAAGGCCTTATTGCGCGTCTTGCGCATCTGCGAGAACACGTCCGTCGTAGCGCACGTGCTGCCCGGCTATTACGAAGCCATGGTTGGCCGGCTCGACCTGTACGAAATCGGCGGACTGCCCCTCATCGAAATGAAGCAACACCCGGTGCCCTGGTCCTACGGCGTCCTCAAACGGCTTATGGACCTTGCGGGCGCATGCGTTGCACTAACGCTCGGCCTCCCCATCCTGGCCGCGGCGGCCATCGCCATCAAGCTGGACTCCAAAGGCCCGCTGATATACTCGCAAGTGCGCTCGGGCCGGAACGGACGCGAGTTCCGAATCTACAAACTTCGAACGATGACCGCGGACGCGGAAAAGGACTCCGGGCCCGTATGGGCGCAGAAGTCCGACCCGCGCGTCACCCGGGTAGGCAAGTTTCTCCGGAACAAGCGCATCGACGAGATCCCCCAGCTATGGAACGTGCTCAAAGGCGACATGAGTCTCGTGGGACCGCGTCCGGAACGGCCCTTCTTCATTGAGAAGTTCTCCCAGGATGTCCCCTTGTTTCCGCTCCGGCTGCGCGTGAAGCCCGGTGTCACGTCTTTGTCCCACGTGTGGGGCCGGTACGATTCGTCCCCCGCCCACCGTTTGCTGTACGATCTCGTCTACATGAGCAACATCTCGCTCATGCTCGATTTGCGCATCCTGATCGACACGATAAAGATCGTACTCACGGGGCGGGGCGCCCAGTAACCACGGGGTTTGCATGACGCGGGAAGAACTGCTGCGATATGGCCGAACCTTGCGTCACCTCAAGGTCTCGCAGATCCTGTGGCGCGCCCGTTACGCGGCGGAAAAACGGCTCCCGATTCTCAAAGGCCAGGCTACCGTTCAGGCCCCGCCACAGCTTGACTCCTCAACAATGGACCGGCTTCGCACGGCGATGGGCGAATTGGCCTGGATCCTCCCGCCAAACGTGGACGCCGTTGAAGCGCTGTGCCGGAACGAGTTCACGTTTCTCAATCACACAGAAGAGTTTGGCGATGCAGTGGATTGGTCGGCCCCGAGTACAAGCACGCTCTGGCGGTATCATCTGCACTATTTCGGTTGGGGACGTACCCTCGCGCTTGCGTATCTGCGGGAAAACCAGGAAGTGTTGCGCGCGCGGTTTCTGTGTCTCGCCGACGATTGGATTGACAAGAATCCTCGGGGGTCCGCGCCCGGCTGGGACGCCTTCGTCATTTCAACGCGATTGATGAACTGGGCGCAGGCATTCTCGGTGTTTGGCGACGCGCCTTCGAACGTGCTGAATAGCTTTGCGGATCAGACCGGCTGGTTGCTTCGTCACCTGGAAAAGGACGTTCGCGCGAATCATCTATTGAAAAATGCGCAGGCCCTGGTTATCGCGGGGGCCGTGCTGGGCGATCGCTGCGGCGAAGAGGCCGCGCAGTGCGGATTGAAACTGTTAGCGCAGGAGTTGGACGAACAAATCCTGGAGGACGGCGGGCACTACGAACGCAGCCTCATGTACCACTGCCAGGTGCTCGAAGACAATTTGCTCGTGCTTGCCGCACTTGATAACCCGCCCGCGAAGCTCACTTCCGTCATCGAAAAGATGTCCTGCTTTCTCGCGCGAATGTTGTATCAGGACGAAAGCATACCGCAACTCGGCGACGCGAGTCTGGACCTTGACGTTCCAGCAGAAACGCTCCTTCGTTTGACGAAGAAGCGCTTCCCAAATCTAGATCTGGAACGCCCCACCGGCTGTCGCGCCGAGGAAGCCTCCGGTTTCTACATTCTCGAAACCGCGGACGGCCAGGCACGCATGACCGTCAAAGCGGGCGATCCCGGCCCGGCATATCAGCTCGGCCATGCGCACTGCGACATGCTGAGTTACGAGCTCTTCGCGGAGGGCCGCAGACTGATCGTAGACTCAGGCGTCTTCAGTTATGACAACGATAGGTGGCGTGCGTACAGTCGCGGCACATCAGCCCACAACACCGTGCGCGTCAACGGCCGGGAACAGCTCGAATGCTGGGACCGATTTCGTATAGGCCGACGATTCAATTCCACCATTCACGCGTGGATCGAACACGCTGGCGGCCAACTGCTGCGTGCAAGTCACGATGGTTTTGCTCCGCACGAACACCAGCGGATCGTTTACCTCGCCCCCGCCGGTTTTTGGCTGGTCGCGGACCGGGTGACCGGACCGGATTCGTGCGACGTGGAGAGTTTTGTACATGCGCATCCCGACGCGGCCGTCGAAGAAGGCTACGAGCAGTGGCGAATCGAGTCGGGGAAAACCGTAGTGAAGATCGTTCCGTTCGGCATGGACTGGGCCGAATTGGTTCAGGGCGCGGAATCGCCGGTACAGGGCTGGCATTTTCCAAGCTTTGGCGAGGCGCGACCTGCCCCCAGCCTTGTGCTCCACCGGCGGATTCCGTGCCCCATCCTCTGTGGCTATGGTATCTTTTATAGTCCCCGAGATTTCGAGTCGCCGGAGAATCTTCGCGCGCTGGCGGAGGAGTTGTTCGCACACCCATCATGAGAATCCTCCTGCTTACACAGTACTTCCCACCGGAGTTCGGCGCGGCGGCGGCGCGCAACTCGGAGCACGCGCGGTTCTGGGCCGAGATGGGCCATGACGTCGAGGTCTGCACCGGGTTTCCCAACTACCCATCCGGCATCGTCCCCGGCGAGTATCGAGGCCGGCTCTATGCGCGCGAGAAACAGGACGGCTACGCAGTCATTCGCTCCTGGATCTACGCCACGCCC
>CAZWDH010000094.1:0-22051 GCA_964632865.1 uncultured Nitrospiraceae bacterium
TGTGGCTTCGAGGGTCTCCTTCATGACCGTGCCGGACGCTTCCGCGGTCTGAAGCGTGGGAGGGAGGTGATGGCCATGGACGACGTCGTCGTTGCTGAGGAGCACCGCACGCTCGATGCAATTCTCCAATTCCCGAACGTTGCCGGGCCAGTGGTAGCTGGACAGCATGTCGATCGCGGGCGTTGAGATGCGCCGCACGTTCTTGCCGGCCGCCTTGCTGGCCTTCTCCACAAAGTGGTTGGCGAGGTCGAGGATGTCCGCGCGCCGCTCGCGGAGCGGCGGGATGTGGATGGGGAACACGTTCAACCGGTAGTACAGGTCCTGCCGGAACGTTTCGTCCACCATGAGGTGTTCGAGATCGCGGTTCGTCGCGGCGATGATCCGCACGTCGACCTTGATGGTTTCCGTGCCGCCGACCCGTTCGAATTCGCGCTCCTGCAATACGCGAAGCAGCCGGATTTGCATGGTCGGGGCGAGATCCCCGATTTCGTCGAGGAAGATCGTGCCGCCGTCGGCGAGTTCAAAGCGGCCTTTGCGCTGATTCAACGCGCCGGTGAAGGCGCCTTTCTCGTGGCCGAACAACTCGCTCTCGATCACCGACTCCGGCAACGCCGCGCAGTTTACTTTGACGAACGGCTTGGTTGCGCGCAGGCTGTTGTAGTGGATGGCGCTCGCCACCATCTCCTTGCCCACGCCGCTTTCGCCGCGAATCAGCACCGTCGCATCGCTCTTGGCCACTTGGCCGATGAGATCGAATACCTTCTGCATGGCGTTCGAGCGGCCGATGATGTTGGCGGGACGGAAGCGGTCTTTCAGCTCGTTCTGGAGCCGGAGGTTTTCTTCCCGGAGGCGCTGCTGCTCTTCCATGGCCGCCTGCCGCAGCCGCACCGCCTGGGCGATCATGGAGGCGATAATGGCGAGCAGCCGCACGTCTTCGTCGAGCGAAATCTGATCGTCGAACAAGCGGTCCACGCTCAAGGTGCCGATGGTTTCGTTGCCGAGTTTGATGGGTACGCAGATGAAGGAGATCTCCGAACGCTCCAGCTTCTGCCGGGCGCCGGTCTTGTCGAGGAAGGTCGGTTCATCCGAGATCCGCGGGATCGCCACGGCGCGCCCGGTTTCGACGACCATCCCCGTCACGCCTTCCCCCTTGCGGTAGTGGCCCCGCTCCCGCTGGCTGTCGGAGAGGCCATGGGCGGCTTCGATGAACAATTCGCCCGTGTCGCGGTTCAACAGGGTGAGCGTGCCCCGCACCATGCCCGTGTTGTTGGCGATGGCCTTGAGCACGGACCCGACCTCGTCGCGCAGGTCCAGGCTGCGGTCGAGGGTCTGGCTGATCTCGAAGAGGAGGGACAACTCGCTCACATCTCGCTTAATACGGGGGCTGGGGCGCTTGGCTCGAACATTCGATTCGGTCTGTAACATGGCAGAAATTACCCAGTGTGTATGTAGTCGATCGGAAACGTACCATATGGTAGGAAAGATGGTGTGTGAATGTCAAGAACGAAGCTTCCGTGATGTCTTGGCTCGTTTGACACCAATCCAAACGGATGCGTGATTGTCGCGGATCGGGTTTCCTGAGGCTTCCGGGAGTCAACAACGCACTTCGAACTTGGTGCGTCTGCAGACTGGCTCGGGGTACCGATCCTACACCCTTTCGGACGGAACGTGCTCGCCCGTGCAGGAAAATGGAGCGCAGGGAATCAAGCATTCTATTTATAGTTAGTACAGAATTCTGGATTTTATGAAATAGGAAGATTCCTAAAATAGGAATGATTATCATGTATCCTTATCGTCCCAAATTTCCCGTTGGCAGGCCTTTACAAACATGTATGCGATTTATTTGAAAATCTAATTTTATAATCGCCATTTTAAATGAATTGTCAATGAATTAACCGAGCCAAAAAAACAGTTGCAAAAATTCCACGTGCTGTGCACATTAAAACTTGTTTGAGGTCCCCGAAATACGGGGATAGTGCACTTTTGGGGCAGTGCACGTGGTCCACATTGGAAGGGAGGAAGCTTCCGCCGATCAGAGTTGCAACCCACATTTCTGAGAATCTGTGTGACAAGAAAATTGGCAAATGGTATTAATGCTAATATCCATAATAAGCCATTTGTGACGTCTGAGTTTCTAGGGGGAATTCAACATGAAATCGCATCTAAAGCGTAAAGGGTTTACCTTGATCGAGTTGCTTGTCGTCATCGCGATCATCGGTATCCTTGCAGCTATCCTGCTTCCGGCTTTGGCGCGTGCGCGCGAGGCCGCACGGCGAGCCTCCTGCCAGAACAACCTGAAACAATGGGGGTTGGTCTGCAAGATGTTCGCCAACGAGTCTGAGGGCGAGAACTGGCCACCGCCGGCGGAAAACGGCGAAAAGATCCAAGACGGGACCAAGTTCCCGGATGACCCAGATTCGAAAAACGACATTTGGGCCGTCCCCTCCGGGCCGGACATCTATCCCGAGTATCTCTCGGACATGAATATCTATTTCTGTCCGTCCTTGCAGATTGATACCGCGGATCAGTACCTGGGACCCAGCAACTACAAATGGTACTCGTTGATGCCCGTTGGTAGCGGCGGTCGGAATACCGCGCCGCAAGATGGTGGAGTTTTGAACCCTCTCCTGTTCTCGGACCGCGGGTACAATTACAACGGCTATCTGGCGGTCACGGATGATGAGTGGATTACCATGATTCACGCCGTCGATATTGCTTGCGATCAGTACAGTGCTGTTCAGCATTCGCCTATTCTTTCGTGGAATCAAGTGAAAGATGTTCTGATGGGTGATGTCGATGTTGGCGATCCGGCGGATGTCCGAGCTTGGTGTGAGAGCCGATCCATTGCTTACATGGCGAATCCTACCCTCAATGGCGTGAATGTGTGGGATGCCTCGTTGTGGGATGTCGTCGGCAGTGGTGGCGGAGACAGCGTCCTCAAGTTGCGCGAGGGTATCGAACGCTTTCTCATCACCGATATCAACAATCCGGCTGGCTCCGCCTACAGTCAGAGCTCGATTCCGGTAATGTGGGACCTGCAGCAGGCTGCGCAGACCAATGGCGACCTGAAGTTTGCCCACGTTCCCGGCGGTGCCAACACCCTGTACTTGGACGGCCACGTCGAGTTCGTTAAGTATCCGAGCGACAAGATTCCTTGCACGCCGTTGATGGGCGCCATGGGCACCAATTGGTAAGACCAGTTCCCATACGTTTCAATTACGGAATGTAGGTGACAGAATTCCGAGGGTCACGCCCGGGGTGGGTTACCCGGGCGTGACCGCAACTGTTGGTTGTCCGCTTCGTCCTCCTCGTCGTATGCAGCGAGGACGGAGACGGGCGCGGCGCGAAACCGAGATGCGGTTTCCGATTGTGTCGCCGCTTCTGTACCGCAGTTGATGTGGCGTGAATTCCCGTCGAACGCATCGACCCTACGGGAAAACAGATGAAGAAGTGTCTACCTGCGAATGATTGCATCTACGAGTTTCGAGGGCTTTTCCACGAGATATAGATTAATATAATTGACCCTTAAGCTGTAAATAGTATATGTAATACAACGTGCGTCGGATATGGTATTCCGTGTTCGCGGCCCGAATGATGTCAGTAATGAATGAGGATTTTCTAATGAAATTAAGAAGATTTCTTTCGATGGCTGTTGTCGCGACTCTCGTGGGATGTGGTAGTGGATCGTCGATCAAGAGCGACGCGAATGTTTTCGATCCGACAAATGCGTCCGACGAGGAATTGATGATCTTCGCTGCCAAAGACGGTGATGTTGGAAGGCTGAAAGAACTTATGGATGAATACTCGGACCTTCCCGAATGGCGTGCGTTGAATGGAATGACACTGATGCACCACGCAGCCATGTTCTCGCGGAACGAAGTCATCCAGTTTCTGGTCGACAATGGTGCGGACGTCAACGCTCTTGACGACGAAGAGACCACTCCCTTGGCCAGCGCCATAGATCGAGGGGCCGACGAGTCTACGGTGACCTTATTGGAGTCGCTCGGCGGACAAGAGTGAAGTTCATCCGGCGGAAGCACACGGCGCCGCAGTAATGCCTGCATTTCGGACCGGCAACGCCTGTGCCTGAGGAGTGGGCAAAAAAACTAAAGCGCGCCAATCTAAGTCGGCAACGGACGGTTGACGCCCTTTAATCTGTTGAAGACCTGGGATCAAATACCGCCCCGTCTGAATAACACCATTCGTATTTACGGCGGGTTGTTTCTCGCCCGGTGTCTCAACTTGGGGGTCCTTATGTTTTATTTCGTGCGGGCGTTTGCCCTGTCCTCAATTTTCGTCTTGTTATTCGGGTTCTTGGGAGCCTGTCTTGAAGCGAACGCGGCGGAGCGAGTTGAGCTTTCACAAGCCGTCGTCGTCCGTGAAGTCTCCAATCCGGTGGTCGCGAAGGCATCGAGTCTCTTGATCGAGGAGATCCGAAGCCGGACGGGGATTCGTCTCGCGACCGCAACTGACGCGCCACCGGACGCGCCGGCGATCATTCTCGGGACTCCCATGGGGGTTCCCGGGTCGACACCCGCCTATCCTTCGGGGGTCAATGTGCCGACGAAGGAAGAGTCGTACGCGCTGTGGGTGGCGAACGAAGGGAAGGCGCCCCACGTTTACGTCATCGGGTATGACGGTCGCGGGGTTCTCTTTGGTGTGGGACGCCTTCTGCGCGCGTTGGAAATGCGGACCGGTGAAATCAAGCTCGACCCGTCTCTGCGCGTGGCGAGTGCGCCGGTGAACTCGATTCGCGGCCATCAACTCGGGTACCGCAATGTGAACAATACGTGGGACGCGTGGACGGCGCATCAATTCGAACAGTACATTCGCGATCTCATCGTCTTCGGCGGCAACGCCATCGAACTCATCCCCGACACGGGAGGGAACGACAACAGTCCCCATATGAAGATGGACGTGCAGGCCATGAATGCGGAGTTGTGCCGGATCATCGGGTCCTACGGAATCGACGTGTGGACCTGGCACGCGCTCAACGGCGACATGGCCGAACCGGAAGCGGCAAAGAAGGAACTCGAGACGAGCCGCCTCATCTTTCAGCAATTGCCCGTGCTGGACGCCGTGTTCGTTCCCGGAGGCGACCCTGGCGAGACTGCCCCGGTGGACTTGATGCCTTTTCTGGAGAAATTCGCCGCGAATTTGCAGGAGGTCCACCCCGGCGCCGAGTTGTGGGTATCGACCCAGGGTTTTGAACTGGAGGACTGCGACTATTTCTTCACCTACCTGGCGGAAGAGAAGCCCGAATGGTTGACCGGCGTGATCTTCGGACCTTGGGCGAAGATGAACCTCGAGGAAATCAGTGAGCGCACGCCCAAACCCTATCGCGTGCGGACCTATCCCGACGTCACCCATACGGTGCGGTGCCAGTATCCGGAGCCGAACTGGGACCGAGCCTTTGCCAATACGCTGGGCCGTGAATGCGCCAACCCGCGCCCCGTCGCGCAGGCCCACATCCACGGGATGGAAGTGCCGCTGAGCGAAGGGTTCGTCACCTACTCCGACGGCGTCAACGATGATGTGAACAAGATCGTATGGACGGCCCGAGGCTGGGACCCCGATATGGACGTGGAGGAGATCCTGCGTCAGTACGGACGGTACTTCTACGGTGCCGACTTCGCGGAGGACGCCGTTGCGGGATTGCTCGGACAGGAGCAGAACTGGGTGGGTCCGCTGGCGACGCACGCGGGCGTGGACCAGATGTTGAGCCATTGGCAGGCTATGGAAGCGAAAGCGGATGCCGCGACGCTGCAGAAGAACTGGCGGTTCCAGCTTGGTCTGCTGCGCGCGTATTGCGACGCGTACCTGAAGGCCCGGTTGTTGCAGGAGTCCGACGCGGAAGCGAAAGCGTATGCCGAACTGGCGAAGGCGGCCGATACCGGTGCGGCCGCGGCCGTGGATGCCGCACAGGCGGCGTTGGCCATGTACGACGACAGCCCCGCGGCACCGGAGTTGCGCGCCCGAATCGACAAGCTTGGCCAACAGCTTTTCGACAGCATCGGTATGCAACTAAGCGTCGAGAAGTACGGCGCGAGCGGCATGCAACGGGGCGCCGTGATCGATGGCATGGATCAACCGCTGAACGATCGGCTCTGGCTGGATGCGCAGTTCGCCGCCATCCGTGCCGAGTCCGATCCCGCGAAACAACTCGAAGCTGTCGATCGGATCGTGAACTGGGAAACGCCTGCTCCGGGCGCAATCTATGACGACCTTGGCAATGCGCAGAAGCAAGCGCATCTCGTCCATCAGAAAACCTGGGAAGAGGACCCGGGATTTGTCGAATCGCCGCAGGACGAGTTTTCCAATTACCAGATTGAACCGGCGGTGCTGGCCGCTTACAAAGCGCCTTCCGCGCCGTTGCCGGCAGGAGAGGTGCCGCCCCGGCTGTCGTGGCTTGACCAGGCGCAGACACTGTTCCGCACGGACCTGCTGATGCGCTACGAAGGGCTCGATCCCGCCAAGACCTACACGATGCGTGCCGTGTACCAGGGACGTTTCCACGCGACCATGACGCTAACCGCGGACGAGCAGTACGAGGTGCACGGGCCGGTGAAGTCGCCGGATCTGCCGGAGATCCTGGAGTTCGCGATTCCGGCGGAGGCCACGGCGGACGGCGTGCTCGATCTCCGGTGGACCGCCATCGAAGGCCGGGGCCCGCAGGTCGCGGAGACGTGGCTCATCCCGAATCCGTAGGCAGCGAGATTCAAATACAATAATGCCGAGAAGCGTGGTCAACGGCATCGATCTGGGAAAATGGGAGCAACCGTGTTCGTTAAAAGTCAGGAGGCGAAGCGGGCAGTTTGCCGTTCCGCCGTTTACGCAATCCTGGAAAGATGAACAGACTGGTCGATTGCCGGTGTCTTCGACGGCCCGGGCGTAGTGCGTTGCCGAGAATGGGTAGCTCGCGTATCGAGTTCTTCGTAGGTAGCGCAGTGCGGCCGGGCCGCCGGCGTTAGGGAAGTGCTCTCCCTTTCGAGGAACGCGGTGTGATTTCGCGCACCACGCCATCCATCCATTCGATTTCTGTTCTCCGTATTGCTGACGAGACGGGTTCTCGCAGCCAGGCAATTACCGTTTGCTCTCAGCGGTCCAAAACGGATTTCTCATGTATCGAGTTTTTCCCTGGACGCGTCAGAAATGAAAGCGTAACGGTCCCCGATTTCCTCTGCGAGCACCCGGACGTAGCTGGGAATACCTACTCGTCCGCCAGCAATTCGTCCATCTTTTCCGACATGAAGAACAACTGCGATGCCGATGCGATCTGCGACGCGACCATGCATGCTTCCGCAACCTCTTCCTTCGTCGCCCCGGCGCGAATAGCGTCCTTCGTGTGCGCCTCGACACAATGCTCGCACCGCAGGAGCAGCCCCGCCGCGACGGAGATCAACTCCTTCGTCTTGGTGTCCAGCGTACCCTCGGACTTCACCGACTTGTAGAACGTGAACCACGCGTCCGCGTGTTCCGGTGACTTCTTGCCAAACCAATACTTCGCCATCGGCGATTTGCTTGTAGCCATGATTACCTCCAGATTGACTTGAATTATTTTCGGCGCGCATGAATCCGCCCGAGTGGCGAACGTTCCAACGCCTGACTTATATTGAACTACGCAGACCGTCTGTCGCAACGCCCTTGCTGAGCGAGCGCACTGCTCTCCTTTATAGCGAATACCGGACAGCCCTCACTCCAGCCGCCCAATCACTTCCTGCGCTTTCGCTTCATACAGCGCCTGCCACTCCGGGGCGAGGAGGCATTCCGTGACTTCGTAGCCGCCTTCGGGGTATTCGTGCGCGGGCGGGCCGTAGTGGATGTAGCCGTTGGTGTAGGCGGCCATGTAGGTGTGCTCGAAAGGCGACGCGTTTTTCACGTTCAATCCGACTTCGACCAGCACTTCCGCGGGGGACGTGACCAGCACAAAATCGCCGATCTTCACGCCCATGACCTCCGTCGCAACGGTTGACCCGCCGGCGTCGGTGTTGATCTTCTTGTGCCGTTCCAACGTCGCGATCTTGTCCTGGATGCGCGCGAGTTTTTCCATGGACTCGATGTTGCGCAGGTACTTGTCGATGTGCCCGCGGTTCCACGCATCCAGTCCGGACAACTCGTCAGTGCCGAGCATCTCGGATTGGAGGTAGCGGTACGAGTAGTAGGAGGGATGCTCGGGATTCAGTTCGTACTGGAGGTACAGCGGCAGGAACATGCGGAAGTTCAGGCTCGTGCCGCGCAGTCCGCGGAGCAGGCCCGACTGATCCGCTTCCAGTTCCGCAATACGCTCGTCGAAATCCGCTTTCCGTGGCAGGTCGAGCGTTTCCGCGACGACCTGGAGCGTCGCGTCTTTCGTTTCGATTGCGCGGACCGCCTTCAAGGTGCTCAGCCCGAGCATCATGCCAAGCGGCTGCGAATCGCGCGGCCGGTGCGGGTCTTTATATAGAATCGACGTGATGTCGCCGCCCGCGCCTTGCAGGAACAGGGCCATCGCCCCTTCAAGGTTCTCTTCGATTACCGTCGATGCAAAGCCGGGGAAATCCGCCGTCACGCCGCCGCGCGGCACGGTGATGTAGGGATGGCACGCAAAGTTGTAAATCACTGCCAGCGGCGTCCCGTCCATCCGATCGATACGCAGCACGCCGATCTCCGGGTCCATGATGCCAACGCCGATGACTTCGTCATCCGGCGGACTGGGGTTGCTGTGGCGAATGGTCCAGGCGCGTCCGTCCTTCAGTTGGAGAGTCCGGTTCATAGAAATGCGGTCTTCATGTCCCGCGCCCGCGCCGGCCTTCACCGGCACCATGCTTTCGTGCGCCCGCCGCACCGCATCAAAGGTGCGCGCCACCTGTTCCTCGGGTTCGCAGATGAAATCGAGGGGCGGGTGGTTGTGCGACGCGTTAACGAGCACGTGGTCACCCGGAATGCCTAGTTCGCTCTCAATCCGTTCTCGAAGTTTCGGAAGGAAGTCGTCCCCGATTTCCCCGATCCCGCCGATGGCCGTCACGTCCATCGCCACGATCGCCAACTGCGTCGCGCCATCGTCCAGCACCAACGCCTTCGCGTACACGGGGTCATTGATCCGCACGCCTTCCGCGTCCGTCGAGATGTCGCTCTTCGCCACGCCGGCCTGGAGGGTGCCCGCGACTGCCGGACTAACGGCAATCGCGATGCTTGCCATCCATACCAGGCAAACTGAAACAAATCGTAACGTCATGCGTCGAGTTCCTATTGTTTCGTTCAGCCTCGTTCCGCGGCCCATAGTCCGAGAACGCGTCCGACAGTACTGAATACGAACGCGTTTGGCAACGACCGAGTGCTCGGGAAGCGGGGATTGCGTTCGGTGCAGCGATTCCATCATATTGAATGCAGGTTTCAAAGGCGAATCCCTTCGACTGGAGCACGCTCGATGATTCGGAAGTGGCTGTTGTTGTTTGTTTGTGGTTTTACACTGATTCCGTTCGGCTTTGCGAATTGGCTTCCAATTACCGATGTCAACGCGTGGAGCGAGGTCACCGAACTGGCGGGCTCCAAGGTCATTGTCGAATTCAGCCTGTCCGGCGACAGTATCTCGGAGGAATGTCCCGCCTACGTTTTCATCCGTTACCGCAAGAACCCGGATGGCGCGTGGTCCCTGTTGCCCACCACGGAACTGAGCGGCAACGGCGCGGGCATAGTGTCCGAGCCGGGCGCGAAGAAGGTGATCTGGTGGGGCACGCAAGAGAACGATTTCGAGAATCTCGAATCGGTTGAATTCAGCATTCGCGCAATTCCCATGGTGCGCGTGCCCGGGGGGGAATTCACGCTGAAGAGTCTGCCGGGTATCGGACGCGACGAGTCGGGACGGCACCAACCGCAGTCGAACCTCCCGACCTATTACATCGCCCGGCACGAAACGACCGTTGCCATGTATGTCGACTACCTGAACGAGAACGGTCCCGGCCAGGTCGGATACAACCCAAAAATGGAGAACGCGGAACGCTGCGGAATTCTTCCTGGAGAAGACGGCCGTTTCAGCGTTGCGCCAGGCCGAGAGAATTATCCCGTGACCTACGTCTCCTGGTACGACGCGACCGGCTTTCTCCGATGGTGCGGGCTCCGTCTGCCCACGGAGTCCGAGTGGGAGAAGGCGTACCGTGGAGGACTCTACCTGGACGGCGACGCGTCGAAGCAGGTGCCCAACCCGAATCCGGAACGGCGTTACCCCTGGGGCGACGAGGCTCCCGATGCCGACGGTACATTTCGCTGCAACTACGACTCCGATGCGGATGGTTACGCCGGCACCGCGCCCGTCGCCAGTTTCGCCGCGTTCAGCAGTCCCTACGGAGTCTACGACATGGCCGGCAACGTGAACGAGTGGACCCTGGACTGGTACACGACATCGCATCATGCCGGACTCGACGGCTATCGCGTGGTGCGCGGCGGCTCTTGGCTCGATGTACCCGAGGGCGTCGATGGCGTCACGGGCGCGACAACATTGCCGCTGAAAGAAAGTTCAATTATGGGATTCCGCGGGGTGCTGGCGCCCCATGCTGACGGCTGACAAAGGAAGACCTAACCACGAGGGGATACACAATGAGCGATATGAAACGGCGAAGCTTTCTGATGGGGTCCCTGGGTGCCGCGGCGACATTGGCGACGCTGCAGTCGGGGAAGGGCGCAGCCGCGGCTGACCGCGTGGTGATTGGCGTCATGGGTCTTGGCGGGCGTGGTCGCGCGCTGCTGGCGAGCCTGGTCAAACGGTCTGATTGTCACATCAAGTACATCTGCGACTGCGACACGCGCGCTGCCGGAGCCGGGACCGAGATCGTCATGGAAGGACACGACTACAAGCCCGAGTTCGTCCAGGACTTTCGCACCATGCTCGACGACCCCGAAGTGGACGCCATCATTTGCGCCACCTCCGATCGGTGGCATGCGCTTGCCACAATCATGGCCTGTCAGGCCGGGAAAGACGTCTACGTGGAAAAGCCCCAGTCCATGAGTGTGTGGGACGGCCAGCAGATGATCGCCGCCTCGCGTAAGTACGAGCGCATCGTACAGGTGGGCATGCAGACCCGCAGCGCGCCCTATGTCGCCTCCGCCATGGACTACATTCAGAGCGGCAAGCTCGGCGATGTCATGCTTGCCCGCGTTTACCTCATGCAGGACGGCGGCCCCTACGATGTACCGCCCGAGCAACCGGTTCCGGAAGGATTGGACTACGATCTCTGGTGCGGACCATCGCCCATGATGCCTTACCGGCCGGGACTCTGGTTCCAAATGTATTGGGATTTTTATAACGGCGCGCTGACCGGGGACCTGATCCATCAGGTCGACCTCGCCCGCATGCTGATCGGCAAGACCGCGCCGAACGCCGTATACAGCGCCGGTGGCGTCTATCGCTTCGACGACGGGCGCGAACAACCCGACACCCAGTTCTCCACCTTCGAATTCGGCGAAGTGACGATGATGATGGAGGGCGCGTTCTGGTGTCCGTACAACCACCGCATCGTTCACCTGCCCGACAAGAGCAAGTTCCCGGACTGGCAGTTCAGCGCCACCAAGATCGAAGTCTGCGGCACGAAAGGCATCATGTATTTCGGCCGGCACGGCGGCGGCTGGGAAGTGTACGAGGGCGACCCGAGCACGCGCACGTCCAGCCCTGTGGCGTCGGAACTCTCCGAGTACAAGTGGGGGAGCATCATCGACCTGCACTTCGACGACTTCTTCCAGTGCGTGCGGGAGCGCAAGACACCCAAGGCCGACGTCGCCGACGGCCACCATTCCATGAACCTTTGCCACCTCGCCAACATCTCCAACCGCGTCGGCAATCAGAAGCTCAAGTGGGACGGCGAAAAAGAAACCTTCATCGACAACGATGACGCCAACAAACTCCTCCGCGCAAACTACCGCGAACCCTGGATCATCCCGGAAACGGTGTGAGAGCGCGCGGTACGGCGTCGCGACTCTATGCTAATCGACGCCGCGCACAATCACGGGACCCAGCAACCCGGAGGACTGCAACGGCGTGTCGGCCTTCCAGGATTGGGTCGTCGTGAAGGTCTGTGGATTCTCCACGCCAGGCTGCGCGTCGCCGATGAGGCGGTTCAGCCACACGTTGACCACGTCGACCTCCAGCGTGTTTTCGCCGGGCTTGATGGCTTCGCTGATATCGACGGTGTAAGGCGGTTTCCAGAGTGTGCCGATGTCCTCGCCGTTGACGCGCACGCGCGCCATCTCGTCGACGGTGCCGAGATCGAGCGTCGCGGATGACGGGTCTTCGGACAACGTGAACGTGGTCCGGTACGTCGCCGTGCCGGAGTAGTATTTGATTTCGGGGTCTGCACTTTCGGTCCAGGATTTCAACGTATCGAACGTGACGGTCTGCGACGAGAACTCCACTTGCCATGGCCCGTCCACCGTCGCGATCACCGGAAGTTCCGGCTGCGGTTCCTGGATGCCTTGGGTGTTCCGGCCGAAAACCACGAACACCGATCCCGCAGGCTCGAAGTCGAGCCTCAAGCTGATGCGGCCGTCGCGCTCCTCGTAAGGAACCGATTCGATCCGGCCTGAGTCTGCTCGCCATAACTCCGGTGTGCCCGTCGCGCGAAACGACACATCCACCGTGCGCGGCTCGTAGCGTTGATTCGACACGAAGTAGATATCCGAATCGCCGTCGCTACGGTGTTTCCACAGTACGTCTTCCGGGCAAACTACGTCGGGTGCCGTGTCGAGTTGCGCGAGCACCGCAGCGAGGTCCGTACCGGTCAGCACGCGGCCCTCATCCCAAAGCGCGTCGGCGAGTTTCTGCACCGTGTCGTCGCAGTTTGGATAACCCTCCATGCTCGGCGACCGGCTCGGCTTGGGGCCGAGTACCGCGCCGCCGTCCCCGACGAGTTTCTGGATCCGCTTCAACAGTTCCGGCCGCATGGTTTCCGACTGAGGCAGCACCAGCAACGCATAGCTCACCCCGTTCGGCAGCACAAATCGGCCGTCTTTCACCTTCAAAGTGTTCTCGATCACGTCGGCATTGATGTAGTCGAAGTCGTAGCCCGCGGGTAGCGGCGGGTCGCAGATGCCGGCCATCTTAGGCGCGTCCTCGCCGATGAAGTAGGCGATGTCGGCGACGGGCGTGCCCGCCTGCAACAACACACTGCACCGCCGCAAGTACTCGACCCAGGGTTGCGCGTAATCGAACCACGTGTTGTGACGGTTGAACTCCGTGCCCCAGGGCGCGTTGATGCCCGGCTTTCGGTCTTCCCAGGGCTGGTGGATCATCACGTGCAGGACGTATTGATTGATGCCCTCGGAGAAGGCCCAGTCGCAACGGGCCTTGAAATCGCGCGGCGTGTTGACGAAGGCCGGTCCGCCCGTGAAGGCCTCCGCCCACACGATGGGCTTGTCGTAGATGTGCGCCGCCGATGCCGCGTCGCGCAGTTCGATGCTACCGAGCGTGCCGGTCACCCAGAACTCGCCGCTGATCTCGTCGCAGAACCCGCCGTAGTTCAGGAACTCTCCGGGGAAGCCCCAGTGGCCGTAGTTTTCGAGCCACATCTTCAGCCCATGTTCGTTGCAGAGATCGCGCAGGCCGCCCACGTAGTCCCGCGCGACGCGGTCTGCCACCATACGGCGTAGGTCCCAGAGAAACCGGTTCGACTGATCGGCGCTGTCTACAATACGGCCGGTGAGCACCGGCATCCAGGGCATCGGGTCATAGCCGTAACGATCCAGAAAATCTTCTGCAAACCCGTCCGTCCAGTTCTGCGGCCCCATCTCGTAGCTGTCCGCGACGACGTGTTTCCAGGCCGTCCGCTCGTTTTCGGGAATCCGGTTCAGCAAATCGCCTACGTAGGAGTCGAAATGGACCTTGAGGTGTTCGCGGTTCATCTTGTCGACTTCCAACCCCGTGGCCTCCGGGGGAGAGGGACTGTTCTTCGTTCCCGTAGGCGTCATTGTCGTACGCACGACGATCCAATCGCCCTCCGGCACGTCCCAGCGAAGCGTCCCGTCCGAGTCCAACCGATCGGTGAGATCGATGACAGCACCCGCATCGATGGCAAATTCCGATTCCGGCTCCGCTTGTTGCGGCCAGGTATAGAAATCGAAAGGCGGCAGCGGGTCTTGAAACATCTTGGTCATGGACTTCTCCGCGATACTTTCCACGCGCGCAGCGGGGGAGAGGTGAACCTCGCCCAGCTCGCAATCCTCGGAGAAGGTGATTCGGAAGTAGCGCGCCGTCGTCGCAGGGAATGAAACGACGATGGGAGCCAGCGGCACGGGACCTACATTGATTTCAAGATTGTGCCGGTCGATCGCAAAGGCCTTGATCGTGCGATACATGTTGCCGTCGTCGGATACCTGGAGTTCCGCCGTGACGTTCACCTTCTTCACCGGATGGACCGTAAGACTGCGTGCCGTGAAGGGTTCTTCCATAACGAAATCAATGGATTTCGCGGTCCGCGCGGTCTCGGTTGCAAACTTGCCTTCGCCCTCGGGCGCCGGAAATGCCAGCACTGCGATATCCTGGAACGGTCCTTCCGGTTTCGGCAGCGCACCCTCGAACTGCTGCGGTCCAGTGATGTGAAGCTCCGGTAAGGTGACATACCGCATCGCCTGGTCCGGCTGCACCCAGGGACCGCCGGACTGACTCCACCCGGGCGAGTTGAAGAATCCGACGTTTACCCCAAGCCGCCCGCCTTCACGGATCGCATGCTCCACGAAACTCCACCACTCGTCCGAGAGCGCTTCCGGCGCGTCCGGCTCCGCAGGCATGCCGCTCTGCCCGCTGATGATGCCGATGTACCCCTCGCCGATTCCGAAGCGTTTCATCGCTTCGAGATCCTGGGTAATCCCTTCTTTGGTGATGTGCCCGTCCATCCAATACCAATAACACCGCGGCTTCGTCGCGTCCGGCGGCGTAAGGAAATCCTGTAGCAGCGCGTCTTGGGCCACGGCATGTGGCAGCAAGGAAATGGCCAGGCTAAGCGTCACAATTCGTAGAAACATGATTGCGGTTTTCACGTACCCATACCCCGTGTTGCGATTTCTCCGGATGCGTTTCGGCAAACTCCGGACAATAGTACCGCGTATTTGCGTGCGCATTCATCTCCTGGTCCAGGCCTTGCCGCGAGCCGCTCAACTTGCTACGCTCATTGCCGCAAGGAGAAGCAGCCCAACCCGCGGGAAAGGAGCGCATCATGAAGTGTCCAGGATGTGGTCGCACGCTGGAACCCATTACCTATGAAGGCATCACTCTCGAATCCTGTCCAGGTTGTGGCGGGGAATGGCTCGACGGCGATGAACTGAAACACATCACGGAAATCAGGGAAGAAAAGTTTGACGAGCAAGCCCGGAAGGCCATCGCGGAATCGACCACCATTCACGGCGTGAAACTCGAGAACGTCGACCGCGATCTTGTTTGTCCCAAAGATGGATCTCCGACCGATCCCATCAACTTCGGCGGTAACACCGGCATCATTCTCGAACGGTGCACGGGTTGCGGTGGCTTCTGGCTCGATGCGGGCGAACTGGAAAAGGTGCAGCGCCTGATCGAAGGGTGGGATGACAAATTGACCGGCGATTTGGCTCAATACGGCGCCCAATTGCGCGACGTAGCCGTCCATGTCGACCGCAACGACGACGTCACCGTGAGCCGGTTCCCCCTGGTCGGCCGCTTTATCAACGCCTGTGTGAACGGAATCCTCGACATCACGACCTAGGGCCGAATATCGGGCGCTCTACGCGATTCGCAGAATACGAAGTGTGCGCGGCCCCAACTTCCACGCGGTCGAACCGGTTGCGCTTGCGTCGTCCACGTCCGTGTACGATGCCGCTGTTTGAATTTCCACCGGTGAGTGCCCGTAATTCGCGAGAACCAGGTGCAACTCGCGGTTCGCGAAAGCCGACGCGACTATACCTTCAGGTAATGGCGCGTTGAATAGCGTGGAATCTCCAATGTCCAGCCAGGCCCAGGTACCTTCTTCGACAAGCGGCAGGTATCGCTTCAACCAGCGCGCGTGAGTCGGCCGGGTCTCCGCGCTTCCCGGCACCGCGTCCCAGGCGCTGTAGCAGAAGAGTTTGTCGGGGTCCGCCTGATACTGCGCCCAGGCGTCGCGGCAGCGCTGCATCCAGAAATCGTCGTTATACTTCACCCCGGGAATCATGCCGCGCTCGCCGGTGAATTTGCGTCCACCCATGAGCACCGGAAACTGCAGGTACGGGATAGAGTGGAGAAAGGGCTCGTCTTCCGTTTCGACTTCCGCGAAACCCAGGTCGATGCACGGCACGAGATAAGGTGGGTAGTTCTTGACCGTTTCCCGCAGTCCATCTGCCCCGGCGACGCCTTCGCCCACCCAGAGGTAGTCGTATACTTTCAGTCCGTCGCACTGCGGTTGCTCTGCCGCGTTGACGTGCAGCTTCAGGATACCTCCGCGCCGCTTCACTTCCGCGTACACCAGCGCGAGGAGATCGGAAAACGCGCCATCGTGCTCGGGCGTCTCCTCAAAGGCTTCGACTTCGTCCTCCGCAATCGGCATGGACCGTTTGGCCGCGTGCTGGTTGGAGAGGTATCCGCCGTCCATGTAAATGCCATCCGATCCATAGTCATCGAGGATGCGTGCGATGCGCGGCAACACGAAGGCGCGCCAGCCGGGGCTCGCGGGGGAGCAGCGCGCCATGTCCCAATACCCCACGACCAGAAAATCGCCTTCACGGCTCCACGCCTGCCTAAACTCCGGGTGAGCGCGTTCGACGAAGCAAGGCGAGGTGTATGTGAGCACCTTCATTCCCCGCCGGTGGGCCATGTCGATGAAGCGGCGATACCCATCCGGGTTGCAGGCCGTGTACTTGTCTCCGCCAAACAGCCCGATCGAATCGTTCCAGTCGTCGAACACCTGGAGCACCTGTACCCCGTGCGCACGGAGCCGGTCCAACTCCTCCTCGTCGGTTTCATCCGGGTCATACGGCATGCGGCCCGGATACTCACCCAGGTTGTAGCAACACTGGGCTGGCAGGTAGTCCGTGACCAGATGCTTGCGCATGCAGGACCGAATCGCGCGGGTGCAGTGGCCTATGTTTTGCAGACGTCGGCGGTGATCTTCCTCCGAATAGTCGCGCAGCAGCGAGGGGAGGGGATCGCTGGCCAGCCCGGCCGCCAGGTTCT
The DNA here is from genome assembly GCA_964632865.1 of uncultured Nitrospiraceae bacterium. GTDB lineage: Bacteria > Hydrogenedentota > Hydrogenedentia > Hydrogenedentales > SLHB01 > JAHDWY01. Next base: position 17,141 of record CAZWDH010000094.1, read on the forward strand.
GTTCATCCGCAAGCGCGCCTGTGGCGGACCAAAGCGATCCCGCCGCGGCAGACGTCGCACCCAGTTGCAAGAATTGTCGTCGGTCCATTATGAAGTTCCTTTAGATTGAGATCGCGCGTATTCCGGCGCCCTTAGCTTCCGTTGATCGCCGCCCTTCGCTCGGGCAACTGTACGTCCAGCGTTTCACGAAGCACCTCGAGTTTCTCCCGCAACGAGTACGGCGTGAAAACGTAATCGGTTTCAAACTGAAACCCGAGACGCGAGTCCCGCGTGACCGCCAGTAGTGAAAGTTCCGTGCGCGCGATCTCGTCCCGCATGATTGCCCCCAATCGATCGAGGATTGCATTCGCCTTGTCGCGATCCGACTCGGACGCCAACTTCAGGCGCAGGTCTTCGAACTCCAGGATTGCATAGTTGCTCAAGAGCATGCGGTGAATCTGCTCCGCCACGATCACTTCGCGCAGCGCGCCGGCGCGTTTCTCTGTGGGACTCCGCAATGCCGCGGCGCGATAGGCATCCAGGCCTTCCCCGAATCGGTCGGTGGTCTGTCGAAGATACTTCAGAAACACGGGAAGCACCTGCACTTCCGGCGGCGCTTCAATGCCCGAGACGCTTCGCGCGTATGATTCGGCTCGGTTCGAGCCGTTGCTGAAATCAGGGATGAACACCATCCGCGAGACTGTGAATGGCCAGTACGGATTGATCTCCGCGCCGAGGTATCCCATCCACGCGTTCTGATCCATCCATGAGTAACGAAACGTCACCGTTCGCGCGGGCGGCTGCTGGAAGAAGAGAGGATTCCCCGTCGCGTTGCCCGTACCCATGTAGGGCCCCGTGTCCGGTAACGTGCGAATGGCCTCGCTGAAACGGCGCCACGCCTCCAGCGCCAGTTCCTTCGCTTCGGGGCCGAATTCGCGCGCGGCGATCGCGCCGAGCAGATCGTCCAGCGGCGGCGCGTCGCTCCAGCAGTACCACGCGCGCAACTCCGTCATGATGTTCGGCGTATACCCGGTGGACCAGCTTTCAAGCGTCCCATTCACGCTCAATGCGTCCATCGCCATGTACCGCTCGTGCCATTGGTACGGGAACGGGTGGTAGGGGAGCGTCTGCAACTGCGCGCCGCAGACGAAGGTCTGCGCGTTGGAGTACACCTTCATGCCCCGTTGCCGCGCCTCGTCGAATTGCGCGGCCGTCACTTCCGCCGGGCCGACCTGGCTGATCGCGTAGTCGCGCAGGTATCCCTGCAAGCCATCGATCTCGAAACTCTTTCCGTTCTCCCAGGTCAGCAGCGGGGTTGTTCCCTCCGGAAGTTGCTGAATGAAGTAGCGCTTCATCGCCACGTTCTGCGGACGAAAATCTATGTTGTACTCCCAGGGCAGGATCTCGATCTGTGGATTCACCCGGCGGCATTCTTCCGCAACGACTCCCACCGCATGGCACCAATTCTCGGCCCAGTCCCGCATGTATTCTTCGCTCGCGCCATGGCCGCCGCCCCACCGTTTGTACCAGAACCCCTCGGTGAGTAAGACGTAACCATGGATGTCGGGGAATTCCGCGAGAATCTCCCGCATGAGCCGGCGCAAGTCTTCTTCGCTTTCGGGCGTGCCGACGTATTGATAGATGATCGGCGTGTAGACCTTGATGCCGAACCGGGCGGCGCGCTCGATAAGATCGTGGACGCGCGCCGGGTCTTGATGCCGGATGCGATGCATCAGCCGCGCGTAGAAGTCCGTCGAGTTCTCCGCTGTTGTGCGGTCGCCGTTGGGATTCGTGTACACCGACGCGTAGATCGCATCGAACCCGTCGTGCGCCATGTGGGCCAAGACCGCGTCGGGGTATTCCATCCAACCCATCCACGACTGCACCATGCGCGCATCGTACTTGCTGTGCCGTACCGCGTGCAGATCCGCGGGCAGGATCGGCGCCTCGCGCAGGTTCATTCGGGCTTCGAGGTTGTACAACCCAAACATCACCCCGCGATCGTCAAACCCGCACACCGTCACCCGCTCCGGCGTCACGACGATCTCGTAGTCTTTGGGCCCCTTCAGTGTCTCCCCGCAACCGCGCAGCTCGTCGCGCGTTCCCGCGACGATGCAATGCTTGAGTTCCTGCCAGTCGTCGAGCGACTCCCTTCCCTCAACCGAAACCTCCGTGTCCATCGACGTGCGCAAGTAATCCTGAAAATCGAGAATCGCTCCACCGAGGACGACCGACTCGCACTGTTTCCACACCAACTTCCAGCCCTGCGCTGGAACTTCCATCTCACCGGCTCGCGGAGACACATTGGGATTCCGCCGCGGAACGTGTACTGGCCCCTGCGCAAGCCGCTTGTGATAATCGAGCGGCTCCTCGATGGGCAGAACCCGTTTCACCTCCCGCGCGAATTCCTCCGTGCTGACCATGGCAGGACTGGTTTCCGCGAGGGATAGGTGATGAATCGCCATGCCGGCGAGCAGAGCCCACAGCACTCCTGCTCGTCGCATCCACATCGCTACAGCGCACGTGCGACTTACTTTGTCAACGTGCAAATAAGTCATATCGACTCCTCTCGCGTTGGTGGTCTGTGACATATGCAGGGGCAATAACGAGCATACGGCTAATGCGGGAAGAAAATCGAGCCATCCGTGTGAAGGAGCATGAAAGAATCGAACGGATGATTCGAGCGGTACAAATTGTTTCTACATAAGAATGGGCCCCAATCACATCGGAGCAAGACAAATGATGACCCTCTACGTCAAAGACAACTGTCCTGCCTGCGAGGAAGTGCGGGAGAAGATCGAAGAAATGGTGCTTGCGCATGACGTGGTTAACATCGACGAAGCGGGAACGGAATCGCCCTTGCGCCGCGAGGAACTCCCCCTCATCGAAGACGAGGGAAAGACCTATTCGGGTAACGAGGCGATCGAACAGTACTTCGAAGACCTCGAAAAGTATCACGAGGAGTGGTACAAGTTTCAGTCCGACGTGTGCTATGTCGACGACGACGGCAATGTCATCTGCAGCGCGTAGGGGGTCGCCATACCGACAAGGGATTCCGCGAACCTCCCTACATGCCCTACCTCTTCATTCTTTTACAGACTCAGGCTCCGCCCGCCACTGAAGCATCAGGTATTCTGTGTTTGACAATTCATAAGTATGCGCTTATACTTTAACCATGCAAGGCGCAGCCGCCGTTGAGGACCGGATCTTTCAGGCGCTGGCGGATCCCAGCCGCCGGGCGATTTTCGAATCGCTGACCCGGGGCGAAGCGGCGGTGAAGGATCTCACGGCGCGTTTCGATATTTCGCAGCCCGCGATTTCGCAGCACCTCGCCGCGTTGAAGGTTGCGGGCCTGGTAAACAACCGCCGCGAAGGCCGCTGTGTGTACTACCGCGTGGAGCCGCGCGGGATGAAGCCGCTCATCGACTGGATCGCGCACTACCGCGCCTTCTGGCCGGAGCGCGTAGATCGCCTAGAGCAGGTGCTGGAGAACATGGACGAATGAATCCCGTCGACAAGACTGCCAAAGGGCAAACCGAGTCCATCACGTTCGAGTTCGATCTCGATCATTCGCCGTCGAAGGTGTGGCGTGCCCTGACCGATCCCGATCTGCTTACCGAATGGCTGCTGCCCGTATTCGATCACCAGCTTGAACCAGACGCGAAGTTCCGATTCCAGGCCCCGCCACAACCCGGATGGGACGGCACCGTCAATTGCCGATTCCTGGAGATCGAACCGCAACGAAAACTGAGCTGGCGTTGGGTCGTCGGCGATATCGATACGGTCGTGACCTTTACGCTCACGCCCACTGCGTCGGGCACGCGCTTATCACTCGTACAGTCCGGCTTCAAGCCCGATCAGAAGCAGAACTTCGGCGGCGCGCGCTACGGTTGGAAGATGATGGGAGAGCGGCTCGTCGATCTCCTCGCGAGGATTCCCTGAACGGCGCGGCGCGAATTGTAGCGGTGCGACGCTCGCGAAGTGTCCCTTTCTCAAAAGGAGCAAGTCATGAACGTTTTCCTTTGGGTACTTCAAATCCTCCTCGCCCTGCATACCGTCATGGGCGCGGTCTGGAAACTCTCCCATTCGGCCGAGCAAACCATGCCGTCCCTCAAGGCGATTCCTCAAGGAGTCTGGTTGTCGATGAGCGCCGTCGAACTCCTGTGCGCCCTGGCCCTGATCGTCCCTGCATTTTATAAGCCCCTGTCCGTTTTGGCTCCCATCGCGGCGCTCGTGATCGCCGCAGAGATGCTGCTCTTTACGGCGATGCACCTGTATTCTGGCGCCAGGGATTTCGGGCCGATAATCTACTGGCTTGTCGTCGCGGTTCTATACGGGTTCATCGCGTACGGCAGGTTTGTCCTGAAACCGCTTTAACCTATTGGAGACCGCAATGGCAAAGAAAGAAACCACCACGAAACGCGGCACAGCGAAAGCAGCCACCAGTAGCAAGCGCGAAGTGTCGCCTAAGCAGCGCGACGAATTGCTCGGAACATTGAAGACCCGCTTCGAGAAGAACATGAACCGCCACAAGAGTCTCGACTGGGCGAAGGTGCAGGCCCGGCTGGAGAAGAATTCGGCAAAACTCTGGTCGCTCCACGAAATGGAGCGGACCGGCGGCGAACCGGATGTGGTCGGTCATGACAGCAAGACGGGTGAATACCTCTTCTACGACTGTTCCGCCGAAAGCCCGAAAGGCCGCCGGAGCCTCTGTTTCGACCGAGCAGCATTAAACGCGAGAAAGGAACACAAGCCCAAGGACAGCGCCATGGATATGGCCGCGGCCCTGGGCATCGAGCTCCTAACGGAAGACGAATACCGCGCCCTCCAGAAATTGGGGGAGTTCGACGTCAAGACTTCGAGCTGGGTGCAGACCCCCGACGACATCCGAGAACTCGGCGGAGCCCTCTTCTGTGACCGCCGCTACGACCA
>CAZWDH010000095.1:0-21893 GCA_964632865.1 uncultured Nitrospiraceae bacterium
TCCGGCGCGCTACGATGGGAATCCCATCCTCCTGGCTTGAACTTCAGCGCCATCGTCACCACGGAAGATCTAAACGGCGATGGCTCGATGGAGATCCTGCTGAAAGCGGGACGCCCTGCCGAACCCTACGGCGCCGCGGCACTGGTCGCGCTCGATGATGGAAACTTGCTCTGGCGGTATGATGTGGACCCCATGTCGTACGCGTGGTACCTGTACGCCGACCGCTATCTTCCGGAGCGGGACGACAAACAACTCGTGGTTATCATGCACGGCTATCCCCCGGACGAGGAGAACGGCTACATCGCGTTCTTTCGTTTCGACGAGACGGAACCACAGCCGACGCAGCAGTGGCGCTACGACTTCGACGATTACACCTGTTTCCCCAGTCTCTTGCGCACCGATCTCGACGGCGACGGCGTCCAGGAGTTGGCCGTCGAAACGCACAGCCGCATGTGGTTCTTCGACGTCGTTTCCGGCGAAATGAAACACTTCGCCTCGTGGGACGTGTCGCCCGCGAACGTGCGCAGCTATGGCTTGGTCAAGTTCGTCGATCTCAACAAGGACGGCCGGGAAGATTTCCTCTGCATCGCCAACTTCGCGCAACATCACGAAGTACTGTTGAACGTGGACGGAAAGATGGAGAAGGCCTGGAGCTACGGCTGGCCCGAAAGCGTCACAACCGGAAAGGTCGTCACGACCTGGCCCGAACCACCGGACGTGGATGTGGACGGCGATGGCGATCTCGAGATTGTCGTGTCCATGTATAACTCCGGAGACGATAACGCATGGCTCACGCGGGTATACGACGCCGTCACCGGCGAATTGCAGTATCGGATTCCCGGCGCGATCGCCGTGTCCACCGCCGATATCAACGGCGACGGTTCCTGGGACATCCTCGCGAACCTAAGCAAGGATCCGACGCGGGCGGACCTCGATGGCGCGCAACTCATCTCTTGCGCGGACGGGGTAAAGACGCTTTGGGAAAATGCGGAAGCTACGGCTGTCGGCCTTGACGCAGACGGCGCGCCGCGCGTGTCCAAGGACGGTACCACGTTTGAACTGGCGCACGACACGAATGGCGGCTTCGCCCTTGAACTGTGGACCGCTCCAACTCCGCCGGAACGCCCGGAATTCCACAACATCCCCGCCGTCGTTGGTCCGGCCATGCCAAAGGTGCTCGTTGCCGATCTGACCGGCGACGCGGCGCACGAGGTGGTCCTGTACCAGGAACCATCCGTCCGCGTGCTTTCGCTGGATGGCAATGTCTTCAATACGCAATACGAAACCAATTCGACTTCTGTTCCAGTAATTGCCGATCTGGATGGCGATGGCGTCAACGAAATTGTCGAGACCAACGTAGCGCCGGGTCATCAGCCCGTAATCGAAGCGCGATCGTTGGCCGGGGGACCGAAGACGATCTGGCGCACCGAATTGCCGCCACCGGATCGACCCGGTCTGCCCGCCACCACGCGCGCGGCCTATGTGCGCACGGGAGACTTCACCGGAGGCAAGACACCCGACCTCTACTTCTGGGCCGGCACGCCCCTCGTGCGAAGCACGGTGATAAGTGGCCAAACCGGCGACATGCTCTGGGATAAAGGCGAAACGCCCAATCTCGAGCGGTACTGGGGACCCAGCGTCAATCAGGCGTCCGTCTACGACTTCAATGGAGACGGCAAAAAAGATCTCGTGTTCACCAACCCCGACTACTACTGCGTCGCGGACGGACCAACGGGCGAATCGCTGTTGGGCCCCTTGCATCCGCCGAAGATTTTCGATCAACCCAGCCAGGGCTTGTACACATTGCCTGCGATCCTCGAGCGTTCGAGCGGCGGGCCGGTGGTTTGCCTCGTGGCGGGGCACTATTTTCAGGCCGCCATGTCGCTTCACGCCGCGCCCATGTGGTACAAGCTACCGCCTGCCGGAGAAGCGCGCTGCGCGGAAGAAGGGTTCATGCGCCTGCCTGACGGGTCTTGGCTCATGGGATTCGGACGCCAAAACGGGAACTTCGCGTGCCTGAACGTTTCGGATGGGTCTGTGCGCTGGGAACTCCCCGTCGAGGCATCCTGCACCGACGTGGCGACCTGCGACATCGATGGCGACGGCCAACCGGAATTCATCTTCGGGACGAGTCACGGCACGCTCTACGCCGTACGCGATGCAGGCGATCGTCCGGTCGTCGTGTGGCAAGTCGCGCTAAGCGCCGGGGCGGGCGCGCCCATCGCTGCCGATGTGAATGCCGACGGCTTGAGCGATATCATCGTCCCAACCAACGACGGATACGTGAATCTGTTCGTCTCGAAGAAACCGTGAACTCGAAAATGATGTCGATACGGCCGAAAGCCGTGTCTACTTCGACGCAACGAAGGAAGTTGGAAGCTTATGAAGAAGGTGTTGGTTACCGGCGCGGCCGGGTTCATCGGATCGCACTTGAGCGATGCATTGTTGGCGCGGGGCGATCGCGTAATCGGCGTGGACTGTTTCGACTCGTTCTACGACCCAGCGGTGAAACGTCGCAATGTGAAAGACGCCTGCGCCAACGATCACTTCACGCTGCACGAGGTCGACATCACTGACGAGCCGGCGCTCCATCGCGTCTTAGAGCAGGAACGGCCCGACGTGGTCGTGCATCTGGCCGCGCGGGCCGGAGTGCGCCCTTCCCTCGAGGACCCGAACCTGTATCACCGTGTCAACATCATCGGGTCCCAACACATCCTGGACGCCTGCCGCGCGTTTCCCGTTTCCCATCTCGTGTTTGCATCCAGCTCGTCCGTATACGGAGGCATCAAGGATACGCCGTTCCGGGAAACGATGGCCTGTGACCGGCCGGTCAGCCCCTACGCGGCGACGAAGCGCATGAACGAACTCATGGCCCACGTCGCTCACCACGTCTACGGCCTCAAGGTCACGCTGCTCCGGTTCTTCACGGTATACGGCCCGCGGCAACGGCCCGAAATGGCGATCCACATGTTCACGCGACTGATCCACGAGTGCAAGCCCATCCCCATGTTCGGGGACGGATCGGCGCGGCGCGACTACACCTATATCGACGACATCCTCGACGGACTGCTCAAATCCGTGGACACGCCGTTCGGATACGAGATCTTCAATCTCGGCGAAAGCCACACGACCAGTCTGCGGGAACTCATCGATCTGCTGGGCGAAACCTTCGGCGTTCCGGTACCAGTACGAGAACTCCCGTTTCCGCCGTCCGATATGGAAACGACCTTCGCCGACATCGGCAAGGCCCGCGACCTGCTGGGCTACGCTCCCTCCGTTTCGATGCAGGAAGGGCTCGCCCGCTTTGCGGAGTGGTATCGCTCAGTCCAGCCATAGCTTGGCCTGTACCACGCGCACCGGTGGCGGCTCCGCGTATCAAACAATGCCTTGTCACAGCGGGATTCGATGGATATACTGTCCTTTCATGTGTGTTTACCCTTGTTCATCGGCATGTGGGAGGGGGCTATAAATGCGCCATGGCGCCAGCCTGATCATGGCTCTGGAAGGCCTGAGCAAACCCGCCTACCTGATTGCACGCGAACTTACGCTGAACAGCCGGTCCGGGCTGACCGTGCGATTCCTGTCGAAAAAACTCGAACTGCCTGAAGAGGAAGTCGAGTATCTGATCGACGTGAACCACAAGTTGTTCTTTACCGACCTCACCAAGGTCAAGCTTGTCGCGGAAGGCGGGACGGCGGTCAAGCGCATCTCGGACGGACTGGAAAATCGCGGCGATATCCCCTCCCTGTTCAACGGCGTCAAGGCCCTGAATCCCCACGAATTCCGCCGTCTTGAAGACCAGATCGGCATAGAGAAACCGGGAGGAAAGAAGGCGGCCGCGGAGGAACTCATCGCCCGAAGTTACGCGCGGCCCGATTCTATCGTGGAGTACGTTGCCACGCGCGGGTACTCCGCCCGGGCACAGGAAGTGTTCGATTTTGTCTGGCAATACGAAGGTGGTGTTGTTCCCGCGGCTACGGTGCGCGCCAGCTTCGACCACTCGGAATATGAAGTGGAACAGGCGCTGCTGGAGCTGTTCCAGGGTTTCGCGCTGTTCGAAATGTTTCGATTCGATTCGGAAGATCGTTTGGTGCGCATGGTGGGGCTCCTGTCTGAACTGCGCCAGTGGATGGAAGTATCGAGTGCGCAGCGGCGAAAGAACGCCACACTCAAACCGTGCCGCGGCAAACCGGACTATGTCGATTCCCGTGGACTCGATTTCTCGGAGCGAATTTGCCGGCTCGTTGCAGCCATCGCGGCCAAACCCGCTCGCCTTCGGGGCGACGGGGACCTCTTTCGAGAAGACCGCCGGCGTCTTGGGGAATTGTGTTCCGAGGACGACGACCCCTCTCTCCAAACCTGTCTGTGGGTAGCTCAAGGGGTCGGGTGGATTGCGCGGGTCGACAGCGAACTGCGGGCCGGAGAACTTGAATCTCTTCTCGAAATGAGCCGGATCGATCGGCATCGGATCATCTTCGAATGGCTCACAAGCACGGGGAACGAGTCCGCCTCGAAGCGTGTCCTCGCAGGACTGCTCGACGAGATCAAGACCGAAACGTGGTATCCGATTACCGACTTTGTGGACCACGCCATGCGCCTGGGCTCCGAGACTGAACAGCCGCTGCTCAAGAACGCCGGCGGTCATTGGCACTACGTGAGCCCCACCGCCGCGAGTTCGGAACGCGGACTTGCACGGTCCATCGAGGAGACCTTCTTGTGGCTGGGGCTGGTCGACCGTGCAGAAGACGGCGGCCGGGGTCTGTTTTCCATAACAACTCTGGGGGACTGCCTCCTGAAAGACTCCAATACGGACAGACTCAAGAAGCTGTTTCCGGAGAAGGACGCGAAGATTATCGTTCAACCCAATTTTGATATTGTCGTTCCGACGCAGGACGTGGATCCGCTGCTGACGGTCCCCATGGATCAATTCTGCGTTCGTGGGAGTACGGGTAGCGCTACGGTCTATACGCTATCGAAGGACTCGTTCACGAAAGCCGTGCAGGAGGGTCACGATGGTGACGCCTTCGTTCAGTTCCTGCTCGACCACAATCGGGGCGGGGGCCTACCCACTAACGTGATGACCACGCTGGAGGACTGGCGGGGCGGCATGAAGCGCGTGCGGCTTCGCACCTTGCACATCCTCGAGTCCGACGATCCCCTGGTCATGGCCGACCTCATTCATCGCCGGCGGTTCAACAAGCACTTCGAGGCGGTCGACCCCCGTAAAGTTGTGGCCTTCAAGAAAATCTCCAAGTCCGATCTCGCCAAAGAACTCGAAAAGGAAGGGTTCGTCGTCCACTAAGACGGCAAGCAACGCCCCTCTGCCTTCTAAGTGCACTCTCGTCGCGTGACCGTTGCATCAAAGGGTGGTTCCTCCTTATGATGGGTGGAATCAAGAGGATACCGCCTTGCAAGAAGAGTCCCAAGTAGTCCTTGTCAACTGGAATCCCCCCAGCAACCAAACGTTGGTTTGGGTCGCGGTTGCTTGTTTGGTCTTGTTGTTTGGCGCTCTTTTGATCGAGAAACTGCGCCAGCGGCGGCAACACCAAATGCGCGCGGCCGCGGCCTGGAGCAACGTCGAGTCAATTACCAAAGACAAGGGGTGTTCGGCGGAGGAGTTGCGCATCTTGCGCGCAGTCATTCGTCGCTGGGCTCCCGACGATCCGCTTCGCGTCATAACCATGCGCCAAGACTTCGACCGGTGCGTCGAAAAAGAAATGGAATCCTTGCTGCAGCGGGGTGACGAGCAGGAATTGGAGCGTACCGGCACCTTGCTGCGAGACATCCGTAGCCGGCTTGCGCTTGATTTTGTGCCCTTGGGTCAACGCATCTACTCGACGCGCGAGTTGTATCAGGGGCAGGAGGTATGGTTCGCGCGCGAAGTGGACAAACCTCCCCAGTGGATCCGCGGATCGATCGCTCTTTCCAACGAGGCGGCATTCCACGTTGCGCCAAAAGAGACGTTGGATTCTGGCCGTCCCGCATTTCAGCCGGACGTCCCGTTCCGGTTTCGCCTGTTTCGCGACGAGGACGCGCGCTACGCATTCACCACACGCTACCTTCGCAGGGTGAAAGAACCTACGGAATTGGTCTTCCGGCACACCTCCAAGCTGGAACGAATCCAGGCGCGGGAACACTATCGGGTGCGACACGAGCAACCAACCAATGTGGGGGTCATGAATGCACCGCTGGACGCGGGATCTCCAACACGAGACCGCCGAATCGTGACCCGCCTGCGCGGTCAGATCACGAATATCAGCGCTGGCGGGTTCGCGTTGATTGTTCCCCAGGCCGTCCCGGCCCAAGTCCTCATTCGAGTGACGCTGGAATTGGAACTCGAAGCGGCCGAACCCTTTGAAGTGGACGCGCGGATCGTCGGCACGACCCCCCTTCCGGGAGGGCGATACCTCATCCGCGCCGCGTTGTACGAGGAAGACAGCGCCAAACGCGAACTCATCGCCCGGTACGTGGTACATCGGCAGCAGCCCCATCACGAACCGGCTGGACTGACGGAGTAAACTACGTGCAATACCTTCGTGAGGCCGCACAGGACGTGCAGCGAAATATTTCGGCCTTCTTGTTCTACGCAGCAGTGTTCAGCGTAGCCCATATCGCCCTTACGCTCGGGATAGCCCCATTCGAACCCGCGCAAGACGAGACGGCAACCAGGACCTTTCAAATACTCGATATTGTCGCGTTCCTGGCGTTCATTCACGTGGCCGCATACGGACAGACGGTCGCCTTTTCTCGCCTGGGCCGGGAGATCGACAAACCGCTGTGGAAAGTCCGCACCGACGGCGATGCGCTCAAGCGATTCTTCATGATGTGGGCCTTGATGAATCTGACCTCGAACGGTCTGCTCCGCCTGTCGTCCAGCGACTTCGGAAGCGGCGATGCCATGGCCATTAACGTCATGTTGTTGTTCGCGGGGTTAGCCGCGTTCGTCGCGTGCGTGCCGGTGGGCGCGTGCATCATGTTTACGGGGCAGGTCAGTTCGAGTACCATCGGCGAAAGCCTCGCCCCGTTGTCCCGGCACCCCGCACGTACCGGAACCGTACTCCTCATCATGCTGGCCGAAGTGCTGGCCGTGTTTTTCTTCCTCTCGCTGTTGGCCGGGGAAGAAGGCGCGATGCCGTCGCTACCGGCCCGGCTGGGCTTCGGCCTGGCTTCTGGTCTGGTACAGGTCTACCTGGAGTGCCTCGCCCTCGCCGCAACCTGGCACCTCTGCATGATAGACCGTGAGACCGTGGACGAGATCGACCTTGACTTCTAGAACGAAAAAGGTGTTGTTCTTCTCGGCATTTGGAAGCATCATCCTCTTCTTCAGCGGCGTCATGAGCCTGTGGATTGTGTCTGTTGCAACGCCCGAAGATTCCCCGCGCGCCCGTATGTTCCGGACGGAAGCCGACCTGCGAGCACTGAAGACCGCCGTCGAGACCTATGAGATGGACAACGGTATCTACCCTCCGCCAGGACCGGAGGGGCTCGCCAAAGCCATGGCATACCTCTCGCGAAATGTTGAATACCACGCCGGAGGCGCGCCTCTGGATGGGTGGGCACAGCCGTTTCAGTATGTTCCTGCCTATGCCTACGAGGAAGAGGATTCTTCGGCATTGCGTGGTGACGATGGGTTCTATGCTCCAGATTCCTACCAGCTCTACTCTCCTGGGATGGACGGCGACCCCGGGTTTGAAGAAACACTCAAACAGCGCGACAATATCGTGAGTTGGGATGACGACCGGACCTGGCGGACGCTGTATTCGGAACGGCAACGAACCTACCTTCTGAACAAAGGGCGCCGACAGTAGCTGTTCGAGGGTGACTGGCGTTTGGTGGCGAAATGCGCATTGAGATTCCTTATGGAGAAACCAACCTTCACGCCGACGCTCCGTGGCTCCGAAACGCGGGTACCTTGGACGTGGCGGATGTCCCTGCGCTGCCCAGTCTCGCGGACGCCATTGCCCTCGCGATAGCAGTTCCGATTGGATTCGCGAACAATCTTTACGAGTTGTTTCGGCCTGGCGAGACCGTGGCGATTGTCGTATCCGATTCCTTTCGCAAGACCGCGGTCGACCAAGTGCTTCCAATCCTCCTCGATGGGCTTATCGATCGGGGCATTTCCGAATCGGACATCTGCTTCCTCTTCGCAAGCGGAACGCACCGCCCACCCACGCCGGACGAACAGTCAGAGATCCTCGGGGCGGAAGTCTACCAGCGCTTTCGAGCGCGCGCGTTTACGCACGACCCGAACGACCGTGCCAATCTCGTAGCCGTCGGTACGACTCGCCGGGGTACACCGGTCGAGATCAACCGCATCGCGTGGGAGTGCGACCGCATCATCGCGACCGGCGCGGTGGTGATGCATTACTTCGGCGGGTTCGGCGGCGGGCGCAAATCCATCGTGCCGGGCTTGGCATCGACCGAGACCATTGCCCACAACCACGCGATGAATCTCGACCCGGTGGAGAACAGACTTAATCCGTCGGTCCGCATTGCCACGCTGGATGGCAATCCCGTGGCGGAAGATATGCTCGAAGCATCGCGATTGGTCGGCGTGGACTGCATCATCAATACCGTGCTGAATCGCAACGGCCAGATTGCCGGAGTATTTGCGGGTGAGTTGGATGCCGCTCATCGAGAAGCCGCGAAGTTTGCCCGCTCGATCTATTCTGTCGAGATTGGCGCCCAAGCCGATGTGGTTATCGCCGCATCGCCTCACACGCGAAACTTCGTGCAAACCCATAAGGCCCTGTACAACGCATATCAGGCCATGAAACCCGGTGGATGCATCCTGTTGGCCGCGCCTTGCCCGGAAGGGCTGGGTGGGGATGCGTTTGTGAAGTGGTTGAACCTCGGCTCCCGAGACGCTGTCTTCGCAGGTTTGCGCGAACGAAGCGAGATCAACGGTCAGACGGCGCTGTCCACCCTGGAGAAGGCGCCGCACACCATCATGCTTACCGAACTCAGCGAATCCGAGGTAAAAGTGTTGGGGGCTATCAAGGGACGAGACCTTGAGCGTGCCTTGCAATGGGCGCGACTCCGGTTGGAATCGGTAACGAATCCCACCGCGTACGTAATGCCCTCCGCCGCGTATACGGTCCCATTCTTACCTTGAGACCAGGTGGCGCCGTATCACGATGGGTATGAGAAACACGGGTAGACGCATCTACCCCCGATAGGTCGTCACGGTTCAGAGTCTTCTTCAGGCGTCGTTTTTGCGACGGGCCGCACGACGCGCACTTTCCAAATCGGACCATCGTTTCGCATGGTCCCGACCCACCCTTTTTCCAGCAACTCTCGGAGGCGCGCTTCGCCGGCGGTTTCGTCCCGGAACCAGAGTGTCATTTCCTGAAAGCTTCGATTCGACATATTCAGGTGCCTCATTGCCCCTGCGCGAATGAACACCCAGAACGCTTCATCGGTACATTATATCGCGCGAATCTCCCTGGAGAAAGTGCGAACTCTTTGAAAATACAGGAGGCACGGCCAGAGGATTGACCGTGCCTCCCCTCAGAGGACCCCTGAAGAGTGCCTGGCTGAGGATTGGGTGAATGGGATGAAGCAAGTCGCATACCCGATTTTGAACTTTTGTAAATCAGAGTATTAAGTTATTTATTCAAATACTCTTACATGTGATATTCGCAACGAAAGACGTAAATTCGCACAGACTAACAATGCGCAAATGCGGCATAATTTGTTACAGTATGTAATGATGCGTTACAGAATTGTTCTGAAGAGTGAAAGGTTGAACAAGCGAACGGGGCCGTGGTCTTGGTTCAGCGGACTGGCACTTGAATGGCGTACTCCGCCAGCTTTCGATAGACCGTGGGCCGACTCACGCCCAGCATTTTCGCCGCCAGCGTGATATTCCCGCCCGCTTTCTCGAGCACTTCAGCAATACGCTTGCGCTCCAGGTCCGCCAATGAAGGTTCGCCCGCCACGGATGCCTCATGGATTCGGCCCGAAGAAAGCCGAAGATCCTCTGCCCGAATACAAGCATCTGTGGCCAGGAAGCAAGCCCGCTCAATGCAGTTCCGCAATTCACGCACGTTCCCTGGCCAACGCCATCCCACCAGCGCTTTCACCGCATCCGGATGGAAAGACCGGACTGTGGGCGAGCGATCTTCCTGCGCCAACCGAAGAAAGTGCTCCGCCAGGATGGGGATGTCGTCAGGCCGCTCCCGCAATGGAGGCAACTCCACCGTGAAACCATTGATTCGGTGGTACAGGTCCGCGCGAAACTGCCCGGCACGGACGGAAGACGCGATGTCCTTGTTGGTGGCCGCTACGACGCGGACGTCGACCTGGACTTCACGATTCCCCCCCACTCGGTAGAAGGTGCCATTCTCAATGGCGCGCAGCAGGCGCGCCTGGTTCTCGAGACTGAGGTCGCCGATTTCATCCAGAAACAACGTTCCACCTTCCGCCTCTTCCATTCGCCCCAGCTTGCGCGACATGGCCCCGGTGAACGCACCTTTTTCATACCCGAAGAACTCGCTCTCCATCAGGTCCGGCGGGACCGCGGCGCAATTCACCACGACGAACGCCCGCGCGCTGCGGTCCGAATGATCGTGAATCAGCCGCGCGGCAAGCTCCTTTCCGGTACCCGTTTCACCCAGGATAAGTACGGGCATGCCGGACCGGGCCGCTTCTCTGAGCTGCGCTTGCGCCTTGCGAATTTCAGGGCTTTCTCCTACCAGCGTCGTCGTGTCGGCTGTGCCCGACCGCAAGCGCTCGTTTTCACTGCGGAAGAACTCGATCTGTTCGATCATATGGAACAAAGGCGCCAGTTGCGATGCTACGGCCAGAAGGTACGACAGGGCCTTGTCGTCTCGCTGAAGTACATTCTGAAGGGTACACAACGCGAACACCCCGACGCGTTCCTGTCCAGCCGTCATGGGGACGGCGAGGGCTGTGTAGGGCGAGAGGCTCCCCTTCAGCCGGACCGTCAACACATGCTGATCGAGAAACGCGCGCTCGATCAATTCCTGGGGCGGGATCAAATCCTGAGGCGCATCTTCGGTGTGACGCTCGTAAACCGATAAATTACCCCCGCCGACAGACCTGCAGAAGCAAAGGCAACGGCACGGAATCCGCGATTCCAACTCACGCCGGACGATGTCGAGCAATTGAGCGATAGACGATGCGTTGCCTACGTTTCGGCACATGCGAAAGAGATTGACGTAATCCTCGATGGTGTCGAGGCCTTCCATCGGGGGGTTTGCATCAAGATAGTGCGGGGTATGGGGCACATCGTCTTCGGGAGATCGGATCGTATCCGGTTGTTCGACCGCCGGTGAGTCCGAAGACGCGGTGCTTTCGGCGAGGCTCACCACGAAGATCGTCTTTCCGACAGCAATCTCATCTCCCGCGCGGAGCGTTGCTTCCGCTACGGGCCGCCCATTCAGCAAGGTACAGTTGCTGCTCCCCAAATCCTTGATGCGCGGGACGCCTTCGTCCAGGTGCACTACGCAGTGTTGGCGAGATATGAGCGGATCGGGGATGGTGACATCACAACCGAGCCCTCGGCCGAAAATGAGCGGTCGCTCGCCGATCGGCCACGAGACCCCGCGAATCGTTCCCAACCGTGCTGTTACCCAGAACACACCTTCCTCCCAGCTGCCAAACAAAGCGGCCGTCATGCGAAACGGGAGCAACAAAGCCAGCCAGCTTATACCGTATATGATACAGGTGCTTAGCGGTTCAGTCTACCGCGTGGCTCGGATGGCTTTCTTGGACTTGGGGCGGTATGCTTGGGGCATGGTTCACAGAATGCCAGAATCATAGGGACTTCGCTTAAATGATTGGCACGGATAAACTTTTGCATTTCTGGATCAGCTTCATCATTGCCTATACGAGCCCGGGCCTGGCATGGATAGCGGGAATCGGCAAGGAAGCCTACGACGCGCTTTCGGGTGGAGCGGCGAGTTTAGGTGACCTGATTGCGGACGGTTTCGGAATACTTATAGGCGTCTGGGCTTCGCCTTTCTTTTAAGCCGGATTCGTGTTAAGCTGAAACCCGGTTGCAAGGTCGGAATGATGCTCGTTTAATGGGCTTCCATTGTCGGCGGAAGCCGGGAATGTTTGTGCCGTTACGGGCTGTTTACACATCGCAATCATTGGGAACTTAGGGGCGGCCACTGTGCTTTCCCGAACATTGTGAAGGAGCACCGAACATGAAAGAAAAGCTGATGAAGATTCTGAAGCCCGCGTCGTTTCTCGCTGTAGCGGCCGTGGCCGCGGGCAGCTTCATCGCCACCGCGGGCGATGGCACGTGTCCCTTGTCGGGGAAATCGGCGAAGGCCGAGGGTACCTGTAGTTCCGATGCCAAGGCAGCAAAAGCGGAAGGCACCTGTAATCTTTCGCTGAAAGCGGCCAAGGCTGAAGGTAAGGGCGAGTGCTGTCCTGAGGGTGCTGCGAAGCCTGCCGTGAACACCACGGCCGGTACGGAAGCCGGGTTTGCCAAAGACGGCGCTTGTGAAGGCGGCGTTTGTCCCTTGACGGGCAAGCAGGTTGCCGACAAAGGCGCGGATTGTGAAGGCGGTGTCTGCCCGACCTCGGGCAAGCAGGTCGCCGAGAAGGGCGAGTGCGAAGGCGGCGTGTGCCCCAGCGGCCAGAAGGACATCGTGAACACCGCGATCCAGGACGGTTCGTTTTCGACCCTGCTCCTGGCGGCGCGCGCGGCGGGGATGATGGACAAGCTGACCTGCCCACAGCCGAAGACGATCCTTGCCCCGACGAACGAAGCCTTCCAGAAGCTTCCGGCGGAACAGTGGGCGACGCTCCTGCAGGATGACGCAGCCATGCAGGCCGTCCTGAGCCGTCACATCATTGATGGCGCGGTTCCTGCCGCGGATCTGGCCAAAGAAGGCGCCGTTTGCTCCAGCCTGGGCGCCAAACAGTGCTCGGTGAGCGGTAAGACCACGATCGGTTCCGCGAACGTCGTGCGCGCTGACATCGCCGCGAGCAACGGGTACATTCACGCCATCGACCAAGTGCTGCTCCCCGAAGCCCCGGCAGAAACCGCTGCTGCTGAGTCCACAGAACAGCCGGAAGACGTGAAGGTCGCTGCGGCCGAGTAAGTACTTCCGAATATGCACTAAAAGACTGCGGCCCGCGAGGGACACCTCGCGGGCCGCGCTTCTGTTTAGGAGCCTGCGCCGACGGCGAACAGGCTGGCGTTCTTCATGCGGACCCGCAGGATGCAATCCGCAGGTAAGTCTGAGAGGTTCCAGTTCAGCGGGATCGCTTCGCCGTCGACTCCTTCAATCCGTTCCGCTTTCACTTCCTGAACCGGTTTCCCCAAACCGTCCAGCAACTCCACCTCGATCCAGCCATTGGAAGCGTCCGCATTGAGGGCTAACCCCCCGGACTCGGGAGGTTCAACGGGTGGTGTCGTAAACGTGCCCACCTCGTCTCCCGCGACGGCGGCGACCATCCGGTGTTTGGGATAGGCGACCGTCACCATTCCGCCGTCCTTCCAGATGGCGAAATGCATCTTGCCGTCCAGCATGAAGGGATCGGCGTAACTCCAGAAGCCGATGTCGGTGTTGCGAAACGGGCGTTCCCAGGTCCGCGTATCTTCGCTGACGACGAGTTCGTTGCTGAGAATGGCACTGTGTTCGTTTGGCTTTGCCGGGTCGGCGTAGTACTTCATGATAAGCCCCGCGTAGGCGCTTCCATAGCGGAAGACCTTCATGAGGTAGAACTCCGTCTCCGGCGGGTCCTGGTCGTCGGGGCGCAGGAAGATCTCCTGCGGCGTCCACGACTCGAGGTCCTCGGACGTGCGGATGGACAGTACGCGTTTGAACTTGTCCAGGTTGTCGGAGAACGGCTTGTCGGACCAGGGCTCCAGAGCGGTCTGGTAGAGGACGTACTCGCCCTTCTCGTAGATGAGGCTGTACGCGTCGTTGTGCTCGGTGAACACCGTCTTGAGTTGCTTATCCCAGGTTCGCCCGTCCGTGGAGGTTGCGCGCATGGCACCGGCGTCGCCCGATTCCGGCGGCTGGTCCCAGTAGAGCATCTGCAGCACGCCGTCGACTTCGACAATCTGGAAGACGTTGAATCCGCCCCAAGTCGGCGTATGCGGTGAGCGGAGCATGCAGATGTTGTTCGTGCCGCCCCAGGTTGGCGGTTCGGGGTTCAGCTCGGGCAATACCCACTGACCGTCTCGAATCTCACCCAGGCAGAGCGTGCGCTGATCGAAGTAGTCCTCTTCGCCCTTGTTCACGCGTTGGTACCAGAGTTGGATCGTGCCGTCGTTCAGGGTCCGCGACGCGACCGGCGCATACCACAGGGAAGGGCGGTCGGGATCTTTTTCGAATAGTGTCATGCCGGGTTCGGGCAGTTGCGGTTCCAGACGAACCGACTGCGCGTCGACCAAATACTGCGGCAAAAGCAAGGGCATGGAAACGTCGGGACCGGAACATACCGCAACCGTGGCGATCAGCCAGATTCCCATGGGCAAGCGCTCCTTCTTGTTTGTACAGCGTTCTAGCCAGGTGAACTGTATCAGGCTGTGGCGGGCCGGGCCAACCGCTGCCCAAAAGAAAAACGGACAGTCCCGCATGGAACAGTCCGCCTGGCTGCAAAACAAGTATGGAGCTATTGCTTGGGCGGATTTTCGCCCGGCCTATCCTCCGCTTTTTCGTGATCGACTTGCTGCTCGTCGTTGTGCGAATCTTTGGAGCGTTTATCGTCTCCGTTGACCACCTCGTCGTGCCAGCGCTTGACTCGATCGCCGCCAACCTCCCGCGCCTTCTGAATCAGACGGCGCATGTGCCACTCGAAATCCTGAACGAAGATATAGAGTTTCGCCCGCTGCGCAACGGTCAGGTCCGCGCTGGCTTTCTCGAAGGCCTCTTCCCGCACGGTATCCCGTTTCTCATCCAGCGCCATGAGCTGGTCCAGGATGGGCTCGATCTCGGCATCGGGCGCGTCGTTGCCCACCTTGTCGCGAAGGGTGTCAATCAAGTCGCCGCGTTGTTCGCCGAGTTCGGAGAGCGTATCGCGCAGATCGCCGAAATTGCGGACCATGAGTACGGTTTGTTCGTCCGTCAATTCCAACTCCCGCGACATGCGGACCATCATGACCGTGGTCACCATCTCGCGGATTTCCTGATCTTTCCATTCGTCCGGCTTGTCGCCGCGCCACTCGCCCTTCGGTTTGTCGCCGTCTTCACAGACCTCTTCTTCGGCGAGGGCCGAAAAGAATAGCAAGGCGATTGCCAGCACGAGGCAGCCCACTTTCACGAGCTGATTCATATTGCGTTATCCTCCATGGCGTACGCCACGAGCAGTTCGCGGAGCACGGTGATTTCGGTATCATCCAGATCGACAAGCAGCGCGTCGAGTTCTTCAGAGTCGGAACCCGCCGGCGCCGCGGATGCGAGCCAGACGATGCTCTCGACCGCCGATTCCATCGACGCTTCATCCGCCGCAAGTTGGGTTTCATCGGAGGGAACAATGTCGTCTTCCGTCAACGCGATTGCGCTATCGAGCACGTCTTCGTCCATAAGCGATGCGAAGGGCCCCAATGGTTCTTCGCTGTGACGAAGCTCCAATACAGCGGCGACCTCGGGCTCCTGTTCCTGGGGGGGACTGGGAACCGTTCCGGGAAGCATCGTCCATACGCAGAAGCCCACGATCAGCGCCGAAAGCACGACACCGCCGGCCAGTCGTGGTGCGCGGCTCCACGCGGAGGCGCGTCGTGTTTCGCGGGCCTGTGCCAGCACACGCGTGGCGAAAGCCGGATGGACTTCCGGAGCGGGCAACGCCTTGAGCGCCCTGGAGAGGGCCAAATACTCGCTAAGCCGTCGCGCTGCTTCGGGATCGTTCTTGAGCAGGTCGGCAATGCGAGTCGCGTCTTTCGACTCGTCGTCCAAATACGCCGAGAGCTCTTCGTTCAACCGTTTATCGTTCATAGCAGTTCACCCCCGAGTTCGCTCAATCGCGCTCGAAGTTGTTCCCGCGCGCGGGCCAACCGGCTTTTCACGGTTCCTTTGCGGCAACGCACAATGGCCGCGATGGCATCATAGTCGAGACCCTGGATTTCGCGCAGAATCAGAACTTCCTTATGTTCCGGACTCAACAGCTCCAACGCCCGTTCGATCAAACCCTCGATTTCGTGCAGTCGCGCTGCCCGGTCCGGTCTACTTGAGTCACCTGCCATGTCGCGCATGGCATCGTCGGCTTCCGTTAAGGAGCGGTGCTTGCCGCGTCCTCGCCGTCCGGTATCCCGAAGAAAGTTCAGCGTCAGGTTTCGGGCCATGCCGAACAAGGCGGTGGAGAATTTGGCCTCCGGCTTGAGTCGATCCAGATACCGATACACCCGGATGAAACTTTCCTGTGCCAGGTCTTGCGCGTCCTGGTGAGAGCCAACCATCCGGTAGCAGAAGTGGATCAGAGGTCCTTCGTAACGGCGCACCAATCGCGCGAACGATTCCATATCGCCCGTGCGCGCGCGTGCTACGAGGTCCCAGTCCGGGATCCCGCTCATCGTCTGGGTCGCCTCAACCACATTGACTTGAACACCTTCTGGCCGCCGAAGTTCCCGGGGTGGGCGGTGGCATCAGTCGCCGAAGGGCGGCGTTAACAAGAAGCTAACCTGCTGAGGCATAGCCTCTTACCGTATTCCACCCGTTTGGGCTTTGAGAAACGCAAACGCTACATGCGCTTCACTCGCGGGCCATCCGCCGTGTCCTCCAGCACCCAGCCTTCGGCTGTAAGCTGATCGCGGATGGCGTCGGCCCGGGCGAAATCCTTGGCCCGGCGGGCATCCTGGCGTTCCTGGACGAGGTCAAGAATGGACTGGGGCACTTCGTCGACCAGCGGCGGGGAGAACAGCCCCGTCACAGCATTCAGCCGATCCAGCAGGGCCAGCGCCTGCCGGGCGCCCTCCTGGCTCAAATCATCCTTGTCCATGAGACGGTTGGCTTCGCGGATAAATTCGAATACCGCGGCGATAGCGCCGGAGATATTGAGGTCGTCATCCAGGGCGTCGCCGAACACGCGCTCACAGCTTTCAATGGCTTCTGCCAAGTCACTGCCCTCGCCCCGGATGCCCTCAAGCCGTATCCGGAAATCGCGAATCCGGTTCAGGGAAACTTTCGCGGCTTCCAGTCCCTCGAAGGTGAAGTTGCTGGGCTGTTTGTAGTGCGTGGAGATGAGCGTCCAGCGGATCGCCAACGGATCGTGTCCCATGGCAACAAGGTCGCGCAGGGTGTAGATGTTGCCCAGTGACTTGGACATCTTCTTATTTTCGACAAACAAATGGGCGCTGTGCAGCCAGTACCGGACGAATTGTCTTCCTGTCGCGGCTTCTGACTGGGCGATCTCGTTCTCGTGATGGGGAAACATGTTGTCGATGCCCCCGCAGTGGATGTCGAAAGATTCGCCGAGATACTTCATGCTCATGCAGGAGCATTCGATGTGCCAGCCCGGACGGCCTTTCCCAAGTTCCGTTTCCCAGAACACGGCGCCATCGTCCTCGTCGTAGGCCTTCCACAGCGCGAAATCGCGCGCGTCTTCCGTGGCGTATTCGTCGGAATCGACGCGGCCGCTGGCGCCGCTTTGGAGTTGATCCATGTCGAAGTGGCTGAGCGCGCCGTACTGAGGGAAGGTGCTGAGCTTGAAGTAGATGCTGCCGTCAATCTCGTAAGTGTGCCCGCGGTCACGCAGCGTCTTGATGAGTTCGACCATTTCGCTGATATGGTCGGTTGCGGCGGGGTACTCCTCGGCCCGCTCGACGCCCAGGGCATCGAGGTCTTCAAAAAAGGCGTCCACATACTTGGCGGTCAGCGATTTCAGTGGTTCTCCCGTTTCCTTGCAGGCGCGGATAATCTTGTCTTCCACGTCGGTCAGATTCATGACATGGTACACGTCAAAGCCTCGATACTTGAGATGTCGACGCAACAGATCTTCGAAGAGAAATGTCCGCAGATTGCCGATGTGGGCGTAGTTATAGACCGTCGGCCCGCAGGTGTACATCCGCACCTTGCCCGGTTCCATGGGCTCGAATGGTTCTTTGGCGCGGGTCAGGGTATTGAAGAATCGTATGGGCATTCCGGACTCCAGACGCTATTCCGTACTGAATGGTGACAAAAGGCGCGGTTTTGGAGGGATTCTACTGGTCCAGGGGGAATCGTTCAATGCGCGTGACGGAGGAGGATGCTTAGGATGTGGCGATCTCCAGCAGCGGACGGACGGAATCCTCGAGGTCGGCGCGCAATGCGGCCAGCTTGATGTCGCTCAGTCCGAGGTATTTCGTCGAGGGATGACTCAGCAGACTGGTCGCTCCGTCGTACACGGAGAAGCCGGATACCTCAGCCACGGCTCCGGCCAGGCAGACAATATGTGTCATGGCACGCACGTCTTCGGTAGGTGCGGCATCCGGCGTGGACCGCAGGTAGGTTGTCATCGAAAATTCCGGTGGAAGTTTCCACGCCTGGACGACATGCAACCCGATCAAAGGGCTGTAGCTCTCGAGAACTTCGCGAACCAGTTCCGGGCTCTTGTGTAATTCCGCCAGGACGCCCCTCCGGGAACCGGATACGATGTCCAGCACGACGACCGACCCGATGTCGTGAATCAGGCCGGCGACGAAAAGCGCGTCAGAGCGGGGAGACGCGGTGAGCATCGCGATTTCGCTGGCGCAGTGCGCCGTGGCGACCGAGTGGGTCCAGAGGCGGCGCATCTGGTCTTTAAACGCGGGGTTGCTGGTGATGTAGAGGTTACCATTGGCCACAGTCTGCACGGCGTTGGCGACGGTTCGGGTGCCGAGCCGGGCGCACGCCGCACTAAGGTCGGTGATCGTCGTGAGCCCGCCGTACATCGCGCTGTTCGCCAATTGCAATATCTTCATGGCGATTGCTTGATCCTGGCGAACCGTCTCCGCGATATCCTTCATGGACGTGTCCGAACTGCGCAGCAATTCCATGATTCGCGTGGAGACTTCCGGGAGTACGGGAAGGTCTTCAATCGCTTTCGGCAACGCAGCAAGCAGTTCGCCCCCGATTGTCCCTTTTGCAGCCGCCTGTCGGATGTCCGTGGCGCCGGCAATCCGTTGCACTTGTTGGCCGTCCCAGTCGATGTAATAAGGGTTCTTGCACGCCGGGCAAGCCGCAAGTTGAACGGAAGCGCCATGCGTGGTCTGCGAAGGGGCGCCTTCCTCACAATATGGACACTTGAGCATGTGTTCGATCCATTCGATTACTGAGTCATGGTCAAAATCTGGCGCAGCCGGCGCATTTCAAACGTTCGCGGCGTGTGCCGGAGCACTTCGTCAAAGGTGGTAAGACCGCGAACCGTTTTCGCGATGGCGTCTTCCCGCATACTGATCAGCCCCGTCGTATCGGTGCTGATCTTTCGGATCACATGGGCGGGGCGCTTGGCGAGTATGGCTTCTTTTACTTCTTCGTTCAGCACGAGCAATTCGTACGCAGCGGTGCGGCCGTGGTACCCGGTGTAGTTGCAGAGTTTGCACCCTTGACCCCGCTTGAACTCGAACTCGTGTACTTCCTCGACGGTCAGCCCTATCCGGTCCAGTTCCTGTGGTCCGGGCGTGTAGGGGACGGCACAGGCCGTGCAAATTCTGCGCAGCAATCGCTGGGCGAGGACGGAGATGACGGTGGACGAAATAAGAAAGGTTTCGATATCCATGTCAATCAAGCGGAGGAGTCCGCCGATGGTGTCTTCCGTGTGAAAGGTGGAGTAGACTTTGTGCCCGGTCAACGCTGCCTGGATGGCCGTCTCCGCAGTGGTGCGATCGCGGATTTCTCCGAGCACGATGATATCCGGGTCCTGCCGGACGATTTCGCGCAGGGTGCTTTCGAAGGTGCGCCCGATCTTGTCGTAGATGGAACATTGAATGAGGCCGTCGATCATGTATTCCACCGGATCTTCGGCGGTGATGATCTTCGTATCGATCTTGTTGCTGTACGCCAAGCTGCTGTAAAGCGTCGTCGTCTTTCCGGAGCCGGTGGGGCCCGTGATCAAGACGACGCCGGTGGGGATGTCCAGTACGTCCGTTCGGAATCGCTCCTTCATGGTGGGATTCATTCCCAACTCGTCGAGTTCAAGGATACCGGTCTGTTTGTTCAGAATGCGCATGACCGCGCATTCGCCATGGACGGTTACATAGATGGAGAGCCGCAAGTCGTAGTCGCGGGTGCCGACTGTGTAGAGAAAGCGTCCGCCTTGATGGTGCTGGTGTTCCGTGATGTTGCCTTCGGAGAGCACCTTGATACGCGAGATGATTCGCGGCAACAGATCGAGTGGCAGGTCAGTCTTGTACACGAGGACCCCGTCGATACGATAGCGCAGGCGGATCTTGTCCGACATGGGTTCAATGTGAATGTCGCT
The DNA here is from genome assembly GCA_964632865.1 of uncultured Nitrospiraceae bacterium. Taxonomy (GTDB): domain Bacteria; phylum Hydrogenedentota; class Hydrogenedentia; order Hydrogenedentales; family SLHB01; genus JAHDWY01. The sequence continues at coordinate 20,362 of CAZWDH010000095.1, forward strand.
TGCCCGCTCGTCGACCGCTGAGGAGATAATGTGATTGACCAGTTGGACGATGCTGTCGCCGCCGGCCTCTATCCGGGCACTCCGCTCCGAACGATTTGTACGAAACGCTCGGTAGTCCTCGATGGCCTGCCGGATCGATTCTATGGGTCCGAGCGCAATGTCGAATTCAGCCCGCAACAGATCTTGCACGGCGTGTATGCACTCGGTATCGGAAGGATCGTTGACGACCACGGTAATACGGCCGTTTTCACTTCGACTGAACGGGATGAACTCATGTTTTGCCAGGTAGTCGGGGGCAACGCCGCTCAGCACGTTCGGCTCGATCATGGCGAAGATGGGTTCGATAAACGGCATGCGCGATTGGTTTGCCAGATTCTGCAGGAGGGTCCGCTCATTGATGGCGCCGAGTTCGATGAGGGCCGCACCCAGTTTGATGTTCCGCTCTTTCTGCATCGTGAGCGACGCTTCGAGCTGATCTTGTGTAATCAAGCCCTGTTCGACCAGCATGTCGCCCAGCCGTATACCACGGCCATGCCGGTTCACGGCTTCGGTAATCGCCTTTTTGGTCGCGAACCCGAGTTCGATAAGCACGTCGCCGAGTTGGCGAGGCTGTTCGAGAAGTTCTTGAATCCGTATGGCGCGCGCAAGCTGCGCCTCGGTAATCACCCCGTCCTTGACGAGAGCCGCGCCGATGAAGGAACGACGCGGTGTTGCCTGGTCCGCCTGATCCAATAGCCCCCCCTGCTGCGAACAGTTCCCGTTGTCCCCTACGAGAAGATCGCGTCCACAAACTCCCTGGCGTTAAATGGCTGCAAATCCTCGACTGCTTCTCCAACACCGATTAACTTGATGGGTATTCCAAGTTGCCGCTGAATGGCCACCGCGATTCCACCTTTCGCCGTTCCGTCCAGCTTGGTTAACACGATGCCGGTGACGTGAAGCGCTTCGGTGAAGACCTTCGCCTGCTGGAGCCCGTTTTGCCCCGTGGTCGCATCCAGCACGAGCAGCACTTCGTGCGGCGCGCCCGGAACACGCTTGGCGACAACACGCTGTATCTTCTTGAGTTCCTCCATGAGGTTCACCTTCGTGTGAAGGCGTCCCGCCGTGTCGATCAGCAGGCAATCTATGCCTCGTGACGCGGCCGCGTCCGCGGCGTCGAACGCCACGGCGGCCGGGTCGGCGCCGTCCTTGTGTTTGATGATGGGGACGCCGGTGCGCTCGCTCCAAATCGTCAGCTGCTCGACGGCCGCGGCGCGAAAGGTGTCCGCGGCTCCCAACATGACCGTCTTGCCTTGTTGGGTCAGATGGGCGGAAAGCTTGCCTGCGGTGGTGGTCTTGCCGGAACCGTTGACGCCCGCAATCAGCGTAACATGAGGTCCCTCTTGGGCTTGCCAAGTGAGCGTGTGGTCGCCGGGCTGGAGCGTCTTCGTTAGCTCCTCTTTCAACATGTCGACAAACGCGTCAGGGGAATTCACGCGGCGTTCCTTGGCGAGGGCTCGCATGTCCTCAATAATCGCCATCGTGGCCTCGAC
>CAZWDH010000096.1:0-21761 GCA_964632865.1 uncultured Nitrospiraceae bacterium
GGAAATCTTCGCGGTTGAACAGATCGCCCTGGGCCAACTGGTCCAACACCCGGTAAATCGTATCAGCGACGCGCGACTCCTCGTACAGATGACAGATGGCCGTGACCTGGTAGGTGCCGCCGCCGAAGGGTTCAATCTCGATGCCCAACTTGGAAAACAGGTCGAGGTTGGACTCGAGGAGTTTGGCATGGGACGGCGGCGTGTCCACCAGCAATGGCACGGCAAGCTGCTGCGCTTGATAGTCGTGGTCTTCGAGATCGGCCCGTAGCGCGTCGTAGGTCAGTCGTTCGTGAAGCGCATGCTGGTCGATGATGAGGAGCCGGTCGTCCTCCGGAACGAGCAAGTAAGTGTCAAATAACTGCATGGGCGCGTCACCGATGGCCCCCATGGGGCTGTATACCGCGGAAGGCGCGGCAGACTCGAAGTCGTCGCCCGAGTCCGAGCCTTCGATGAGGGTCTGCACGGGCGGAGTGTAGCGTTCCAGCGGGTTCGATTCGGTCGCGGGAGGCTGCTGTTCGAAGGGAACTTCGTCGGTGCGTGCCTCGATAAAATCGCTGAATTTCGCGGGCGGTTCCGGGGCGTCCTGCGACGGGGGAACGGGGACCGACCGATGAACGTCGAGTGGCGTCGCGGGCTGTGGCCGTTGCGAAAACACGGGTACTTCGGAGCGGTGGAGTTCCGAGAGCCGGTCACGAACGACCTGCCGCACGGCGTCGCGCGCGGCGCGCTCGTCGCGGAACCGAATTTCGCGCTTGGACGGGTGGATATTCACGTCGACAAGCCGTGGATGAACCTCCACCAGCACCATGCCGACTGGATGGCGGCCGACTGTCACGAGCGATCGGTACCCGTCTTCAAAGCCGTATTGCAGCGAACGGTTCACGACGGGGCGTTTGTTGAGAAAGAAGAACTGGTGGGACCGTTGCGACCGAGTCAATTGGGGCGTCCCGATCAGTCCCGTGAATCGAAATCCTGCAAGTTCTGCATCGAGATCGACGAGATCCTTGAGAAAGTTCAACCCCCAAATTAGAGCAACCCGCTCGCGCAACGACGCGCGTTCGGGGATATCAAAGAGGGTCTTGTCGTTATGGGTCAGTGAAAAGGCCACCCCCGTCTGCACAAGGGCGTGGCGCTGGACAATATCGATGCTTTGGCTTAGTTCAGTAGTTATGCCCCTAAGAAACTTGGCGCGTACGGGCGTGTTGAAGTAGAGGCGGTTAACGGTCACCCGCGTTCCCACGGGCGCGGCCACCTGCTCCACATCCCGTAGAACCCCGCCTTCCACGCGCAAACGGGTGCCCGACGTGTCGCGGGAGCGACGCGTGACGAGTTCAAACTTCGAAACCGCGGCGATACTCGCCAGGGCCTCGCCGCGGAATCCCATGGTCGCAATGCTGTCGAGGTCGGCGGCCTTGCGAATCTTGCTCGTGGTGTGGCGCTCGATCGCCAGAAGCGCGTCCTGCTCGGACATGCCGTGGCCATCGTCAACCACTTCAATGGTGCGGCGGCCGGCGGCAACGAGCCGGACCTGGATGCGTGTGGCCCTGGCGTCGAGCGCATTCTCGACCAGTTCTTTGACCACGGAAGCCGGACGCTCCACGACCTCTCCCGCGGCGATTTTGTTCGCCACGTTCTCGGGAAGGACGCGTACGCTGGGTATGGCAGTTTTTGAACTCATGAGATTCCCTGTGAGCGTATCTTAGTCGAGGATTCGCGGGTCAGGCAAACGAAACCTGCGGGCACGACGGTTTCGCTGCGCAATTGCGTGAGATACCGCTGAAGGAACCGCTGAAAAAGCGTTGGGCCTGTCCGAAGACAGGCCCAAGAATTCATCAACAGGGACGAAACGCGCGAACGGGGATTAGAGCGTGTAATCCAACGTCACGTAGATTTCGTCGCAGGAGACAACCTGGTCAAACGTGATGCAAAGGTTGGTCGTGTCCAGTTCCACGCCCTGAAGGACGACGGTGGAATTCTCAACACAATCTTCCTTGTCATCGAAGATCGCCCGGATGTCGTAGGTACCCGGGGAGTTGTTCGGAATCACGCCTTCCAGCCCGGGGAGCACGCGCTCGCCGCCAGGAAGATCGTTCGGACCCCACGACGGGGAGCCGGTAGTCACAACGTTTACTTCGGTCAGATCCAGGAACGTGTCATTCTTCAAGCAGATCTTCAGCTTGATGAATGCATTCAGGAGACCGGGGCAGCCTACCATCAACGGCAGGGCGACACCGGCCAAGAGTGCCAACGTGGCAATACGACGGACCTTTGGTGACATGTGCGTTTCCTCCTTTTCTGCACCCTACACAACTGCGTTCAATTACTGAACAACCACATCATACTCTAGGGGTACTTGCGATTGCAAGCGCCCCTGACCTGTACCGCCAATGGTACTATCCTTGCCGCCTCCCCTCAAGTCCTTGCAGGAGAGGCCAGTAGGGATACTCGGCCTTCAGCTTTACCATCAGCCTGTACACAATACCCAATCTTCGGCCATATGTTACCAACAATTGTCGGAAAACACAAGGGGTAGTGGTGGGCGGGAAAAGTCACCCTGTCTCTTGGTGTCTGTCCTGCCCTCTACCGCAAAAAGACAGCCTCGGTCGAGACACACCCCGATGACCACCTCCATCTTAGGCTGACTCCGCATCCTTGTCAAGTGCCAGTACTCTAGTTCGGACGTCCTTCGCGTTCCAATGAACGGTCGGCACCCGCCGACCGGTAACCCGCGAAGAGGTATCCCGACGCGGTTAGCGCTCCGAGTGCCAGGACTTGAAATGCGACCCACGAATAGATGACGGTCCTCTGTGGCCGGTCGAACGCAAAGAAGTCAGGTCGCGTTACGAAGGTCCCGTTAGGAATAAGTTGAGGATAGTGGGACCAAGGAAATGCAAACGAAAACGCAATAAGAAGCAAGCCCACACCCATGACAATGCGCTGCGATCGGTTCATCACAAAGCCCTCCGCTCGGTTTCCCCAATCCTCAGGAGGTTTAGCGCAGTTATACGCCAATGCGCTGCTGGCATCAATCGCCTTTCCGAATTCCGGGCCGGCATGCGGCATGTCCGACGCTTCCTACTGCCTAGTCTGCAACGCATAGTGGAAAACCCTGCCTTGTCACCGCATAATGGGCACCCTTTGTGTCTGCATTTCGTAATGTCGGGGTTAATCGCCGGTGTTGAGGTCTTATTTCGGTTGGGGCATGCTTGCCGCTGCCTGTGTGGGCTTGGCGTTTGCTCTGCGCCCGGCTCCTCCGGGCTCTCCTGAAGAACGTCAAGCCATCCGCGAGGGCAGAACGGTCGTCCTCTATTGGGATCGCCATTCCGGCCATGAGCATCAGGCGCGCGTCGATCTCATCGCCGAGTACAACCAGTCGCAGGGTGTCGCAGACGGCGTGTACGTGCGCGCCCTCCCCATCGGCTACAACGTGTTGATGGAGAAGATGCTCACGTCCATCGCCGCAGGAAGCCCCCCCGACATTTGCAGCATGGATACGGCCATCCTCGCCCAACTTGCCGCCCAGGGCTGCTTCAGTCCGCTGAGCGATTTCATCGCGAGCGAGCCCGAATTGCACGAGGACCGCTTTCTCCCACACGCATGGCGAATGGTTCATTTCCGGGGATTCGACGCGGCAAGCGAGCGCTGGATGGAAGACACGTGGGGGATTCCAACGTCAACCGATACCTACTGCCTGCTCTGGAACAAAGACGCGTTCCGCAAGGCGGGTCTGGACCCGGATCGCCCACCGCAGACGCTGGATGAGCTGGAGGAATATGCGGCGAAACTGACGGTGCATGGTGATACGGGCATTGAACAGTTTGGATTTGTTCCCTGGTTCCCCTGGGATCTCACGCACATGTGGGGCGGGCTTTTTGGGGGCGAATGGTATGACCCGGAGACCGGAGCCGCGACGTGCGCAAGCGACCCCGCAATCATCGCCTCGCTCGCCTGGCAACGACGGTTCGCCATCGATCCCAACGCGGCCCATCAGTCCCCCATCGCAATCGACCCCGCGCGGACCCAGTCCTTCGAGCGAATGGGCGCTTACCAGAGCGCAAACAATCCTTTTTACACCGGTAAAGTAGCCATGATAGTCGAGGGGGAATGGCAAGTGACCTTTACCGCCAAGTACGCGCCTGATCTCGATTGGGGTGTCGCACCCATACCCCAGCCTGAAGGCGTGGAACCGTTGATGTACGGTCCCACGTCGGTTGCGGACGCGATTCCGGCTGGAGCGCACCATCGGGAAGCCGCCTTGAAATTCCTGCGCTGGTTTTACCGGACCCGGCCCGATGGCAGCCCGTCGCCCGCGAGCGATTACAGTTTGGCGATCCACAACATTCCGCCGCGGCGCGCGGAGGCCATGCACGAACGATTCACGGGCAACCCAAAGTTCAAGGTGTTTGTGGAAGGTCTCATCGACCGGAAGGTCGTTCAGTATCCTGTCAACCCGGTGACGCAGTTTTTTCTCGACCAGATGTCGAGCAATCGGGAATACGTCATCCGATACGAAAAGACGCCGGAAGAAGCGGCGCGCGATATCCAGGGCGTGGCCAACGCCGCTCTGAACGACGATCCCTACATCGAGTTGGAGGCGGCTCAATGACGCGCGTGGACCGACGCAATACGCGGAACGCGCTGCTCTTCGCGTCGCCCTTCGTGTTGGGGTTCTTCGTCGTCTACGCGTATCCCCTCGTGATGACCTTCGTATTTAGCTTGCAGCGTTACAATGTGATCCGGCCTCCGGTATGGATCGGCGCGGACAACTACCATCGGCTCTTGTTCGAAGATCCGCGTTTTTGGAAGTCGCTCTACAACACGCTGTACTTCACCGCTTTCTCCGTGCCGCTCGGCCTCGCGCTGGCGCTTGGTCTGGCCATGCTGCTGAGTCTCAAGGTTCGCGGTCAGGCGATCTATCGCACGATCTTCTTCCTGCCAACCATCGTGCCCATCGTGGCCTCTTCGGTATTGTGGTTGTGGGTGCTGAATGCCCAGAACGGTTTGTTGAATACCACGATCGAAGCGATCTTCGGGGTTCAGGGTCCGGGATGGTTGGCGGACGAGCACTGGTCCAAGCCGGCCCTCATTCTTATGAGCTTCTGGAGCGTGGGCGGACCCATGGTGATTTTCCTCGCGGGGCTCGCGGACGTGCCCCAGTCCCTTTACGAAGTGGCGGACATCGACGGCGCCGGACCTTTCCGAAAGTTCCGAAACGTAACGCTGCCCATGATCACGCCGGTGATTCTGTTCAACCTCGTGATCGGGCTCATCAATTCGTTTCAATACTTCACGCAGGTCTATGTGATGACGAACGGCAAGGGTGAACCCGTGGACTCGACCATGTTCTACGCCTTGTACCTGTACCGGAATTCCTTCTACTACCTCGATATGGGCTATGGCTCGGCCATGGCGCTCATCATGTTCCTGGTCATTCTGGCCGCCACGGTTGGCGTCATGATCTCTTCAAAACGCTGGGTGCACTACCATGGCGACTAGACCCGTCTATCGACTTTTCGCCCACGCTATGCTTATCGCGGCTTCGTTGTTGTTTCTCGCGCCTTTTGCGTGGATGGTTTCGACCTCGCTCAAACACGAGTCGCGCATTTTCTCCAAACCGGGCGAACCACCCCAGTGGATTCCGAGAACCGATCGCCTCGATGCGCACGGAAACCAGTTGGTCAGGTACCAGAACCAGACCGCCGTGAATGTGGACCGGAACGCGGACGGCACCTACACCCTGGACCTAAACGGATTGCATGTAACGGCGACTGCGGACGACTTCGTAGTGCAACAGGAAGTCGCACTCCATTGGGAAAACTACGTGGAAGCCTTCCGCATCATCGACTTCCCGAGGAACCTCCGCAACACGCTCTTCGTCTGCTTCACTGTCGTCATAGGCACGGTGCTGTCGTGCTCGCTGGTTGCCTATAGCTTCTCCCGCATCGAATGGCCGGGGCGGGACCTGTGTTTCATCCTGGTACTGGCGACCATGATGCTCCCCTATCAGGTGATGCTGATACCGCTGTTCGTGCTGTACAAAAACCTCGGGTGGACGGGGACTTTCAAGCCGCTAATCGTCCCCGCCTTTCTCGGAACGCCCTTTTACATCTTTCTGCTGCGCCAATTCTTCATGGGGATTCCCCAGGACCTCAGCGCCGCGGCGCGCATCGACGGGTGCAGCGAATTCGGCATCTACGCGCGCATCATCATGCCCTTGTCGAAACCCGCGCTGGCCACGACGGCCCTGTTCATGTTCCTCTTCCAATGGGGCGACTTTCTCAATCCCCTTGTTTTCCTTCAGGACGACCGGCAATATACCCTCGCCCTTGCGTTGCAACAGTTTCAAAGTCAGCACGAAAGCCTCTGGGGTCCCCTGATGGCCATGTCGACGGTGATCACGGTGCCGGTGATTGTGCTGTTCTTCCTGACCCAGCGCACGTTTATCCAAGGGATCACCCTGACCGGCCTCAAGGGGTAGTCCGCCGGGATTTCGATACGCGCGCCGGCCACGTAATCCAATGATTGGAGTGCATATGTCCGAGATAGAATTCATCCGCGCCACGCTGGACGAGTTGGCGGTGTTCGTGCGGCAGAAATACGCCATGCGGGAATCCCTCTCGATGACCGCAAAAGGGGAACCCAACGACCTCGTTACCGAGGTGGACCTGGCAGTGCAGGAGCAAATCCAGGAGCGTATCGAGAACGCCTTTCCCGGCGACTCCGTCGTCGGCGAGGAGAACGGCATGACCGGATTTCCAGAAGGCGAAGACACGCGCGCCTGGGTCATCGATCCCATTGACGGCACGCAGAACTTCGTGCGCGGTCTGTTTCCCGCGTACGGGATCTCGCTGGCCTTCGCCTTCGGCGGGCTTCCCGTAGCGGGCGGCGTCGCGGTACCCGGCAACGGGCAGCTCTTTCACGCGGAGAAAGGCAAAGGCGCATTCCGGAACGGCGAGCGCATTCGCGTGTCCGGGGTGGATCAAGTCTCCCACGTGCGCGCCGAGGTGGATTTCGCCGGAATGGTAGATCGTGTGGCGACCCTGCGCGCGTTCGGTCCTTTCGTGGAGGAAGTCGGGCAGGTCCGCTGCCATTGCGCCGCCGTGATTGGGCTGTGCTCCATCGCTACGGGCGACATGGACGCCTACGTTCACGTCACGCTCAACCCCTGGGATTACGCGGCGGGGATGATCATCGTGCAAGAAGCGGGCGGCATGGTCACACGTCTCGACGGCACGCCGATCAACCTCTTCGACGGGGGACAAGGCGTGTTGGGAAGCAATGGCAAGATTCATGGCGAACTCAGCGCCCTTGCCTTGAAAGGGACGTATTAAGATGGCGAAGAAGGCGATTCAGTTCGGCGCGGGCAACATTGGCCGGGGATTTCTGGGACAGTTATTCCACGAGACGGGTTACCACACGACGTTCGTGGACGTGATGGACGACCTGATCGTGCAACTGAACGAACGCGGTTCTTACCCGCTTCGCATTGTCGACGAGAATACGTACACGATGACGATTGAGAACGTCAGCGCCATCCATGCTCGCGACATCGACGCCGTTGCGCAAGCCGTGGCGGACGCCGATTTCGGCGCGACCGCCGTTGGCGTGCCGGTGCTGGGGAAGATCGCGCCCTTGCTGGCGGCGGGTGTCGAGCGGCGCTTTGCCAATAGTGACGCGGCGCCGCTCAACATTATCGTCTGCGAAAACATGATCGATGCAGGCCCCTACCTGCGCGAACAGGTCCGGGGACACCTCTCCCCCACGTTCCACCGCGCGCTCGACGAGAAGGTTGGTTTCGTCGAGGCCAGCATCGGCCGCATGGTCCCGGTCATGACCGATGCGGTACGCTCCGAAGACCCGCTGCTCATCTGCGTCGAGGAGTATTGCGAACTACCCGTGGACGGCGCGGGTTTCAAGGGTCCGATCCCCCCGTTGAAGAACATGGAGCCCCGCGAGAATTTCGGTGCCTACGTGGAGCGCAAGTTGTTCATTCACAATGCCGGGCACGCGACGACCGCCTATCTGGGCTATCTCCGAGGACACGAATTCACCTGGCAGGCCGTGGAAGATCCCGTTGTCCGCGCCAAGGTGTTGGAGGCCCTCAAAGAATCCAAGGCCGGGCTTGTCACGAAGCATGGAATGGACGAAGCGGCCTTGCAGGCGCACATCGAAGATCTGCTCCACCGTTTCGCCAACAAGGCCCTGGGCGATCAGGTCGCCCGCGTCGCCAAGGACCCCATCCGGAAACTGGGTCCCCGGGACCGGCTCATAGGGGCGGCCTCCATGTGTATCGACCAAGGCGTCGAACCGAAGGGCCTGGCGTTTGCAGCGGCCGCCGCAATCCGGTACGATCACCCGGATGACCGGGCAGCCCAATCCGTCCAAACGGTTTACAACGACCGGGGACTTGCGGGGGTACTTGCGGAGATTTGCCAGATTGAGCCCGGATCGCGTCTGGCCACCCTCATTCAAACCGGAATGCAACGCCTTCAAGACGAAGGCTGGATTCAGTAGGAACCCGTTATATGCATGAAGTGAAACTTCCCCAGATGGGGCAGTCTGTCGAAGAAGCGTCCATCGTTCAGTGGCTGAAAGCCGAAGGCGACAAGGTCGAACGCGGCGAGCCCATCGTGTCCATCCAGACGGACAAGGCCGAGATCGAGTGCGAGTCCCCGGCGGCGGGGGTCGTCCGGAAGATCCTGCTGGAACCGGATGTGACCGTGCCGGTCATGACGGTCATCGCCCTCGTCGGCGAGGCGGACGAACCGCTCCCGGACCTGGAACAGTACAAGGTCAGCGCCGGACAGGCGGCGGAACCGGTTGCGGAAGCGGCGGAGGCAGCCCCAGAACCCGTCGCGCAGGTTGCCGCGTCTACCACGACCACCACGGCGTCCGCCGGACTCGCCGACGCCCCCGTTTCGCCCCGCGCACGACGCCGGGCCGAAGCGCTGCACGTGAACCCGAATCTTGCCAAAGGCAGCGGCGTCGGTGGCCGGGTCATGGAAGCGGACGTCGAAGCGTACGCGGCATCCGTCGATGCCATCGCGATTACGCCGACGGCGAAGCGTCTGGCGGAGATTAAAGGGATCGACATCGCCCGCGTGAAGGGGACCGGCCCCGGCGGAAAGATCACCAAGGAAGACATCGAAGGGGCAACGCCTGCGCGCGCCGCGGGCGAGACGAAGCGGGTGCCCCTCTCCCCCATGCGCCGCATCATTGCGCAGCGGATGTGCGAGAGCAAGTTCGGCGCGCCCCACTATTACGTCACCGTCGAGGTCGACATGGCTGCGGCGGCGAAGTTCCGCGCCGAGTACCCAACGAAGCTGTCCTACAACGACCTGGTGATGCGTGGTACCGCGTTGGCGCTCCTGGAATGGCCCTCGGTGAACGCCCGCTGGCACGGCGACGCCATTGAAGAAGTGGGCGACGTGAACCTCGGGTTCGCGGTCGCATTGCCGACCGGGTTGATCGTGCCGGTGGTCCGTCAGGTGCAGCGCTTGTCGTTGGACGAGTTGTCGCAGGCCTGCAAGGGATTGACCGAGAAAGCGCGGACCGGAAAGCTGTTGCCGGACGATTACTCGGGCAGCACGTTCACGATCTCCAATCTGGGCGGGTTTGGCGTGGACCAGTTCACGGCGATCATCAATCAGCCGGATAGCGCCATCCTGGCCGTGGGGCAGATCAAGGATCGTCCCGTGGTGATCGACGGCGGGATTCACGTGCGGCCCATCATGAAGCTGACCTTGTCCAGCGATCACCGGGTGATCGACGGCGCCTTGGCGGCGCAGTTCATGGGAGCGATCAAAGGCATTCTCGAGTCGGCGCAGTTCTAGAGTCTTCGGTACGTCATCGGGTGCATTTCCAGTTCGCAGTCACTCATCTTTGTCCAAGATGGGTCCCCGCCTTCGCGGGGATGACGTTTGTTGGTGCATGCGACGTTTCTCGTGATCGGGCCCTGTAGCGCCCGGGTTCCATCCCGGGCGGATTTCGGAGAAGAAAACGCCCGCCGTGGAAGGCAGGCGCAACAAACTACATTAAGAAGGGTAGATGATCTCGTGGCACGAAGAACATCCCCCTTGATCCCCCTTCAAAGGGGGAGTAGTTGCAACGCTTTGCGTTGCGCTGAAAGAAACATAGACCTGGTAAAAAGAGGCTTGTCACTACAACGACTCAGAAGACATTACCTGGGCAATTCCCCCTTTGAAGGGGGATTAAGGGGGATGTTCTTCGAGAAAAGGTAGAGCTTGACACTGTGTCCTCGAATGCCATGATTTGCATTTAGAATTGCGTGAGTTTTCATACGGATTGGATGGAGAAGTTGATGCGGAAGTGTGATGTTGCAGTGATTGGAAGCGGGCCTGCGGGGTACGTGGCCGCGATTCGCGCGGCGCAGTTGGGCGCGCAGGTATTGGTCTTTGAGCGCGAAGAACTCGGCGGGGTCTGTCTGAATTGGGGATGCATCCCGACGAAGACCTTGATCCATACCGCCGATGTGTATCGGAAGATTCAACACGCCGCCGATCTCGGCCTGAAGGTGGACGGCGTAAGCGTCGATATGAAGGCGCTGGTGGCCCGCAAGAACGAGATCGTGAAGAAAAACAAGGGCGGGATCCGCAACTTGTTCAAGGCAAATGGGATTGAAGTCATCACAGGCGATGCGTCCATTACGGCCCCCGGTACGATCCAGGTGGGCGACGAAACGATTGCGGCAAAGTCCATCATCGTTGCGACCGGGAGTTCGCCTGCGCAGATTCCGGGATTGGAGATCGACGGCAAACGCGTCATCTCCAGTACCGAAGCATTGGATCTCGAAGTATTGCCGAAACGCGCGCTGGTCATCGGCGCGGGCGCGATTGGCGCGGAATTCGCCAGTATGTGGAACGGCTTCGGCGTCCAGGTCACCCTCGTGGAGATGCTGCCGCGCGTGTTACCGCTGGATGACGCCGAACTCACGCAGGGGTTGGAGAAGATCTTCAAGAAGCGCAAGATCGACGTCCGCACGGAGACGAAGGTAAAGAACCTCGACGTTTCCAAGAAAGGTGTGCACGTCGAGTTCGAAGGCAAGAAGACCGACCCGGTTGATGTTGATCTGGTCTTGGTCGGCATCGGGCGGAAGTTCCATTCCGACGTGGTGACCAAGTCCAAGGATCTGGGCGTAAAGGTGGGCGCGCGTGGTGAGATCCTCGTGGACGAGCGCATGGAGACAAACGTGAAGGGCATCTTCGCCGTGGGCGACGTAACGGCGAAAACCATGCTCGCGCACGGCGGTTCGGCCGAAGGATTGGTCGCCGCCGAGAACGCCACGGGCGGTAACGCAAAGATGATCTATCGCGTGGTGCCCGCATGCACCTTCACGACGCCGGAAGTCGCGCGGGTAGGTCTTACCGAAGAACAAGCGCGTGCGACCGGCGCGGATATCAAGGTGGGCCGATTCTCCTTTATGGCGATTGGCCGGGCCCACGCCATCGGCGAGACCGACGGCATGGTGAAGATCGTCGGTGACGCGAAGACGGACGAAGTGTTGGGCGTCCACATCATGGGACACGAAGCAGGCGAGCTAATCGCCGCCGCGGCGGTAGCCATGAAGATGGAAGCGACCGTCGCCGAGATCGCGCATACCATACACACGCATCCAACCTTGTCGGAAGCGGTGATGGAAGCAGCCGAAGACTACTTTGGGGCGGGCATTCATACGCCGCCGAAGAAGCGGCCGTAGCGGGCGGCGGAACCAGCGGAGATCTCGTATTGCGTCCACGCGTACGAAGAACGCTTGAGTACAGTCTGTGCGTTGCGGTTCTTGTTGTGCTGCCGCTCGCCGTGCTGCTGCCCGGCATCACGAACGGCGCCGTGCCGATCGCGAGCGATTCGATCTTTGCCTATCCGCCCTGGGAGGCCGCGCGGCCGGACGGTCTCGTGCCGCCGGAGCAACCCGAAGCAAACCTCATGGCGCAGCGGTATTACCCGTGGTACGTCTTTCTGAGTCACGCAGGGAATCCCGCGGAGGTCTTGTGGAATCCCTACGAGAATACGGGGATGCCCTTCTTCGCGCTGTGGCAGACGCGTTGTCTCTCCCCCTTTTCGTTGCCCTTTTACCTGGGATCGCCGGGCACGGCGCTTACCTGGTCGGTTTATTTGAAACTGCTCGTCGCGGGACTCTGCGGGTTCTACGCAGCTAGACGGCTTGGGTTTCACCGGCCCGTTTCCCTGTTCGTAGGCATTGGAACACAACTGAGTCCGGCGTTGATCCTCTGGTGGGGCTATCCGCTGTCGGACGTGTTGCCGTGGCTTCCGCTGCTCGTTTTGTATTGCGAACGCATCGCCCTCGGTCATTACCGCATGTGGATGTCCGGCGGCATCATTGTGGCGCTCATGCTGCTCGGCGGCGATCCCCTCATGGTGCTTGTGTTGTTGGCGCTCGCGGCACTTTTCATCGTGACGCGCTGCAAACTCGACCAGCGCGGATTCAAACGATCGCTGGCGCCCGCGGCGATGCTACTGCTGAGCGCGGTCGCAGGCGTGCTGCTCAGCGCGGTACAGATTCTCCCTTTCCTGGAATTCCTGCGCGAATCGCGGACGCTCGGATTCGGCCCCACGGGAACGGCGCTCGGCCTGTGGGACTTGTCATTGGTCGTATTGCCCCACTTGCACGGAACCTTCACCGAATCCTTGCGCGGGAATGGAAGCGGGCTGCAGACCGCGGGACTGCTGCACGTCGGCATCGTCCAGATCGCCCTGTTGCCCGTCTGGATCGCCATGCGGCCCTTTGCGAATGCCCGCCAGCGCATGCGAATCGAATCGCTGTTGTTTCCGTCGCTCCTGCTCACGATCCTTGCCTTGCTCTGGGGACCGGTGCTGCAACTCATCCCGTACCTGAGCTGGATTGGTCCGCATCATCTGCTCGCGGCGAACGCGTTCATCCTGACGCTGAGCGCGGCGGCCACGTCGGAGGAGTGGATTCATCTCAATGCCCACGACTGCCAGGATACCCTCAAGCGTCTGCTTTTGATTGGACCCGTCGCGTTACTGGCGATGGCAGCCTGTGTCGTACTCGGCGCGGTACAACCGGAAGCCGAAGCCAATGTCGCGATGCTGGGAATCATCCCCGCTGGACTGTTCGTCGCGTTGCTGGTCATTTACGGCATATCCATACTAAAACCGTCCGCGCGTTTGATTGGGTACACGCTTAGCGTGCTGGCGCTGGTCAACGCCTTGTCCACCTTCGGCACGAGCATCCCTTTCACGAACCCCGCGAACGTCTACCCGGATACGCAGTTTATCGAATCCTTACGCAAGTCGGGAAACCGGGTGAGCGGGACCGACGCCTTGTCGAAGTGGCCCCTGCAGGCCGATCTGATTCCCCAGGTGTACTCGGCTACTGGAATCGCGTTAAAACGGCAGGCGGATTTCTACGAACGCGTCGAAGAGGATCCCTTGCTCCTGCGGCGCATGGGAACGCCCATGCTCTTGCTGACCCGTGACGATATGCAGGGCAAGTTCGCATCCATTCGGCCCATCTTGCGCGTGGAACACGTGTTTCCGACGGGCGCGGTCCTGTTTTTCGACAGTGAATCGCGTTCGCGCGTGCGGATGGTCACCAATGGCCGGCCGGTCGAAGCCTACGATCCCGTCAAGGTGAACTCCACCGAAGGGCCCGTCGTGGAACAAGTCATACCACCGAACGGCGCGGACGACGGCACGGCTACTGCGGAACTTCGCCCGGCGAATTCCAACACCCGCGTCGTTGTAGATGTATCGGCGACCAAGAAGAGTCTGCTCGTGCTTGCGGACACCTGGTATCCGGGTTGGCGCGCGACAATCGACGGCGCGGCAGCGAACGTGGTCCCGGTAGATCTGATGTTCCGCGGCGTCGAGATTCCGGAAGGCGCCGAGGAGGTCGTGTTCACCTATGCGCCGTCATCGGTGCGATACGGACTGTACACGAGCGGAATCACCGCCCTCTGCGTGGCCGCCGGACTACTGACCCTGGTTCCCGGCGCGGTCAAACGATTCCGCCACCGCCGGAAATGGCAGTTCTGAATTCGTGCGAAGCCACCGGATCTGACGATCCATCGTGTTTCCCACTGGCCGCAGCGCCGGAGGGGTTGAGAAGAACATCCCCCTTAATCCCCCTTCAAAGGGGGAATTTTGTGTAACCAAAGCTGTCGGTGGGTACGGTGCGATCTGCGCCGAATCTGGGGTTTCTCCCCTGCCTGGTACATCGCGAAGCGTTGTACTGCATTCCCCCTTTGAAGGGGGATCAAGGGGGATGTTCTTTGAACTCTTCGCGGGCCTTTTATTATAGAGGCCTCCCTCAAGCCACCAGTTTTATTAGTGCCTACTAACCTTTGCGGATCTTCTTCTCGATCTTCTTGTCTTCCGGCATGCCGAGGTTGCGGGCTTTCTCGTAGTAGGGCGCGGCCATGCCGCCGTCATCCTTCTCGACCGCATACCACCACGCAAGATTGAACCAGGCCGGTCCGAAATCGGGATTGGATTCGGTGATCTCCTTCGCCACGCGAATCGCTTCGTCCACCTGGTTGTTGTGGGCCAGGTTCACCGCATACGTGTTCTTGATGTTGAGATCGTCCGGGTCGAGTTGCGACGCCTTTTCCAGGTATCCCGCAGCCTCTTTAAAATCCTTCCGGTTCATCGACAGTTCGCCGAGGGCGTAGAGTCCCGCCGCGTTCTCTTCCAACCCAAGCGCGCACAGCAATGCGGAGGTAGCGTCCTGCGCGGCCTGCTCAAAACGCTCTTTCAAAATCGCGCCGCCGTCTGCAGTCCACCGTTTCACTTCTTCGTCGTCCACGGTTAGGTCCGGGCTGGTCACGTTGTAGCCGCCGCGTTTGGTCGGATTGCCGAGCTTGGCGTTCGCAAGCACTGGTTCGTGCGTGACGATCAGCACGTCGTCCCACAGCGTCTTGCCGTCCGGCAGGAGGACCAGCTTCCCGTCGAGCTTGGCCGCCAACGTGCCTTCGGCGCCGTAAATCCCGTAGGTCATGACGAGGTCCAGCAACACGTCGTAGCCGTTCTTGCCGAGACCGTTGTAGCGCGCCTCGACGGCGTCCTGCCGCGAATGCATCCCCGCGATACTGCCCAGCGGCGCGACACGCTCAATGTCTTTTTGCATGGCCGCTTCCAGGCGTTCCTCAATGATGCCCGCAAACACTTCGGCGGGCTGGTAGCCTTCGAGGGCCGCGTGGATCGGCGCACGGTACTTCGCGTTCACGACCGCGTCCGCACCCGTGCCTAGGATAAGCCCCGCCGATCCCGCGATCCGCAAGGTCTTCCCCGCGGGCGACACGGAGACAATCATGTCCTCCGGCGTGGCCTCCACTGCCCAGGTCGGGTTCTGCGCGGTCTGGAGGGACGTCGGCCGGTTCGGGTCGGTCGTCGCGCAACCGGCGACGAGTACTATGGACGCTATGGACAGGATGGACGATATGGACCGGCGGGACACGAGACGCGGAAATAAGCGTGACATGATTCCTCTCCAAAGGGTAAATGCTGAGTTGAGAACTAGCGTGGACGCGGCGTGCAGTGCGCCGCTCAGTGGATTCATGCTAACACGTTTGCGGTGCGCAGCGAAAGAGCAAGATTAGTCCCAGCAAACGCGCCGATCTTCTGCTTGGCTCACTGGGACCGCCAGGCTCCAGCCTGGCTCTTCGCGAAATACTATGTTTACTCAATCATCACTCGGCGGCTTGCGCATCGCCTTCTTCTGACCCACCTTCTTCTTCTCATCCACCCGGCGCGCTCGTGACGCCCGCGACGGCTTCGTCGCCACCCGCCGCTTCGGCTTCCGCCGCCGCGCCGCCAGACGCCGCTCCAACTCCGCCAACGCCTCCGCCTTGTTCCGGTGCTGCGACCGCGACGCCGTCGCCACGACAACAATCCCCGTCGGAATATGCCGCACCCGCACCGACGACTCGGTGACGTTCTTATGCTGACCACCCGGGCCGCCACTCTTGAAAAAGGTGATCTCGATCTCGTCTTCGGGGATTGGCATGAGTCAACGGTACTCAAACCTACCGTGGAAGAACAAGCGGCTTGGCGCGGGCAGTCTCACCCTTAGAGCTTCCGTATCACCCCAGCCCAATAGACCTCGCCCCGAATCCGGTGGGGCGACGTCAGCACCCAGGATCGCATACTCGGCCCTCCGGACATGAGTGCAGAGTACCCTGCCGCTACGGCTGCTGCGAAGGCGAAGGCAAGGCTGAAATCCGAATAGGCAAGCAGCCGAAAGACCAAAGACGCAATGACGACAGACAGAACCGGAACGATCAATGCCCGGTCGTAGGCAGGAATAATTAATCTCCCGGTTGCGATCCGTCCGAAAACTGAGATGGGTGGTTTAAGAATACCGCAGTAGATGATCAGGCGGTACAGAGCCCCAAAACCGACAATCATCAACGTCAATGCGTGTACTGCCGAGGGCGTGTCCGGGTCCGCTGATTCCGGAATGTGACTTGTCGTGGCCCAAATCCACAAGAAGATCAAAACGCCATATCCAACAGGCGATGCGACGAGTCTCTCGCTCAGTTGATCGTACGGTCCAAGCGCACACAATGGCCAGCCCACCTTTGCCGGGGACGCCGTCAGAGCTTTGGCCGTGTAGATGCTCTCATAGCGCGTTGGCGCGGGGACTTGATTGAGTCTCTCCAACCAGTTGATCGCTCCGAAGGAAATGGCGGATTGGTTTCCTGCAAGAACCAATCGTAGCGCGACGCTTCCCTGATCCGTCAGGGTAGCTTCCTGGAGCTTGGAAGGCTCAATCGTTCTGGGTAGGAGCATCTGGATAGAGATGAAAATGAACAATTGAAGCAAAAGCGCCACGCCTATTTGAGGAAGTAGGAGTACCGAAATCGCCAATCCCATGGCGACACCCATAACTGCACGGTGCATACCGACGAACCAAAAACACAACGCCATCATTGCGTGGTAGCCAGTAAAGAAGAGATACAAGCCTGACGACAAATTCACCCAAGGTGTCGCAAACGTCGGAATCGCAAACACTGCAAGGTATGTCGCGTCCCGCCAGTCAAGATGCACCGGACCCATGGGGAGGCGACGACTTGGCTCGAATGGCGTTGCGCAAAGCCACCTCCGGTAGCCCGGGTCGAAAACGGGATGAAACGAGAGAACTCGGTGGGTGCCGTACAGGAATAGCCCGAGTATGGATACAAAGGTGGTAATGACTTGGAGATATTCGCGCACAATAGCGAGCACTTCTGGCACATCAAAGGCTCTAAGCCCGAATGCATACCAGGAGGGCAACACCACGAGAAGTATGGTCATTGGCGGCGAAATGACTATCAACCAGTAGAGTTTCGATCGCGGCCACAACTCGAAAAACTTCCGCATCACTTCTGTTGCCCTTCCAAATACCGGTCGATGTTGGCCAGTGTGTCCGCGTGCATGAAGTGAGCCAGCACGTCCTGGAGATCCCCCGTGGCGGAGGTCATGGTGCGGAGCCCGTCAATGGTGTCGCAGGCGATAAGTTCGCCGTCGCGGAGGATGGCGATGCGGTGGGCGACCTCCTGCACGATCTCCGGCACGGGCGTTGTCATGAGAACCGTCATGTCTCTCCGCTCGGCGAGGCGGTTCATGACCTTCTTCAGCGCGAGCAGCGCCGCCGGGTCCAGTCCGCCGGAGAAGGGTTCGTCCAATAGAAGCACCGGCGCATCGCTCACGAGGGCCGAACAGATGGAGATCTTCTTCTGTTGCCCCGTCGAATAGGAACTGATCGGGGAATCGCCGTGGGCGTCGAGATCGAACAACGCGAGCAAGCGGTCGATGTGATCGAAGAGCCTGTCGTAATCGACGTTATAGAGGCGCCCCACCGCCAGCAAAAACTCCCGGCCCGTCTTCTGCACCGGCAGCCACGGGTGGTCGGGCAGGTAGAACACCTTGCGCCGAATGGCGAGTTCCGCTTCTTCCGAACTCCGCCGGCGCATGCCGTCAATCTCCACGTACCCCTTCTGCGGCGCAAGCGCCCCGGCAATCGACGCAAGCAGCGTACTCTTCCCCATCCCGTTCGGGCCCATGAGCGCGACCAACTCGCCCGAATTGATCTCGAGATTGATGTTCCGCAGCACCGGGCGAACCCCGTAATGCTGGGTGAGGTCGACGACTTTGATCATGTACCACTACCCCCTGTAACGGCTCGCTACAGGCTACGGCAGTCGTCGGCGGAGAATCAATTGGACGGATCGGACCGGTCGGTCGGATCTGTCAGATCGGTAGGATCACGCCTACTCGGCGCCTTCACCGGTGTTGCCGGCCATCGGGGGCGCTGGGCTCCGTCTGGGGTGGCGGGTCCTTGTGGTGGAGGAGCAGGAGCGACTTCATCTTGGCCGCGATCTCGGGATGCGCCTCCGCGACGTTGTGCTGTTCGCTGAGGTCGTTTTCGAGATCGTAGAGTTCGAATTCGGCGTCGGCGCCGGGATAGATCCCTTTCCACTTCCCCATACGGCCGGCGCTTTGGACGGGGTTGCCCCAGAGTTCCCAGTACATGAACTCGTGCTCGTCCTGTTCCCGGCCCGCTGCGTCGGCGCCGACTAGTGCAGGCACGATGGACATCCCGTCGATACCGCCGGGCACGGCCTCCCCCGCTCCGGCCAGCTCGGCGAAGGTGGGCATGACATCGCAGAAATACCAGGGATGCGCACTCTCCGTTCCCGCCGCGATGTGCTTGGGCCAACGCGCAATGGCGGGAATGCGGATACCGCCTTCGTAGAGCGTGCCCTTGTACTCGCGGAGCGGCCCGTTGGCCTCGAAGAACTCCGGTTCCGCAACGGAATAGCGGTCGGCGCCGTTGTCGGACGTGAAGATGACCAGCGTGTTGTCGTCTATGTTGAGTTCTTTCAAGAGGTCCATGACTTTGCCGACCCCGTCGTCCATACGCGCAATCATGGCGGCCATGTTGGCCTTCGGCTTGTCCGGGAAGGCGTAGCCCTGCCGCCACTTGAACTGGGGCGGGTCTTCCTCGAAGGCGTCCGCATACTCGTCCAGCGAATCCTCCGGCACCGTCCACTCGTGGTGCGGAATGGTCAGCGACAGGTAACAGAAGAAGGGATTCTCCCGATTCGCGCGAATGAACTCGAGCGACTTCTCAAGGATCACATCGTGCGTGTACTGTTCTTTCTTCCCTTGCGTGTTGCCGGGGAGCGGGTACGGCTCCTCGTTGTGCCAGAGGTAGTCCGTGTAATAGAAGTGAGCGTGCTTCTGGTGCAGGTAGCCGAAAAATTCGTCAAACCCTTGTCGGTTCGGCACGCCTTCCGTGTCCGCGTCACCGAGTCCCCACTTGCCGAAGAGGCCAGTCCGGTAGCCCGCCGTTTTCAACACTTCCGCCGTGGTGACGTAGCCGTCGGGCATGGCGATGCCGCCGGCATTCCCGCGCACCGGCGTGTGGCCGGAATGATACCCCGTCATCAACACGCTGCGGGACGGCGCACACAACGGCGCGCCCGCGTAAGCCTGGGTGAAGCGCAAGCCTTCCTTCGCCAGGCGGTCGATGTT
The DNA here is from genome assembly GCA_964632865.1 of uncultured Nitrospiraceae bacterium. Taxonomy (GTDB): domain Bacteria; phylum Hydrogenedentota; class Hydrogenedentia; order Hydrogenedentales; family SLHB01; genus JAHDWY01. The sequence continues at coordinate 19,519 of CAZWDH010000096.1, forward strand.
CGGCGTGCGGATATGTTCCTGCCCGTAGCACCCGAGGTGGCCGTAGCCGAGGTCGTCGGCCATGATGAAGATGATGTTCGGGCGCTGTACGGAATCTTGCGCGAACGCCTGCGCGCCCCAACCGCCCGCCGCCAATGCCGCGGCCCCCGTGGTCTTCAAGAAATCGCGTCGGTTCATGGCTCCTCCTCGACAAGTTGCGTAGGAGATCACTTGTACCTGTGGCGAACGGCGTGAGTCAATTTCGCACCTGCGGCGAAGTACAGCCCCCTTAGATCTACGGTGTTAATAGCGATAGTTGATCCAGATCGCTATCGCTATCGGTATCGCTATCGGTATCGCTATCGGTATCGCTATCGGTATCGCTATCGGTATCGAAGCAAGAAGCCCGAAGTGCTTTCGATCCCGATCCCAACAGCGATACCGAGAACGGCGTGACCTTCACTTGTCATCTTCAACAGTAGACCGCGTTTCTCCCGGCAATATCGACTTCAGAAACTTCTCAAGTCCTTCCGTATACACAGGCCCGGACTCATACCATCCGGTGTAGTGATCGCCGCTGATACGAAGGAAAGACTTCGGCTCCGGAGCGATATCGTAGAGTTGAAGTCCGTGACGATAGGAGATTACTTCGTCGTCTGGACTGTGGACGACAAGTATCGGCGCCTGAATCTGACCGATCTTCTTATCCGTCTCGAAGCGGAACCGGATCAACCAATCGACCGGGGTGAAGGGAAAGACCTCGTGTCCCATCTGGACAATGCTCACGTAGGTGCTTTCCAGAATGACCCCGGCAGGTTGCGTAGCCGCCGCAAGGTCAGCCGCGACGCCGCCACCGAGGGACCGCCCGAAGATAACGACACGATCCGGCGTCTCGCCGCGCTCGTCAATCAAGTAGTTCCACGCTGCCCGGGCATCGGCATAACAACGCTCTTCTGAAGGTGTGCCGGTGCTGTTCCCGTAGCCGCCGTAATCAAAGATAAAAACGTTCAGACCCAGTCTGCGAAAGACTTCATAAGACCTGAAACGATCTGCGACAGTCCCGGCATTCGCGTGGCAAAAGAGCAGCGTACCTCGCGCGTTTTCGATAGGCAGATACCAGCCATGCGTCCTCTCCTCCCCGACCTCCAACGCGACATCTTCGTAGTCCCAGCCAAACTCCGGATCGGCAGGCGTGCGCCACACAGACCCGCCACGCGGAAACACCATGCTCGTTTGTCCGAGGTAGATCGCCGCCACCGCCGCCACATACAAAAGAAGGAGCGAAACGATTCCCCCCACGACTAACCAGCGAAGTACTCGCCCGAACCGTCCTGTATTGCGATTCATGATTCAGAACTCGATTGTCCTTCTCCCGGCAATATCGGCTCCAGAAACTTCGCCAGCCCTTCGCTGTAGAGCAATCCCGATTCATACCAGCCCGCATTGTGGTCGCCGTGGATTTCGAGGAAGGCTTTAGGCTCGGGGGCGAGTTCGTAGAGGCGTTGTCCGTGGTGGTAGGGAATGATGTCATCGTCCGGACTATGAACGACGAGTATCGGCGCCTTGACGTTGCCGATCTTCTTGTCGTTGTCGAAGCGGTGGCGGATAAACCAGCCCACCGGAATGAACGGCAGCAGCTCCTTGCCGATTGCCGTCGTGCTGATGAACGGGCTTTCAATGATGATGGCGGCAGGTGTCGCCGTTTGCGCCAGTTCCAGCGTCGGTCCCGCGCCGAGAGAACGTCCAAAAAGCACGATACGGCTCGCGGGCTCACCACGCGTCTGCGTCAGGTACTCCCACGCCGCCTGGACGTCCGCATAGCATCGCTTCTCGGAAGGTTTGCCGGTACTGTTACCATACCCGCCGTAGTCGTAGATGAACACATTCAGACCGAGATCGCGGAAGATCTCAATGGATTCCAGCCGGTCGGCGATGGTGCCCGCGTTGCCGTGGGAGAACAGAACCGTCCCGCGCGGTTGCTGTGCGGGGATGTACCAGCCATGCGTGGTTTCCCCATCGACCTGGAGCATCACGTCTTCATAGGCCCATCCGAAGGGCGGATCCGCGGGCGTGCGCCAGATGCTGCCGCCGCGCGGAAAGATCATGGCCGTCTGGAGTCCGTAGAACACGGCTACCAACCCCACATAGCCAAGGGCGATGAGCAATACGAGTCGCATAAGAGACCTTCCAACACGGCGCGACGCAGGCTTAATTTCTTCCATGAATCCCTATCCACCAACACGGTGAAGAGCTCTCGCAGTTGA
>CAZWDH010000097.1:0-21505 GCA_964632865.1 uncultured Nitrospiraceae bacterium
TGCCGGAGACGGCTGACTTCTTCGACCTCTGCGATCGCCACGGCATCATGGTCCTGCAAGAGTGGCCCACTGCCTGGAACAGCCACGCCGAGCAACCCTACGAGATTCTGGAAGAGACCGTGCGCTTGAACACCGTGCGGCTCCGCAATCATCCCTCCCTCGTCATGTGGGGCGCCGGCAACGAGTCGAGCCAACCCGCCGGACCCGCCATCGACATGATGGGACGCCTCAGCGTGGAACTCGACGGCACGCGCCCCTTCCATCGCGCGGAACCGTGGGGCGGTAGTCTGCACAATTACGATTGCTACTGGGGACGCGCCCCCCTCGATCGCAACCTCTCGTTGACCGCCGACTTCATCGGCGAGTTCGGCCTGGCGAACATGCCGTCGCTCGAGAGCGTTCTGTGGTACCTGCCGGAAGCAGAGCGGGGGACATGGCCGCCTCCGCCGGACGGTGCTTTGGCCCACCACACGCCCATTTTCAACACGGCGCAGGATATGGAGCGATTGGCGCAGTATTCCGCGTACTTCTCGCCGCAAGACAGTCTGGAAAAGTTCATCATGGGCTCCCAGTTGTCCCAGGCTACCGGCGTTCGCCACGCTCTCGAACTGAATCGCACACGGTGGCCGAATTCGACGGGCGTCCTCTACTACAAGATGAACGACAATTATCCCGCCGCGTCCTGGTCCTGTGCGGACTGGTACGGCGTGCCCAAGATGGGGCACTACATCTTCCAGGACAGCTTCGCGCCGCTCCTGGCCTGCGTGTTATTCGATACGCTCAATCCCGCGGGCGCTGCGGCAAGTTTGCCGGTATACCTTGTCGACGACACGGACCAACTGAAAGGGGAATCGTGGTCCGTCCTCGTGCGCGCCTTCGACCAATCGTTACGGGAGATCAAACGCGCCGAGTTTAGCGGCAACGACGGAATCGATCGAGTTGAACGCATTGGAGATTTGCCACTAACGGCCGAGGAAACGACATCCACGCCGCTCCTCATCGTCTCCGAGATCCGCGTCGGCGACGCGCTCACCCAGCGGACTTTCTACTGGACCAACTACGAAGCCAAGCAAGGCTGCCTGTTCACCTTGCCGCCAACATCATTACGCGTTCGGACAGATAACGGCGCGCTCACAATTACCAACACCGGCGACGTCCCCGCCGTCGGCGTGCACTTGCGTTGCCCCACCGCGTCCGACAGACTGATAGCAAGCGACGGCTACTTCTGGCTGGACCCCGGCGAAGAGCGCCGCGTCACCGTGAATATGACTGACGGCGTATCCTGTGCGGCATGGAATGCCGAAGAGCCGTTACCCGAATAACAAGGAGTTCTTGCAAACCACCGGAGAGGACATCATGATCGGACGGCGACGTTTTCTCGGCTACTGCACCGGCGCGAGCCTGTCCATGTTCCTGCCCCCAGTTTCGGGAACCTCGCCTTCCGATGCGATCCCAAACGTCTTCCCACCCCTGCCGCCACCGAAACGACTGCTCGCAGTCCCCATGGCGTCAGAACTCCCGCTGGATGAACGCGTCCTGGTCACGTCCTTGCAAGGTCTGGTGAATCGCCGCCAACCCGAGATCTACTTCGTTCAGGACGATACGGACGCCCACTGGCTCACGTACTACGATGACCGTTACGGCATCGGCCACGATTCACTTGAAAATACGGGTCGCTTCCTCGATACCTACGCGGAACGTGCCTCCGGTTACGTGGTCTACGACGACGCCATGCTGGACTCCGCCAACGTGGCCGTATCCATGTCCGGCGTCTGGAACGTGCTCCCCGTGTCGCAACGTCTCGTTGCCCGCATGCGCGACCTCGGTCTCAAGGAGTTCGAGAACTTCACCGGGCGTTGGAAGACCCGCTACGAAGCCTACCGGTGGGCCTTGGACCATGTATTCCCCTATTGCAGTTCGAACTTACTCGGTGCAGTTTGCGTGGATGTTTCGCACTGGCCCAGCGATTCCAATTGGCACTACGACTATCTCGCGGCCCAGCGCATGTTCACCTTCGATCTCTCCGCGCGCGTGCGCGACCGCGAAGACGTTGCGCTCTTCCACGAGATCTGCGAACGCACGGAAGGCTTCGGCTGTATCATGGGCTGGCGCTGCACGCGCTGTCCCGAGCACGAGTTCGTGGCGCTCGCCGCGCGGCACAATCTCGGCGTGCTGTGCTGCCTGTCCACGCGAAACTTGACCGTCCACTCCGCCATTCCACAATCGGAAGAGCCCTACGAGCAGAAACACCGCACCCCGGATCGAGTGCGGAAAGCGGAAGACAAGGTCTACATCTCCTTCATCAACACCGACGGCGACGCCACCTGGAGCATGCTTCAAGTACACTCCGGCCGCGCCTTCGACCCGGAGTACGGCACAATCCCGTATTCGTGGGGCATATTGCCGTACGCATGGGACTTGATGCCCGGCGTCCTCCGGTGCATGTACGAGAAAATGACGCGGAACGACTACTTCTTCGCCGCTTCCGCGGGCGCGTTATATACCTACCCGCATCTCTTGCCCGACCCGCGCGCCTACCTCGAACTCACGCGCCACTACATGGACAAGACCGGCCTGAACATCCCCTACTTCACAAACTGGGACGACGACCACTGGTGGCAGGAAGTGGAGCTGCCGAGCTTCGTCGAACTTGCGCGCGAGGAAATGCCCGATACGCTCGGCTTCGTGCGCGGAATGGGCGAGTCGGCCTTTGAACGGCATTTCCTCGATGGCGGCGCGCCCTACATCTACTGCGGCGAAGGCATCCACCGCAATTCCGACGTCTATCAGACCTTGAAAGACTTCATCGACGCGAACTCCATCCGGCCGCTCTTCATCTGTTGCATCAACAATCACACGGTCAAACTCGAACAATACACAAACGCCATCGCCAGGTTGGACTCCGGCGTGGAACTCGTCAATCTCGATGAACTCGTGTCCATGATTCGCGCCGCCCGCGCAAACGGACAAGTCCCCCCTGATGATCTCTACCCCGACAAGTCCGCGCTTGCCGAATTGCTACAAGCCGAAGCGCGAGCCGGGTGGGACAGCCTCTGCGAAGGAATTCTTCAGCGCGCCGAACGCGCGCGCCTGACGGAACAGGATTTCGTCGCGCAAAATGACGACCCCGTCGTAGCCCTCATCCTGGAACGGTCGTCCACGCCTCCTGCCGATATTGTCGCCTTCGATGCCGTCTACGACGCCATGTTCCTCACGCGCGCTGCCCTGAACCTGCGCGGCATCTACGTCAACGAGAAGGCCAACGGCGTTCGCGACTTTCTCGACACCTTCCGGGACGTTCCCGACGCGGGCCTCATCCGCGAACTCTGGGAACTCTGGCTCCACTGGCACGAGACACCCATGACCTACGAGCGGGCATGCGGCTACGCCCACCGAGTGGGGTCGTTGACGAACGTAGTCGATCCATGAGCGGTGACTAACCTCCACACGTCTGTCACGTTTTTACTCGCCCCGCGTTCGCTTCCGCTCACAATACTATGGCAAAGTCTCCTGTTCTTATGAGGTTGCGTGAAAGGCATGGGAATTGCGTCTCTCCAAACGGTCAGCTTTGGCTCACAATCGCCAAGGCACGAGTTGTGAAAGGAGGACCTAATGTCAGTTGGGAAAGTCATTGAAATCACTTCCACCTCAACAAAAAGTTTTGAGGATGCGACCGCGCAGGGAATCGCACGGGCCGCCAAAACGGTAGAGAACGTGACCGGCGCGTGGGTAAAGGAACAAAAGGTCGACATCGAAAACGGCAAGATTTCGCAATATCGGGTGGACCTTAAGATCACATTCCTCATGAAAGAGTAGTGCGGCGAGGCGGGAGCCGTTGCGCATGAGACATCCATCATGCCTGAACTACCGGATCTAGAGCGTTTCAAACGGTATGTCGACGCGACCTCGCTTCATCAGCGCGTTGCGGCGGTTGACGTATCGGACACGCGTATCCTTGACGGTCTGACACCTCAGACGCTGGGGCGTTACGTGAACGGCAAACCCTTTGCCGCCACGTATCGCCACGGCAAGTTTCTTTTCGTGCATATCGGAGAAAATGGCTGGCTTGCCTTGCATTTCGGAATGACCGGGGACGTCGAGTACCGGGAGAGCGGTGACCCGCCGAAGTTCACCCGTGTGCAATGGCACTTCACAAATGGCGGCGCGTTGTCTTACCTCAGCCGTCGCATGCTGGGACGCGTGGCGTACACGAAAGAGCCCGGCCAACTGATTGACCGCGAAGATCTCGGCATCGATGCAGTCAGCGAAGAGCTTTCGAGGGATACGTTTGTTGACCTGTTCAGTTCCGTCAAAGGTGCGCTCAAGCCCGCATTGATGAAGCAGGAGCGTATTGCCGGCATCGGCAACGTATGGGCCGATGAGATCCTCTTTCAGGCCGGGTATCGACCGGAGACAAAAGTAGACTCGCTCGGTGCGGAGCGATTGGGCGAGTTGCACCGGGTCATGAAGCGGGTGCTTCGAACGGGTGCACGGAATCGCGGCAAGCCGGATGAAGTGCCGGGGACCTATCTCCTGCGCCGGAGAGAGGAAGGCGCCGAGTGCCCGAAATGCGGCAACTCCATCCAAAAGAAGACGGTGAGCGGACGCAGTACCTATTGGTGCTCAAAGTGCCAAACGAAATAGCGCTCCGGTTGTGGAGGTAGCATTGTGGAGAATACGCAGGTAGCCTCGGTATTTGACGAGATCGCGGACCTTCTGGAGTTGAAGGAGGGAAACGCGTTTCGGATTCGAGCTTACCGGAACGCCGCCCAATCGGTACGGGGATTATCGGGGCGTCTCGAGGATTTGGTCAAAGAGGGGAAAGACCTTACCAAGCTACACGACGTGGGGGAGAGCACCGCGGACAAGATCCGGGAAATCCTCGAAACCGGCACCTGTGAGCGGGTTCAGCAGCTTCGCGATGACGTACCAGCCGAACTTACGGAACTAATGAAGATCCCCGGAGTCGGGGCGCGCACGGCCAAGTCGCTGCACGACGAGTTGGGCGTGACGAATCTGGACGACGTAAAGAAGGCGTGCAAGGAGGGCCGCATTTCCAAGTTGGAAGGGTTCGGTAAGAAGACACAGGAGAACATCCGGAAAGGCATTGAGACCGTCAAGAAGGCCGCCGGCCGCATGGAACTACGCACTGCCGACGAGTCTGTGGAAGCCTTGAAGCGCCACCTCGATGGTATCAAGGAATTGAAGACATGGACCGTTGCAGGCAGCTATCGCCGCAGGAAAGAAACCATCGGCGACCTGGACATGCTGCTCCAGGCGCCGGATCGCAAGCGCACCGGGGATGAACTCAAGAAGTTTGAAGACGTCGACGAGGTTGTCAGCAGTGGAAGCGAGCGAATCACGGTGCGGCTCAAATCCGGCCTGCAAATCGACTTCAGATTTTTCGAGCCCGAATCGTTTGGTGCGGCAGAGATGTATTTCACCGGCTCCCGCGCTCACAACGTGGCCTTGCGCAAACGAGCGAAAGAACGGGACTGGAAACTCAATGAATACGGCCTCTTCAAGGATGACCACCGCCTCGCGGGCAAGACCGAAGCATCTATTTACAAGCGGTTGAATCTTCAGTTTATTCCTCCGGAGATGCGCGAGAACCGTGGCGAAATCGATGTGGCTGCCGAGGGCAACCTGCCGTCTCTTGTTAAACAATCGGACATTCACGGTGATCTGCACTGTCACACGACCGCCACGGACGGCGCAGACTCGATTGCCGCAATGGCGGATGCCGCCGAAGAACGTGGATACGAGTATCTTGTGATAACGGACCACTCCAAAGCAGTTCGCGTGGCGAATGGCCTCAATAACGACCAAGTCAGAAAGCACGCCGACGCGATTCGCAAGGAAGCCCAGAAGCGGAACACGCTTTGGCTGATTGCCGGTATTGAAGTGGACATTCTAAAGAGCGGAAAGCTGGACCTCGATGAAGAAGTCCTGGCCGGTCTCGACTGGGTAATCGCCAGCATCCATTCCCATTTCGACCAGACCGAAAAGCAAACCACGGACCGTTTGCTCAAGGCAATCGAGAGCGGCGTCGTTCATGCCATGGGGCACCCGTGTGGCCGTCTTCTGGGTAAGCGCGATTTGCTGAGATTCAACGCGCACAAAGTCTTTGAAGCTTGCAGGAAAAACAACGTGTGTCTCGAAATCAATGCCCAGCCGCATCGAATGGATCTCCCCGACACTTACTGCAAGGATGCCGCGGAAGTCGGCGTGACCATCTGCCTGGGTAGCGACGCTCACAAAACGGACAATCTCTCCGTACCCCCCCTGGCGGTTGATGTCGCACGGCGCGGATGGCTGGAGCGGTCCGATGTGCTCAACACGAAAACGAAGAAGCAGTTGCGCGAGTACTTGAAGAAGGTGTGATAGCGATGCCGAGAAAGTCGGGAAAGACGACCAAGAAAGTGGCAAAAGAACGGATTGAAGAACTCCGGGAAAAAGTGTCGCATCACGACTATCGGTACTATGTGCTCGACGAGCCCGAAATCTCGGACGCCAAATACGACAAACTATTCCACGAACTCCAGGATCTGGAGGGACAATATCCGGATCTCGTGGCGAGTGAGAGTCCGACTCAGCGCGTCGGCGCCGCGCCACGGGAGGACATGAAGACCACGAAGCACCCAACGCCCATGATGAGCCTGAAGGCCATTGTGGAGGAAGGGGCCTTCGAGCAATTCCATGCCACTTGCCGAAGAAAACTCAAAAGGAAGGAGATTGATCTGGTTGGCGAGCCGAAATTCGACGGCGCAAGTGTCGAACTTGTGTACGAATCGGGCGTGTTGAAGAAGGCCGCCACCCGGGGGGACGGCAACACCGGCGAAGATATCACGGACAACGTGCGGACCATCCGGGAGGTCCTGTTGCGGCTGCACGAAGACGGCACGAAGATCCCGGAAACACTTGTCGTTCGGGGCGAAGTCTACATGTCCAAAGACGACTTCGCCGAACTCAATCGCAACGCGGAAAGGGATGGCAAAAAGACGTTTGCCAATCCACGCAACGCTGCTGCGGGAAGTTTGCGACAGCTTGATCCGCGCGTGACGGCGGAACGCCCGCTTCGCATCTACTTCTGAGAGATTTCGCCGGCGTCGTCGGCAAGGCCGGCCACGCAATGGGAATGCCTGGAGTGGATGGACGAGTTCGGCCTGAAACGGAGTCCGTTGGTCGTCAAACTGGAGTCGAAAGACGACGCCGAACATTGGTACCGCAAACTGGAGAAACAGCGGGATGATTTGGACTACGAGATTGATGGTGCTGTCTTCAAGGTGAATGACCTCGATGCCCACGATACGTTAGGGACGCGAGCCTCGAATCCCCGGTGGGCTGTAGCCTGGAAGTTCCCACCGCGCCGGGAAGTCGCCCGGATCAAAGCCATTCGCGCGCAAGTTGGACGCACAGGTGCCTTAACACCGGTCGCCGATCTCGAGCCTGTCCACATCGGCGGTGTGGAAGTGAGCCGTGTTACCCTGCATAACCAGGACGAAATCGATCGCAAGGACATTCGCATCGGCGATCATGTCCGGGTCGAGCGCGCCGGCGACGTCATCCCTCATGTCGTCGAAGTACTGAAGAAGAAGCGCAATGGCAACGAGAAATCCTACACCCTGCCTGATGAATGTCCCGTGTGTGGCGGTGCCGTGTCGCGGGAGAAGGGCGAGGCGGTGGCGCGCTGCCTCAACGCCCAATGTCCGGCAGTCATTCGAGAGCGAGTCCAGCACTTCGGCGCGAAGAAGGCACTCGATATCGATGGACTCGGCGAGGCGACCGTGGAGCACTTGGTCCGGTTGGACTTGGTCAGCACCCCCGCTGGCCTTTTTAATTTGAAAAAGAAGGATGCCAAACGAATTCCCGGCTTTGCCGGCAAGAGTGCCGAGAACCTTGTGAAAGCGATCGAGGATTCGAAGGATCGGGTTACCCTGTCACGACTTATCTACGCACTGGGTATCCCGTATGTCGGTACCGCCATGGCCGATGAGTTGGCCGGGGAATTCGGTACGATTGACGACCTTGCCGACGCAAGCGAGTCGGCGCTGGAATCGATGGAGGGCATGGGACACACCATGGCGCAGGCGATTCGAAGTTGGTTCAAGGAGGAGGGCAATCGCGATCTCGTGAAGCGGCTGAAAAACGCCGGCTTGAATCCGAAAGCGCGCAAGCGAGGAAAGAAACTGAGGGGAAAGACAATCGTGATTACCGGCACGTTGGAGAGCATGTCTCGCGACGAAGCCGAGGAACGCGTACGCATGCAGGGTGGCAATGCGACGGGCAGCGTGTCTGGAAACACGGACTATCTAGTGGTGGGAAGCAATCCCGGACAGAAGAAGATGGATGCCGCGGACGAACACGAAACCGAGCGGCTGGACGAAGAATCGTTCCTGTCCTTGGTCGGCTCTTCATAACGGCGGATACGAGACAAAGTAGCGTCATCGTGGCAAAGAAGAAGGGCAAACTTCACATCGGCACGTCGGGGTACCAGTACGACCACTGGCGTGGACCCTTCTATCCAAAAGACATCCCGAAGCAGTCCTGGTTCGATTACTATGCGGACCATTTCCAGTCGGTGGAGATCAACAATACCTTCTACAATCTTCCCAAAGCCGAGACCTTCGACAAGTGGGCCGCCGACGCGCCACGCGGTTTCTGTTTCGCATTGAAGTTCAGCCGCTACGGCACCCACCAGAAGAAGCTGAAAGAGCCCGAGGAACTCATCGATCGATTTCTATCTCACGCCGAGAGATTGGGCAGACGCCTGGGCCCCATCCTCGTGCAGCTACCGCCGCGTTGGCATCCGAACCTCGAGCGGCTCGATGAGTTTCTGTCCGTTGCCGAGGGACGAGCGAGGTGGGCGCTTGAGGTTCGGGAATCGGAATGGCTCAGCGACGAACTCTACACGCTGCTCAGCAAGCACGACGTAGCGTTGTGTATTCACGACATGATCGACCGCCATCCCGAGGTCATCACCACGTCCTGGACCTATCTCCGCTTTCACGGCAACCACTACCGGGGAAGCTACAGCCCCCAGAAGTTGACTGCTATCGCTGGGCGAATCGATGCGCTGCGGGACGACGGCATCAGCGTCTATGTCTACTTCAACAACGACGAAGCCGGATACGCCGCAAAGAACGCACAACAGTTGAAGGATTATCTGGCCCGAAGGGTTTGAATCTGCGACGGTCGACTTCTTACGCGCTGTCAGTCTGGGCCGTGCCTGTCGGTTGCTCATCCTGCTGGAGTGATTGTGCCGCCTTCAGGTGAACCGTTCGCAAACACGTCGGCAAGAGGATCGTAATGGGCGCAGACAACAAGGTGCCGAATCCAAGCGCGATCGCCATCGGCACCAGGAACCTTGCTTGGCTCGATGTCTCAAAAATCATTGGCGCGAGACCCGCGAAGGTCGTCAACGACGTCAGCAGAATCGGCCGGAAGCGCCTGCGGCCCGCCGCCACGACAGCCTCTTCGATCGTGACGTGGCGCTTCGTCATCAGATAGTTGATTTCCTGGTTGAGCACGAGCCCGCCATTCACCACAAGTCCCGAGAGCGCGATCATCCCAAACACGCTAACGATCGAGAGATCGTAACCGAGGATGATGTGTCCCAACAACGCCGCGCCGGCTCCAAAGGGAATCGTCATCATGACAATGAGCGCCTGCACGTAGCTGCGGAACAGGGCCGCGAGCAAGGCAAAGGTAACCAGCAATGCGATCGCGAGTCCTGTCTTGAGTTCGTCCATGGCGCGGCTCTCTTCGCGTTGCCGCCCGCTGAATTCATAGGTAAGCCCGTGGAAGTCCGTCTCGAGTTTCGGCAGGATTTCGGATTCCAGTCCCGCGCGGATCTCGTTGATGTTGGCGATCTCGGGGATCGTGTTGCAGGTCACGTTGATGATCCGCTGACCATCGACGCGATTGATCTCCGTGAAGGATCGCGACGTGTGGAGCCGCGCCACCTGTGCTAGCGGCGCTTCCGCACCCGACGGCGTGCGAATCATGAGGTCTTCCACATTCGCCAGCGAGCGCCGCTCGTCGTCGGGCAAACGAATCATCACCTTGACCTCGTGACGGCCCCGCTGAAATCGGATCGCTTCCGCACCGTAGAAGGCGTGGCGCACCTGCCGCCCCACATATTCCGGGGTCAGACCCAGCGACCGCCCTTCCTCGGTAAGGTCCACCTCCAGTTGCAGTTTTCCCGAACTGAACCCGTCCTTAATATCGGAAACGCCGTTGAACGTGGCGAGTTGCGCCGCCAGTACCGTCGCCGCTTTCTCCAAGGTGTCTCGGTTGGAATGAGACAGTTCAACCGTAAGCCCCGCGCCGCTGCCCGGTCCTTCTTCCCATTCGTAATAAAGGGATTTCAGTCCCGCGACCTCTCCAACTTCCTCCCGCCACACCTTCGCAAACTCGCCCTCCGTAAAGTCGCGCTCGTCGGCCGGCACGAGATAGAAATTCACATCGGCCCAGTTCTCGCCGCGGCGGCCGACCACGTTCATCCGCCCGGAGAGCACCTCATCGCGGCCGCCCATGCGATCCGCCGCGCGCAGTCCCGCTTGCTCTACATGATCGGCGATTCGCACGGTGTCGGCGAATGCCGAACCCACCGGAGTTTGCACTTCCGCATCTACCCGCAAGCCGGTGATCACCGGGGTGAACGTGTAATGCATTCGCCCGCTGAAGTACCACGCCATAATGATTGCGAGTCCGCCAAACATCAGACTCAACGTGAGGAGCCGCCAATGCACCGCGTGACGCAGGAGGGGAACGACGACGACGTCCGTGAAGGACTCGAACATCTTCGAGACCCAACGCTGGCCGCGACTCAAGAGCTTATTGAGGCCGCGTTCAGTCCCCGCCTCGCGGCCGTGGCCGAGGTGCGCCGGGAGAATGAACAACGCCTCGATGAGGGACACGATGAATACCGCGATGACCACGGCGGGCAACGGCGCGAAGAAGCGTCCGTTCTCGCCCGGCACGAACATGAGCGGTACGAAGGCGATGATGTTGGTCAACACCGCAAAAATCACCGGCACGATCATCTGGCGGCTGCCATCGATAGCCGCCTGAAGCCGCCTTTGTCCGGCCTGAATGTTGTGGAACACGTTCTCGCCCACAATCACGGCGTCGTCCACCACGATACCCAGCGTAATGATGAACGCGAACAGGGAGATCATGTTGATGCTCGCGCCCAGGAAGGGAAGCAGCAGCAACGCGCCCGCGATCGTGGTCGGAATTCCCACGGCGACCCAGAACGCCAGCCGCGGTTCCAGAAACAATCCCAGGACACAGAGCACGAGAATGAGGCCGATGCCGCCGTTCTTCACCAGAAGATACAGCCGATCCCGGTACTGCTCCGCGTAATCGCGAAGAATGCGAACCCCGACGCCCGGCGGCAGGTCCTTCTCCAGTTCCGCGAGGTACGCATTGACCGCATCCGCGATTTCGAGCGGTTTGCCATCGCCGGTTTCATACACGCTCAGAAAGATCCCGTTGCCGCCGTTGAACCGGTTCAGGAGCGGCCGGTCTTCGAAGCCGTCGCGGATTCTTGCCACATCCCGCACGCGGACGTCCGTCCCGGAATCGTCGGAAAGCAGTACGATGTCTCCGTACTCGCTCGCGAAATCCCGCCGTTCCCGCGTGCTCAGCAATACTTCGCCCGCAGCCGTCTGCACGCCCCCGGCCGGCACGTCCCTCGCGGATTCGTCGATCGTCTCGGCAACCTCGCCCAGGGTCAGCCCAAGCTTGCGGAGTTCCGCTTGCGGGATCTCGATTTGAATCTCGGGATCGCGCTCCATGCGCACTTCCACATGATTCACAGCGGGAAGCGCCAGCAAGTCGCGCCGGACCCGTTCCGACAGATCGGAAATCTGCCGCTCGGTCAGGGGACCGTAGATCACCATCCACATGACGCTGGACTGTTCCTGCTGCAAGCCCAGTGTTGGCCGTTCCGCGTCGTCAGGGAAAAAACTGATGCTGTCGACGGCGTTATTGATGTCCTGCAATGCGCGGTTGGGATCCACGCCCTCGATCAATTCCACTTGGATCTGCGCGCGTCCTTCGCTTGCCGTCGCCACAACCCGCTCGACGACTTCGAGGTCGAGGATTTCCTCCTCGATGGGCAGGATCAATCCGTCCTCGACCTCTTCCGGTGGTGAACCGGGATACGATACCGAGATATCCACGATATCCAACTGGAAGCTCGGGTAGACCTCCTGTTTGATCGTGAACGCCGTCGCCAGCCCTCCGAGGAGCAGCACCATCATGATGATGTTCGACGCAACATGATTGAGCGTCATCCAGCGAATGATCGCGTACAAACCTCCACCCGAACCGGAGTCGTTCTCCTGGTCCACCGCGAGGTTCTGTTGATCCGGTGCCGTCATGAAACGGTCGTTTCCAGTTCCTGTCTTTCTTCTTCAGTCACTTCGGCGGGCACGCGCACCTTCATCCCCGGCACGAGGTCTTCGATCGGCGATACAATGATTTGGTCGTCACTCTGGAACACATCCTCGATGACGACCTTTTCACCTTCGCGCCAAAGCTCGATGCCTTCGCGCACGGCAACGCGATGCTCCGAATCCATCACCCAGATTTCCCCGTTCTCGCGAATGCCTTCCCGGGGAACTGTCACGCCGTGCTCCAGGGTCCCGGCGTCCAACCGCGCCCGCACGTAGCTGTTGAGCACCAGAGGGGTTTGTCCCGTGCCGTCTCCGTTCCGGCTCATCGGGTCGGCAACTTCCAGGAGAAGCTGCGCCATCTTCCCGGAACTGACCTCGCCCAGATGCCGCACCAATCGCGCGGGAACGCCCAGTGTTTCGTCGTTTTTGGTCAGATCGCTGAAAACGCGAACATTCTCCGACTGATTCTCCGCCGACTCGAGCAACGCGCCGAGGCGGTCCATCGACACGGACACCTGCACCCAGAACGTATCCGCGCCGGCGAGCATCGCAATGGGCGACCCCGGCGACACGTATTGTCCTTCGTCGGCGAACTCGCGCAACACCAGCGAATCGAAGGGCGCGCGGATCTCCGTTCGCCGCAAATCCAGTTCCGCCTGTTTCACCGCGCTCGCGGCTGTCGCAATCTGCGCTTCCGCCTGGCGCAGTTGTGGTTCGCGCAACGCCAGCGATTTCCCCATCTCCGCGTTGGGCAGATCCTTGCCGAAAAGTTCCCACTCGCGCTCGGCCACCATCTGACGGCCCTTCTCGACTTCCAGCGCCGCTTCCGCCTCGGCGAGCGCGCCTTGCGCGCGATCGACGGCAAGCTCGAACTCTTC
Organism: uncultured Nitrospiraceae bacterium; assembly: GCA_964632865.1. GTDB lineage: Bacteria > Hydrogenedentota > Hydrogenedentia > Hydrogenedentales > SLHB01 > JAHDWY01. Next base: position 13,286 of record CAZWDH010000097.1, read on the forward strand.
GGGATCGATACGAAGAATGACCTCGCCTTCCGGAATGATCCCGCCCGGTTCCAGCGCCTCATGAATCTCGGTGACGCGCCCCGACACTTCCGGATATATCTCCACTTCACGCGCGGGGAGCACCGTCCCAAACGCTTCGACCGTCCTCGGGACCGCGCCGCGATCCACGGGAATCGCCTCCACCACCGGAGCCAGGCGCTCCTCCGCAGTGCGCTCCACCTGCGGCGCGGTGGCGAACAACATGACGACCGCTCCCGCGCATGCGCCCAGCACGGCCACCGGCAGAAGGATCGCAAGGAATTTCATGAACCAGTACTTCATTCGTGATGTGCCTCGACTACGGCCACGGCGTCACCATGTGCGACCAGACAAACCTTTCGCGCACGGCTACGCCCACAATTAAACACCGCTTCCCGCTGTCGGGTTCCCACTCTCAGGACTCCCATTCGCCGTTTGCACCGGGCTGGGCTCCGCAGGCACAGTCCCGCCAATCGCCCGATTGATCTCGATGCGCAGCGAAACCAACGCGCGCCGCTCCGTCAGCAACTCCCGCTGCACATCCTGCAAGTCCTGTATCGCCGTCAACACGGGTAGGTAATCCGTCACCCCGAGTCCATAGCGGACCCGCGTCTCGTCGAGCGTCTGTTGCAGAATCGCTTCCCGCGCCGCCAACGCTTCGATCAGATCGCGTTGACGCGCTTCGCGCCAAAGCGCGGACTCCACCTCTTCAATCGCAAGCAGGTACCCGTACGTATATTCCAGCAGCGCCTCGCGGAAATCCGAACGCGCCTCATCGACCGCCGCCTTGCGAAGTCCCCAGTCCAGCAATGGCTGGAAGAGCCCCGCTGCGCCAGTCGCCGTCAACGTCGACGCGAGCGACGTGTCCCCATATTCCAACGCGCCCGTCAACGTCAGTCGCGGCAGACGCTCCGCGATGGCGGACGCAATCCGGTAATCCGCCGCGACGACCCTCCGGCGCAACGCGCGAAGGTCCGGCCGGTTTTGCAGCAACGTCACGGGCACGCCCACGGACGGCAGCGCTGTCTCACGCGGGAGATTCGGTTCGGTCTCCGGCGTCCGGTCAGCGCCATCCGGCGCGACGCCCAGCAGCACATCCAACCGGTTCTCAAAGATACGCAGTTGCGAATGAACGACCGGAACCTCCGCATCGATCTCCGCCAGTTGCCCTTTCTGCTGCAACACGTCGACTACCGACGCCGAACCCTGGAGGAACCGCAATTCGATCAATTCCAGGAGTGTTTCCGCCGATTCGCGCTGTTCGAGCAGCAACTCGTACTGCAGCCGCTGTTCGACCGCGAGATAATAAGCCTCGGCAACCTGACTCGTCAGGATGAGCCGAAGCGCCTCGTAGTCTTCAACCGCCGCCGCGTACTCTTCGGCCTGCGCCCGCGCGGCGGACCGCAACCGTCCCCACACATCGGCTTCCCAACTCAGCGACAAACCGGACGTAAACTCGGTTTCGTAATCTTCAACCCATCCTTTCGGCGGACCTGTAGATTCCGGCCGCCGCAAGTCCGGAAGATTTTCCCGGCCGCCGCCGCCTTCGCCATCTCCACCTCCGCCGCTTGCCAACGACGAGATCGCATCGCGATACGCCTCGACGGACGACAGGAAATCGTTGAAGGATTCCACCGCATCGTCGACCTTCTCCGCCGTGCCGATACCGTCGTCTTTCAACCGCGACCGTTCCCAGGTGCGAGCCACGTCGGCGGTCGCATCCACCTGTGGCTTGCGGATGGCCTTCGCCTGGCGCAACAACGCTTCCGCGCGATCAATCCGCTCCAGCGCCTGGGCCACCGTGATGTTTTGCGCGAGCGCGGTATCGATGAGTTGGTTCAGCGTGGGATCGGAGAAGGCCAACCACCAGGCTTCTAGCGGTTCTTCCGGGGCTGGCGGTTCGACGCTGTAGTTCTCTGGCGCTTCCACCAGCGGGACGGGCGCCGGGTCCACCTGGTGCCTTGCGCATGACGCCAGAGCCAACATGGCAAGGCAACCCACGGCGCACGTGAATCGGGGGATTAATCTGAGGTTCCAGCAACGCAAGGCGAGACCTTTTCGACTTCGAGCCGATCGTAACCAATGACAGACCCCCGGGCGGGAGTAGTGCCAAAGGAATAGCCTACGCAAAACGCGCGAAGAATTCTAGCTCCGGTGCGGTACGCTGCGGCCTCCGTCTCGGTAGCGATTCAACAGCGATTCGAGCTCGGCCACGACCTCCGGCCGCTCGAGATACAGGTTCGTTTTCTCTTCAGGATCATCGGCCATGGTGTACAACTGGCCCGGCGGGTCGGATTCCTCCCCTTTGCCACTCCAACCACCCGAGCCCCGGCCCTCCACGAGTTTCCAGTCTCCCTTACGGATCCCGAACGTCCCGTCAATGGAGTGATGGACCACGGCTTCGCGCAACGGCTCGTCTCCGAGGGTCTCCTGAAGCGCGGGAAGGAGATCGTAACTGTCGACCGCAACGGTATCCGGCAAATTGAATCCTGACACTGCCGCCGCGGTAGCCATGAGATCGACATGACAGATGGGTTCGTCGCAGACGGACCCCGCGCGAATGTGTTCCGGCCAACGCGCGATAAACGGCACGCGGTGTCCGCCGTCCCAGATGTCGGCCTTGATCCCGCGATAGATTTGGCTCGGATTATGACCGTACTCCCGCACGGAGTTGGGCGGGCCCGCCATGTTCTCCCCGGATCGCCCAGGCGAACCATTGTCACTCGTAAAGATGAGCAGCGTATTCTCCGCGTGTCCGGTTCGTTCCAAAGCATCCATAATCTCTCCGACGGCCCAGTCGACTTCCATTACGTAGTCGCCGTACCGGTGCGCGCCGCTCTTGCCAACGAACTTCTCTGTGGGCGCGATGGGCGTGTGCGGCGCCGTCAACGGGAAGTAGAGGAAGAACGGTGCGTGCTCAGACTTGTTGAAGGGTGCCGCTCCCGCTGGTGCTTCGATGAACTCGACCGCGCGCTTCGTTATTGCTGGCATCACGTCTTCAAGCCGCCAACCCTCGAGCATGGGTCCCGGCGTGCCGAACATTTCGTCAGGTTTTTGGACCGTAGGAATACCGATGGTACGGTCGTTCTCGATGAAACAATACGGCGCGAAGTTCGGAACATCATCGCCAAAGTAGTAGTCGAAGCCGCGCGTGGTCGGGCCACCGCCGATGGGCTTCGTAAAATCCACCTTTGCCCCGAACGGATCGCGCACCTTCGCATTCCATTCGCCCAGCGGGATCGTGTCGTTCACCGACGAGCCGTCCGTTGTCGGCCACTCCCAGCCGAGATGCCACTTGCCGATGCAGGCTGTGTCGTATCCCTGTTGCTGGAGCATCTTGCCCATCGTCAGTTGGTCGTCGCGAATCAACGGCCCGTCCCAGGGCCAAAGTACCGACTTCTTCAAGGGCGAACGCCAGCAGTAGTCGCCGGTGAGGATGCCATAGCGCGTCGGCGAGCACACCGCGCTCGGCGAATGGGCATCCGTGAAGCGCATGCCTTGTGTCGCCAGACGATCCAGGTTGGGCGTCGGGATCTTGGATTCCGGATTCTGGCACGCGAGATCGCCGAATCCCATGTCGTCCGCAAGGATGATGACGATGTTTGGCCTTCCAGGGGCATGCGCCGCGGTGTGCGTGCATGCCGCGGTTCCAGCGAGCGCCATCGCTCCCATGGTTTGCAGGAAATCTCGCCGTCGCATTCGCAATGACCTCCCTTAGTCAGTCAGGTCGGACTGCTCCGCCAGCTTCCACGTCGCGCCCCGGTCCGGCGTGAACATCAGCGCTCGCCGGTCGCCGCGATGATCGTTGCGGTAGAACCAGAACGTCGACCAATAGTCGTACGAGAGGAACGGGTCTCCGCTGCGATCGATCGTGAGCCGGTGATAGAACACGCTGTACTCGGAGAATGCCGCGATGATCAACGGCTCCGGCGCCGACCACGGCTTGCCTTTCTCTTTCCGCATATAGGACAACGTGGCGTAACTGCTCGCGGGGAAGTACGTCGTGTCCGTGCGCCACAAGCGAAACACCGCATGCAAGGTATCCTCCTCATCGCACACGAGGCCGATGTAGGTCTGCCGCAAATCCTCGCCAAGGTCTTCCGCCTCGGTAAACCCGCCGCTCGCGTCGTTCGGCACAAGTGAACGCGCATACCGGAAGGTACGGCCATGCGTGCCGACCAGCACGTGCAGAAATCCTTCGCTGTCCATCGTGATGGACGGCGTGTTGTGTACGTCGTTCGCCGGTGGGCCATACCCGACGAGCACCGGGTCAGACAAGGTCTGCGCCACGCAATCGTACGTCGCCACGAAGGTCGGCACGCCCGACACGTCCTTCTCCGGGTCCGTCGCTTCGGCCCACACCACGTGCACCTTGTCGTCGCGCGACACGATGGTCGATGGAATCCCCGAGTGCGCGGAAAGCCCAATGCAAAGACGCGACATGCGAATCGGGTCGCCGACAACAATCGTCCCGTTTTCGGACTTCGACGGAACAAACAAATCCAAATCGTTCACGCGCCGCCAGAAAACGTTCGGGTCGCGCTCGGTCAACGTCACGCGAACGAAGGGGGGAGGTCCTGCCGGTTGGTTGTGCCCGGAAAACTGTTCGATATCGAAGTTACCGTTCCCCGGTATGGCGTAGGCCGCGAAACGTTCGCCGCCGTCATGCGAGTGGAGATACATCGGCCGGCCACCCTGAGACGCGATCAGGTAGTACCCATTCTCCGCGTCGAAGGCGACCTTGGAAGTGAGCGGCCGCATTGGTGCGGCATCACCTCGCGCGGCGGTTGCCTGTGTCGTCTCTTTCCACACGCTGTCATGGAGAACGTAGATTCCCGAGTCCGAAACGATCACCGGCCGGTTCTCCATATCGAAATACGGCTGGTTCGTAAGCGGGTACTCAGTAAGGTATCCGAACTGCGCATTTTCGTGCGCGTACGGACGAAGCACAAGCGGCATATCGAGCGGCTCCGCCGCAGGCGCTGTTCCCGGGCGGACGTGCACCGTGGAATAGGTGCTGAACGAGGAATCCTCCGACGTAGCGCGCAGGCAAAACTCGCCAGACGCATCCGGCACATGGAACTCAACACGAACCACGCGCGACTCCTTTGGTTCCAGTCGCAGGTCTTTCTCGGAAAGCGATACTTCCATCGCCTGCCCGTCCGCCCCTTCCACGTTCAGTGAGACAGACCTTGGTTCCAGTCCGTTGTTATGAACCCTGAACTCCGACGACTGCGCAGTCGCGGGCTCTCCATATACCGTGCGATGGTAGGGCGTCAGCATCCAACGATTCTCCGGAAACGGAAACCACGAGGCAGTATTTGGCGACCACAAGGAAAGATTCTCGAAATCATCGTCCCGCGCCCAACGCGTGAGCCCGTCGATCTGCACCGTTCCCTCAAACGATGAAAACTGCAGCCGCCATGGAATGTGATCCCGCGTTTCTGACGCCGGAACCGTGTGATTCGCGGCCCCGTCCACAACCGGAACTTCCGCAATCACCCCGCCCCCGGAATCGGTCAAGGTCAACGCTTCGTTCGCGTCGCCAAGTCCAGTGGCCTCGATCGCAAATTCCCCCCGCCGCGGTTGGAAACAAATCTCGCCCGATTCTCCCGGCGACGCAAGCACGATGGGTTCTTCATGCGGCGCATCGCGATGCCCGCGCGACGTTTCGATCACGTACTTTGGACAATTCGTCCGAATCCCGCAGACGAACTCCTCGCCGTAGCGGTCTTCCGTCACCGTGATGTTCAGCCCATAAACGCCCTTTTGTGCCACCTCGGTCGAAAGACGCACCCGTTGCACTGGCCCTGAGCCTTTCTCCACGCCGTCGTCGGGGATAAACTCCTCCGCGATCACCTCGCGGTCCGGACCAAACAGAATCGCCCGCAGATGCGTCTCACGCCCCCGTCGGTTCAAATCCTGCTTCTCCACTTCCACCCAGAATTCGCCCGGCCCCACCAGAAAATAAGCCCCGCCCACACCCTGCGTCTGCACCTCGGACCGCCACGCCCCGGCTTCCTGCGCATGCAACGCCAGCGCGCCGACGCACGACAACACCAAAGAAACAACAAGCCCCCGCCCCATCGACAAGCAGTTACATTGGCTGTCCATCACCGCACCATCCTCACTACAACTCCCGTCCCTGGCCAATCCGCCATCCGCGATAGTCCGCCGTCCCTGCAGTCCCTTGCGTCCCTTCGGTCCCTGTTGTCCATATCGTCCATACCGTCCATATCCCCCTATCACTCCGCAGGCCGAAACACATGCTCCGGAACCAACGAAAGCAGCGGAGACACCCCCTCGATCCGAATCCCCGCATCTTCCAATGTACCCTCATCTGCCTTCACCAGCGCCAGCGACCAAATCCCCCCAGCACCTTCCTTGGGCTCAAGCTTCAGCTCCGTCCGTGACTCGCTCGTTGTCGTCTGCACCGTCCCCGCCACAGATTCATCCGGCGTATACACGTTCAACCGAACCGTCTCCGCGCCCCCGCCGCGCACCCGCAGGGTGAACGCATCAGCGTCCTCCCCGACATAGAAGTAAAGCCGCTCCGCGCCGTGAATCGTGCCCATATATTCGCCCGCATGAAACGCAACCGGCACGTTCGCCTGTGTGATCATATACGCGCATCCACCCGAAGACATTCCAAGGAAGTAGACGCCGTCTTGCTCCGGCACAAACCGGATCGTCCCCGATTGCCCGTGCTCGATCACACCGGAATCGATCTTCTCAGAACTCGGCGCGCGCAATTCCCACGTGAAGGGGTCGGTGTTTTGGCCGATTTGAATATCCTGCACGTCGATCGCCACTTCGGTCCCTGCCTTGCACGCCAACACCGCCAGGTTCGCCCCGCGGAATCTCGATGCCGGCAAATCGACCGCCTTCCCAATCGCGCCCGCATCGGCGAATCCGGTTGCGCCGATACGCTGCAACAGTTCCGCCACGAATCCCTCATCCGTCTGCCGCGGTTCATGCTGCGCCTCGAAGCGCCCCTCCGCAATCGCGCGATTCGCCCAGGAAAACCAGTGAAAGTAATCCCCGTGCGTCGTCGTGTACTTCGGCCCTTCGTAGAAGATCCAATACCCGTCCGTCACTTCCGAAATCATGACCGCGTTCTTCCCGCAGAACTCCGGGTCCGCGCCGCGCACAATCGGATCGATGCCGCCCGAATACAAATGCGGCACGCCCATCCCGGCGGGAATCTGCTTGTATTGCTCCAACTTCGCGCGATTCGCTTTCAACGCCTCTTGCTCCGGCAGAAATGCCGACGGCCGTCCGTACGTCGTCTGGTCCGCGATGACCATCGGCGCGGCTTCCGACGTCAATTCGTAATAGGCCGCCTCCTGCAGAAACCGCGTGCCCGGCACCGGGTAAAGCCAGAACTGAAACTTCGGATCAAGCGCATCAACCGCTTCCCGCAAGGCCCGGCAGCGGTCCCGCCAATGCGCGATCTGAAACGCTTCAAACCGGTCGTGCAAATACTGCTCGCGAAGCCAGGGCTCCCGCTCCGCCGTCGCCAACTCCGGAATCTCGACGCCCTCCGCCGCAGCGAACGTATCCAGGATGAGCCGGTCGTACGAAAGCGAGTACAAGTTCCCTTGCCTGCCCTCCGCATAGTTCTCGTAATCCAGAAACACGCCAATGAGGTGATCGTTCTCCGCGCTCATCCCGGCATACGCAACGATGTACTTCGTCATCCACGCCCACAACTCATCCGAATTCGGACTCCACAACGGCTGCTCGACGCCGTTTGCCCAAACCACCCGCTTGCCGTCAGCCTTGGGATCGTCCATCGCCACCGCGAGCGTCCCCCGCATCCACGGCAGGTGAAAGATGCCGTTCTTCTCGCACCACGCCGTCACATTCGCGACCGCCTCCAGATCGTCGAACCCCGTGCGTGGCGAGTAAATGTTGAATCCCGCCTCCGCCGCTTCGCGGATCATCCACTCCTCGGCAACCCACCCATTGTGCGCCTGCATAACTTTGTCCACGACACACGTAAACTTCACCGTGCGCCCCAGATCTTCGCGCTTCAGTGGATTCGCCCAATACGGCTCCTGACCCAAAACCTGCGGTACGAAAGCGTACAGGATGATAAGAGCGGCAAGATGTTTCATTGGTTGCTCCCCCAAGATGTGACGAAGTCGAGGCATTAAGGCATATTGGGACGCAATCGCTTGTTATGTCAATCCCGTGCGG
>CAZWDH010000098.1:0-21444 GCA_964632865.1 uncultured Nitrospiraceae bacterium
AATGCAGGCGAGGACGCCTGCGCTACATTCTCGAATTACTCCCCCGGCACAAAGCGTAGCTCGTGGGCTTTGTCGCGCTCGATGTCTTTGGGGTCGAGTAGTGCGCGGCGGTATTCGCCGTTCATGAAGCGCTCGGCTTGGTCGCCGTAGTGGGGGCTCATGAAGTTGCCGGAGTTGCCGGTGGGCAGGATGACTTGGGCGTCTTCCGGCGCGGCGAAGTCGATGAGCCGTCGCGTGGCGGGTCCGGCGATGACGTCAAACTCGTCCTGCGCGAAGTCGTAGAGCATGTTGTTCAACACCTGCGCGCCGCCGGACGCGGGGTACGGTCCCAGATTAAAGATTTGATCGAGCACAGGCAGGTGACCGAAGGGGTGTTTGAACTCCATCGTGTGCGCCCGGCCCCAGGTCCAGCGCGACACGTCGCCGCCGAGATGGCGCGTGAGCCTGCGCGTCATGTCTTTGAACGCCGCCAGCACGATCTCGGGGCGTTGCTCCCGTTCCGTCGTGGTCACATCGTCCCAGAAGGGTGACGCCTCATCGCCGATGAAGTGCTTGTAGAAGTGCCAGTGATCTGCAAGGGTCGCGTAGACCTTGAAGAGATCGGCTCCCATTTCGTCGGTCAACGCGCGTTTGAGGATTGCCGCGTTGAGATACTCGTAGATCGTCGCACCCACGGAATCGATGTTGTGCCGGTAGTCCCACGCCTGCAAACGGTCGAGCACGTCCTGCTCCCACGGTGTCAGCAGCACGCGCTGCGCGTCGAGCACGTCCACGAGTTGCGCGACCACATCCGGACCGGCCCGGCTCGTGTCGTCAAACTGCACGGCCTTGAGCGCTTCCACGGTCCAGTCCGAGCGCGCGCTCACCAACTCCTCGATGCGCCCCGCGCGGTCGGTGGGCTGCCAGTAGCCTTGTATGTCCTTCACCGCGCCGGCCGGTTTGACCGTGGGCTTGTTATTTGCCGTCGCGATGAACCCGCACTCGGGATTCTTCAAGTGCGGATTCTGATCGAAGGGGAGGTACCCGAGAATCTCGTCCTTGCCCAACGCGCCGTCGAGGATCTGCTTGCTGTTCATACCGTCCGGACGAATCGGAATCTTTCCCGTCGCCCACCACGCGATGTTGCCGTCGGCATCGGCGAAACTGATGTTCATGCCCGGCGACGTGATCAGGGAGACCGCCTCGCCAAACTCCTCGCAGTTCTGCGCATGCCCCATCCGGTAGAACGCGGTGATATCCGTGTATGGCAGGTGCTGCCAAATCCACGACAAGGACACGGGCGCGTCGTCGTAGCCATGGTAGGCCTTGAGAAAATCATTGAGTATGGGCCCGTGCGGCGTGACCCGCACCTGGCATTCCACATCGTCGGAGAAACGAACCTTGATCGTTTCCGTCGCCGTTTCCACGTCGACCCATTCGCCCTTGTACATGACCTTGTCCGGATCGTCCGGGTGGAATCGCTCCAGGTAGAAGTCCGTGTCATCCTGTGCAGTCATCGTCAGCGCCCAGGCCCGTTGCCGATTGTGTCCCATCAGGGGAATCGGAATGGGAGGCAAATGAAATCCGTAATTCTCGAAGTCGCCGTACTTGAGATGCGCTTCATACAGAATGCTGGGGTTGGAAAATGCAATGTGCGGATCGTTGGCGAGAATCGCTTCGCCCGATTGCGTACGCGACGGCGCCAGCACCCAGGAATTGCTCCCCATGGCCGGACCGAACCGCTGCGAGATTGCGCCGAATATCGTCAACCATTCGTTCACAACGGACAACGATGCTTCGTAGCGGATCGGCTCGTCTGCCTTATCTTCCTCCCGGTGGGACTCCAGATACGCGGCCGCTTCCTCCAGCGTCTCCATGATGGTGACCGGGGTTTCGAGCGTGTACCCGGGGAACAACGCGTCGATATCCAGATCCGGGTGTTTTGCTTTCAACATCGTGACCAACGGATCGCCGCGGATGCCGTCCGCAAAGGTTATCGGCAGGATGGCCGCCACCGCCAGGCAATCGACTTTCGTAAAGGGCCGTACGTCTACACCGAGCACGATCAACTCGAACGGTATAGGCCCTTCTGCGATGAAGGCATTCACCCCCGCGAGATAGGCGTCCATCAGCGCGGTCAACTCAGCCGGCTGTGCATTGGAATCGGCAAAGTACGCTTCGGCTTTCGCCCGCAATCGAAACGCGCGGACTGCCCGGTCGATCGGCAGCGCGGGCGGTCCCGCCACCTCCGCTAGCTCACCCCGTGCCAAGCGCCGCATCAACTCCATCTGGAACAACCGGTCTTGGGCCATGCAGTACCCAAGGGCGAAGTACGCATCCGGTTCGTTCTCTGCGGTGATATGGGGGACCCCAACGCTATCGCGCACGACCCGGACTTCCGCGTGCAGGGACGGGTGGGCCACCGTCCCCTCCAGTTCCGACAAGCGTGTGTTCGCGAGATAGACGAGAGCGGCAGCCCCACCGATAACAAGCAGGACTACGGTGACCGCGAACCATTTTGCAAGACGTTTGAGGAACTTCATTAGCGGGCAACGCTCCGGGCATGAATGTATCACAGGAACGGACAGTTTCCATACGAAATTGACGCAAAGTGACATTTCGGCACTTGTCCGTTAGAATCAACGGGCAGGTGCAAGGGGTTATGGGGATACCACTATGGATTCCAGCGAGGCTCAACGAAAATTCAAGCTCGCGGATGAGTTGTTCCGCGACAAGCGTTACACAGAGGCGTTAACGGTACTCGACAAGCTCGACGCGGCCTTTCCCGACGCGAAGAACGTCATGTATCCGCGGGCGCTGTGCCTGGTGAAACTGGGACGGCCCAAGGAAGCCCACGAGGTTTGCCTGAGGCTGAAGTCGAAGTTCAACGACCCTCGGGCGGATAAGATCCTCCAGAAACTTTCGGCGTCTACTTCCCCAGCTCCACCGCCACCGGTCTTCGACCCCAACGCCCCCGGTCAGGACATCGCTTTCAATCCGATGGACCTGAGCATGGGCCCGATTGGAACGGGCGGTGCGGACCCCATGGGCCTGGGCGATCTCTTTGCTCCGAAACCGGACGCGGCCCCTCCTCCGGCCGTGGCGGAACCGAACCGCAAGCCGCTCTACATCGGGCTTGGCGTCGCCGGCGGGGTCTTGCTACTGGCGCTCGTTTTGCTGCCGTTGTTCTTCGGAAAAGACGGCGGATCGACCGACAGCGGAGGCGGCACGGCAATGCAAACGGCGGGCGATTCCGCTGCTGCGCCGCAAGAAATCTATTGGTTCAATTCTTATGACACGGCCATGAACGCGTCGTACGACAAGCTCGCGCCCACGTTGTACTTTTTCTACAACTCCGAGAGCGAAGCCGCGACCCAAATGATGCAGGACACCTGGAAGGAACCCAGCATCGCCCACTTGGTCAACGGATGGACCTGCGTACGGATCGACACCGAAGCCGACCCCGAAAACACGGAATGGTATGAAGTAACCGAAGTTCCAACGACCATCGTCGAAGACTCCTGGGTTGGCGAGGTGTACCGTCAATCGGGCTACGTGAGCGCACAGGAGTTCTACAACGCCATTCAGCCGCTGGACCTCGAGGTCGAGGAGATGGTCGACTTTACGCAGTTCTCCATCGTGCAATTGGCCATTGTCGTCGTGCTGCTTCTCCTCGAAGCGGCAACCGGTATGTATCTGACCCTCTTGCTCGTGAAGAAACTCCCGAACGAGGAATTTCTAAAGGACTTCGTGAGCGCGGGCCTGGTCGGCGTCGGCGTGTCGGTATTGTTTAGTTGCCCGTGTATCGGACTCATCACGGCCTATTTTATTCTCCACGCCCTCTACGAATTCGAATTCATCGACTACGTGGCTTACCTGGGTGTGACCACGGTCCTGAAAGCGCTTACCTCCGTGCTGGTTGCGGGCGTGTTGGGGATCCCAGTCGAGGTGTTGATCGAGTTCCTCCAGTAGACTCGAAGCGCTACTGTGAACTCAGGTGATTCGGCACCATTTCACCGGCGACTTCTGCCCAACGTGGATGATCTCGCAACGGCGCCAATTGCGGCATTCGGTCCGCCTCTTGCCGCAGTCGCGGCGCAAATTCCGCCGCCTTTTCAAAGTGATCGATCGCCTCATCCAGACGCACCGGCGGACAATTGGCAAGAAACATGGCCAGTTCCAGATACCCCTCCGCGTTGCGGGGTTCGAACTGCGCCGACAGCCGCAAGTGTTTCTCTGCCTCCTCGTAACGTGACAACGCGACGAGGGTCCGCCCCAGCAATCGCCGCGCAGGTACCCACGACGGCGACTGCTTCACGCAGGACTGCAACCATGCTGCCGCGATTTGCATGTCCCCGGCTTCCAGGGCCTCGATTCCCTTGCGCCACGCGCGCCTCAAGCGGTATCCCCGGAGCCACATAAGCCCGATGCAACCCGCGAGAATCAGCAAGCCCAGTATCGTCGATCGGCCTTCACCCATTGTCGTACAATGTCCTCATGTTCAGCACTCGAAGCCATCTGTTACTTGGTCCGGTAGCGCGAAATGTGATAGAAGCTGTCCATTCGAAATGGAACGCATTGCGGTGAGAAGATACCGGAATGCCTGCAAACTGGCGTGTTAGACGTACTATACACGCGCATGACGCGAACACGAAGGAAATCCAATGAACGCCTTTCATGGCACCACAGTAGTCAGCGTCCGAAAGGATGGGAAGGTCGCCATCGGCTCTGATGGGCAGGTCACCCTGGGCAATACCATCATGAAACACCGTGCCGTCAAAGTGCGCCGCCTGGCCGATGGGCGCGTCCTCGCTGGTTTCGCGGGCGCGGTCTCCGATGCATTCACACTCTTCGAACGATTCGAAGGCAAGCTCAACGAGTTCAACAAGAATCTCGTCCGCGCCGCTGTGGAACTGGGAAAAGAGTGGCGAACCGACAAATACTTGCGCAATCTGGAGGCCCTGCTGGCGGTGTGCGACGCAGAAGCGTCCCTCATTGTGGCTGGGAGCGGGGAAGTCATCCAACCCGACGACGGCATCATCGCCATTGGCTCAGGCGGTGCCTACGCCCTTTCCGCAGCACGGGTGCTTGTGAAGCACTCAAACCTTGACGCGGAAGGAATCGTGCGCGAATCGTTGGCGACCGCAGCGGAAATCTGCATCTACACAAACGGCCACATCACCGTCGAAACGCTCTGAAAAACCCGCGCTACTGGAATGCCTGTTTAGTCGTCGTCGCCGCGTCTGCCTCGATCCCGCCCACGTCCGCCGAAACCGCTGATCCCGCTCAACCTGGGACCATTTTGATCCCGACCGAGCGCCCCTGGCTGGTTGCCCGTTCCAGTCCCGAATGGATGTTCCGGTTGTGCGATATCGCCTTCGAGGTAACGACGCGTGTATCCCCACGGCGCAAGCTGCGATTTGATGACCGCCGTTGGCTGCACGCTTCGCTTGCGCTTTGGATCGTTGTCAATTCGCGTAACGTTCTTTGGGGTCGGTCGCTCGGGCCGCTCGGTCCGCACCGCCGAACCCGCGTCCGTCTCGTCACCGGTCTCCTCCGCGGTCGTCACGCGCGCGGCGCGAGGCCGGGTATTCAGCGCCGTGTTCGCCGGCGGCAGTTCCACCTCGCCGACGGGCTCCAAGGAGGTAGACGGCGGATTCAGGATGAATGGATCCTGAGCATCAACAAGCTCTTTGTTACCTTCCTGCGCACTCGCCGCGAAAAGCCCGCAGCATGCCAAAACGACTGCGAGCGACACTCTTGCTATCTGTCGGTTCAAGCTCATGGCCCATCTCCTGTCAATAATCTTTGCTCGTCAGTCTAGCATAGTTCTCAAAAATTGCAAACTCCGGGGTCCTATCCTTCGTTCGCTATCCGCGCGATGATATTGGTCGTGGATCGGCCTTCCACCCCAGGGATGATTGCAATCCCGCCGCCGTAGCCTTCGACGAGGCGCCGCTCCTCCTGCACGATGGTGTCCAGCGTATAATCGCCGCCTTTCGCGTAGACGTCCGGCCGCAACGCCTCCAGGTACGGCATGGGCGAAGGTTCGGAGAAAAGCACGACGTATCCCACGCACTCCAGCGCGGCCAATACCGCAGCCCGCTCCGCTTCCGGCACGATGGGCCGTCCGGGCCCTTTCACGCTGCGCACAGATTCATCGGTATTCAACCCGACAATCAGGACATCCCCAAGCGAAGCCGCCTTTTGGAGATACGTGATATGGCCGATATGGACAATATCGAAGCAGCCGTTCGTCCAGACGATCTTCTTGCCAGCCTCGCGAAGCTTTGCGACAATTTCTCGCAACTCGTTGATATCTTTAAGTTTCGCAGGCCCGCCCTTACTGAATAGCGCGCGCTCCAACTGGGCTTGCGGTACGGTCACGACGCCTTCCTGGGCCACGGCTACCCCCGCAGCAGTGTTTCCAACCACGGCCGCCTCGGCAAGAGTTCCTCCCGCGACCATGGTCACCGTCACCGCAGCGGTCACCGTGTCGCCCGCACCGGTAACGTCCACGACCGCGTCCGGGGCGATTGTGATAGGCACGTCAGTGACGCTGCCGTCCGCGGCGAACACGGTAATTCCCTGCGCGCCGCGGGTTACGACGGCATTCTTGCAGATGCCCAAGAGCTTCTTGCCCGCTTCGTGCAGCGTCTTTTCATCGACCACGTCGAGTCCCGCGCCAATCCCCGCTTCGCGGTCGTTGGGCACGATGATGTCGAAATCCTTGAAGGCCCCCGCTCGGGACCGGGAATCGCCCACGGTAATCAGCTTATGCTGCTTCGCAATCGCGACTACCTCGCGCAACACCCGCTCTGTCGCTACGGAACAGACTTGATCGGTGACGACAATGGCGTCCACTTCCGGCGCCCGGGCCTTGATATTCGCGATGATTTGGTCCTCGACCTCGCCTTCAATGAACACCGGCGTCGGCGTATCGGTCCGGAGGATCTCTTGCGTAGGGATGTTGAACCCGCCCGCCCGAAGCTTGCCGTAGGTGTTGGTCGCGCGCGCAGGGTGGACGACCAAGCCCGAGGTGTCCACGTTCCGGACCTCGAATTCCCGCCGAACGATGTCCGCATTCGTATCCTGGCCCACGTAGCCCACCATGTACGTCTTCGCGCCCAGGGCCGCCACGTTGCACGCGGCGTTCCCCGCCGCGCCGGGGTTGTACCGCCGCTCGTGCACCTCGTACACCGGAATCGGCGCTTCCAGGCTGATCCCCGTCACCACCCCCCGGACGTTCTCATCGAGATAAATGTCGCCCACAACCAAGACGCGGGCTTTCTCAAAACGCGACAGCAGGTCGCGATAGCGCTGTAAATCCATAGTTTAGGTTGGCTCCTGAAGGAAATCCGGCCTCGGAATAAAGTACCGCGAATTGTATCCGATGGGTTGGTGGCGTTCAATGCAAACCTGCCGATTTATTGACTTTCCGGGCCATCTCTTGGGATTATGGACTCCATGAAGGTATTGGTCTTACCTCGCATCGGGCGAACCCTGTCCGTTTGCGCCGTGTTGGCGTGTGCCGTGTCCGTCTCTGCGGATCCCGTGGGGGACGCTTCCGCTATGCTGGATGCGCTCACGGCGGACGCGCAGGAACGGGCGACGTTGCTGCACGCGTTGGAAGAACGGATCAAGCGCGTTGCAGCAGGGGAACCCGCTCCGTCGGACGCGATCAGCTATAGCCGGGATATCCGGCCCATCCTTTCCAACAACTGCTTTGCGTGCCACGGGCCGGACGAAGAGAAGCGCAAGGCCAATCTCCGGCTGGATACGGCAGAGGGCGCGTACGCGGCGCTCAAGTCGGGCCAGGCCGCGCTCGTTCCCGGGGATCGTGCGGCAAGTACGTTGTGGCACCGCATTACCACTGAAGATGCGGTGGACAAGATGCCGCCGGTCGATTCCCAGAAGACGCTGACCGCCAAGGAAATCGATCTCATCGGACGCTGGATTGATCAGGGCGCGAAGTACGAGCGCCACTGGGCCTTCGTCAAACCGGTCGAACACGCGCCCCCGTCCGTTGCGGACGCGTCCTGGCCGCGCGGCGACATCGACCGGTTCATTCTCGCCAAGCTGGAAGCGAATGGCCTCGCGCCGAATGGGGAGGCCGACCGCCGCACGCTCATCCGTCGCGCTTACCTTGATCTCACCGGCTTGCCACCCACGCCGGAGGCGGTCGACGCCTTCGTCAACGATCCCGATCCCAACGCCTACGACAAGCTCGTAGATGAACTTCTGGCGAGTCCCCACTATGGCGAACGCTGGGCGCGGCACTGGCTGGACCTGGCG
The DNA here is from genome assembly GCA_964632865.1 of uncultured Nitrospiraceae bacterium. GTDB lineage: Bacteria > Hydrogenedentota > Hydrogenedentia > Hydrogenedentales > SLHB01 > JAHDWY01. Next base: position 8,275 of record CAZWDH010000098.1, read on the forward strand.
CGGTTCGCGGAAAGCCACGGCTACGAGCAGGACTACAACCGCGAGTACGCTTACCACTACCGCGATTTCGTCATCAAGGCGTTTAACGAGGATCTCCCATACGACACCTTCGTGAAATGGCAGATCGCAGGCGACGAGTACGCGCCGGACAATCCCCTCGCCATGATGGCCACGGGCTTCCTCGGCGCGGGCACGCACGCCACACAGATCACCAAGAGCCAGGTCGAAAAGGAACGCTACGACGAACTCGACGACATGGCGCGCACGATTGGCACCTCCATGTTGGGTCTTACCATCGGTTGCGCGCGCTGCCACGATCACAAGTACGACCCTATCCCAGCGGACGACTACTACCGGCTCATTTCGACGTTCACGAAAACGGTGCGGTCGAACCTGGAGATCCCCGTCGACGACCTCACGCATCAACAGGCCCTCGCGCGGTTCGAACAAGAGCACACGCCGTTAACGGCGGAACTGGCCTCCTTCGAGCAGGGCGCCTTGACGGAACGGTTCGATGCCTGGCTTGCGAGCGAAGAGAAGCAGCCTTTCCAACCGCCGTGGAATGTTCTCACCGTTGACAACGCCACTTCGGCAGGTGGCGCCTTCTTCACGAAACTCGAAGACGGCTCCCTGCGCGCGGAAGGGGCCAATCCGGATAGCGACACGTACACCTTCACGGCGAAGACCGAATTGAAAGGCATCACGTCGATCCGTGTGGAAGCCCTGCATGACGACGCCCTCGTCTCCGGCGGCCCCGGCCGTGCCGTGAACGGCAACTTCGCGTTATCCTCGATCAAAGCGATCGCCGCGCCTGCCAACGGCGAAGGAGAACCGGTCGAAGCAAAACTGAGCAAGCCCATCGCGACCTTCGAACAGACGGGCCTGCCCATCGCCGCCGCCCTCGACGACGACCCCAAGTCCGGTTGGGCAGTCGACCCCGAGTTCGGCAAGGATCACTCCGCGATCTTCCGGCTCGAATCGCCCGTGGGTTTCGACGGCGGTACCATTCTCACCATCACGTTGGATTTTGCGGTCAACACCGGACACACCATCGGCCGGCCGCGCCTGTCGGTCAGTACGCTACCGTGGCCGGTCGGGTTTGACAGCGACGCCGAGTTCAATGCGGCTCAGGAAGCGCTCGATCGGTCCAAGGCCGACCCAGGCGTGTTGGCCGACGCCGATCGCGGCGCCCTGTTCGCGTGGTACCGCACGACCGACAGCGACTGGCGCGACCGCGCGAAGAAGGTGCGCGAACACGCCGAACAACGGCCCGCACCAGGCCGCGCGAAGGTCATGGTGTGCAGCGAAGGCGTGCCCGCCATCCGCACGCACACGCAAGGCGGCGACTATCTCGAATACACGCACTTCCTGAAACGCGGCGACCCGAACCAGATAGGCGAGATCGCGACGCAGGGATTCCTCACGAACCTCGTGTTCGCGAGCAACGGCGTCGATTATTGGCAAACGCAGCCGCCGGACGGAGCGCGCACGCCCTACCTGCGTACGGCGCTGGCGGAGTGGATCACCGACTACGATTACGGCGCGGGATTCCTCCTGGCGCGGGTTATGGTGAATCGTCTTTGGCAACATCATTTCGGGCGCGGGATCGTCTCGACGCCGAGCGATTTCGGCATGCAGGGCGAAGCGCCCACCCACCCGGAGCTGCTCGACTGGCTCGCGCTGGAACTCGTCCACAACGGCTGGCGGTTGAAACCCATTCACAAGCTCATCATGACCAGCGCCACCTACCGCCAGAGCGCCGCCATTGACGACGCCAAGATGGCCATCGACAATCAGAACGCGCTCATCTGGCATTTCCCGCGCCAACGGCTCGAAGCGGAGATCATCCGCGATGCCATGCTGGCGGTCAGCGGCACACTCGACGACACCATGTACGGACCCGGCACGCTCGAGCCGCACGATCGGCGCAGCATCTATTTCATGGTCAAGCGCAGCAAGCTTATCCCCATGATGACGCTCTTCGATGCGCCGGATGCGACACAGGGTATTGGCGAGCGGGCCACGACCACGATCGCGCCGCAGGCGCTGCTCATGTTGAACAACAATCTCGTGCGCAAATGCGCGGCTAACTTCGCCAGCCGCGTGTGCCCCGATGCGGCGACGCAGTCCGATGCGGTCGTGCGCGAAGGCTACCGTATCGCGCTCGGACGTGCGCCGGATGAAACAGAACTTACCAATTCCACGGCCTTCATCGACGCCCAGACCGCATCGTATGTAGAGGCAGGAAACGAAAACCCAAAGGCCGCTGCGATTCAGGATTTCTGTCAGGTCCTGATGAGCCTGAATGAGTTTATATACGTAGATTGAACGACGCCGTGACGAGGGAAGTATGAGCGACAAGACGGAACCCCATTACATCGCCGAACCCGCGCCCTGTTTCTGCACGCGCCGCGATTTTCTGCGGCGCACGGGACAGGGCTTCGGCGCGCTTGCCCTCGCAGGCCTCCTCGAATCGCAGGGGCTGTTATCCGCGTCCGCCAAGGAATCGCTGAATCCGCTCGCCTCGCACCCATCGCACTTCCCCGGAAAGGCGAAGGCGGTGATTTGGCTGTTCATGAACGGCGGCCCGAGCCAGGTCGATACCTGGGACTACAAGCCTGAACTCGAGAAGCGAGATGGCCAGAAACTGGAAGGTTTCGACAGCACAACGGGGTTCTTCGTGGACCAGGTCGGCCCGCTCATGAAATCGCCTTTCGGATTCAGCCAGCACGGCGAGTCGGGCACCTGGGTTTCCGACATCTTCCCCCATATGGCAAAACACGTCGACGACATGGCTTTCATTCACTCGTGCCACACCGAAACCAACAATCACTCTCCCGCGCTATTTCAAATCAATACCGGCATGAACCGCATGGGCTTTCCGAGCGTCGGGTCCTGGGTCACCTACGGACTGGGCACGGAAAATCAGAACCTGCCCGGCTTCGTTGTCATGTACGACACGCTGGGGCGCGGCTTGCCGAAAGGCTATTCGCAAAACTGGGGTGCGGGGTTCCTGCCAGGCATCTTCCAGGGTACGAGTCTCAACGCCCAAGGCGAACCGATCGACAATCTGAAGCGCCCGGAAAACATGAATGACGCGCAACAACGGCGGCAACTCGATCTGCTCGCGTCATTGAACAAGCATCATGAAGCGGCGAACGCGGGCGATCCGGAACTCGCCACGCGAATCGAGAGTTTCGAGCTGGCTTATCGCATGCAAATGGCCGCGCCGGATGCGATGGACGTGTATTCTGAACCCAAACACATCCAGCAGCTCTACGGTCTCGACAATGAGAAGTGCACGCACTTCGCCAAGCAATGTCTCATGGCGCGGCGCATGGTCGAGCGGGGCGTGCGCTTCGTGCAGATTTACAGCGGCGGCGAAGAAAACGAGAAGAGCTGGGACGGACACCTCGACATCGAGAGCAATCATCGCGGCTTCGCAGCCGAAACGGACATCCCTATCGCTGGGCTGCTCACCGATCTCAAACAGCGCGGCTTGCTGGATTCCACGCTCGTCATCTGGGGCGGCGAATTCGGGCGTTTGCCCCTCGTGCAGCGTTCGCCCGGCGGCGGCCAGTCGGGACGCGATCACAATCCCCACGCGTTCACGGTCTGGTTCGCGGGCGGCGGCGCGAAAGGCGGTGTTCATTACGGCGAAACCGACGAGATCGGACACAAAGCCGCCGTGAACAAAGTTTCCGTCAACGACCTGCATGCGACGATTCTGCACATGCTCGGCATGGATCACTTGAAATTGACGTACCGCCACAATGGCCGCGATTTTCGGTTGACCGATGTGGCGGGGAATGTGGTGCATGACGTGGTTGCGTAGTTTTCAGAGACAGCAAGGACAATAAGAACACTGCAAGGCAGTCCGGGCCTCTCGACTCCGCGAAATCGTGTGCTATCTTGTTTCAAATATCAGTTTCTGTCGGTTGTATGTCTCTGCTGTCCCTGGTGTCCCAGAAATACTTGGCTGTCCTCGGAGTTCTTGCCATTCATGAAATCTATCCCGCTCTGGCCCGTCGTCTTTCTTTTCACCGTCGCCGCTTTCGCAAACCCCTTCGCCTACCTCGATGAAAGTGACCCCTACTACGTGGGCCTCGACTTCCCCAAGCTCACCACGCCTCAATGGGTCGGCGAACCCGACGTCGACGCGGTGGTTATTCTCTCCATCGACGACATGCGCGATTCGGCGAAGTATGAGGAATACCTCCGGCCGACTCTCAACCGCCTGAAAGCCATTGACGGCCGCGCCGCGTTGAGCATCATGTCCTGTGTGGTCCAGCCGGACGATCCGCAATTGCAGTCGTGGCTCGACGAAGGCGTGCATCTCGGCGTCCACACCGTCGCGCACCCCTGTCCCATTCTCCAGAAGGGCAACTTCGATACCGCCAAGGAAACCTATGATTCCTGCGTCGAACTGCTGAACAACGTCCCCGGCAACGACGCGGTCGCCTTCCGCACACCGTGCTGCGATTCGCAGAACACGCCGAGTCCGCGTTTCTTTGCCGAGATCTTCAACGCGACCACTTCCTCCGGGCAGTACCTCGATATCGATTCGTCTGTGTTCAACATCACCACGCCCAACGATCCCGCGCTGCCGCGTTCGCTCGTGTTCGAGGCGGATGGGCGCGAACGGTTTCGCAAGTACCTGCCTTTCCCCGCGTTCACCAACACGATTGAGGATTACCCCTACCCCTACATCATCGGCGGACGCTGCTGGGAGATCCCCTGCACGGTGCCGAGCGACTGGGAAGCGCAGAACCTGAACGAACCAAACAACGACGTATCCGTGGCCGACATGAAGGCTGCCATCGACGCGACCGTGATTAAGCGAGGCATCTACACGCTCGTCTTTCATCCCCACGGCTGGATTCGCAACGACCAGGTGGTCGATCTCATCGATCATGCTGTGGATACCTACGGGCCACGGGTGAAGTTCCTGAACTTCCGTGAAGTGCTGGAACGCATCGAAACCAACGTGCTCGGCGGACATTCGCTCCGCAACGTTCAGGGCGGCGACAACGGCGTCCGCCTCCTTGACGTGAATCGCGACGGGTTTCAGGACGCCGTCATCGGCAACGCCTCCGCGAACGTCACGCGCATCTGGAATCCGGACGCGGGCAAGTGGACGGAAACGTCGTTTCCGACCGCTCTCGTCAACGAGGACGAACACGGCAATACGTATGACGCCGGCGTCCGGTTCGGCAGTATCGACGGCCAAACCGTCGCCGTTGTTCGCAACGAAGTATCCGCCGGCGCGTGGCGATTCGCCGACGGCGCGTGGCAAGAAATGCCCGCCTTGCTCATCGGGTTTGAAGCGCGCACCGCCGAAACCGGCATCGATCGCGGTGTTCGCCTTCGCGATCTCGATCGCGACGGCCAATGTGAACTGCTCGTGCTGAACGACGAGCAGCGAGCGCTATTCCGCTGGAACACGGATAACTCTTCCTGGCAGACGCAATCGGCATCCCCACCCGACCGTGCCCGTCTCGTCGACGCCGAGGGCCGCGATCGCGGACTCCGCTTCGTCGACATCGACGAAGACCACGACGACGACATCGTCGTGTCCAGCGAAGAGGGTTACGGTATTTACCTGTTCGACGGCGTAGACAATGGGTGGACCACGACCGCGCTCGATGCCACGCGCGGCGACGGCTCAGAGCACGAATCGCCTCTCCCGCCCATCACCGTCAACGGCCAAAACCACGGCGCCTGGTTCCACTCGCGCCACCTCTGGGTGCAGAACGAAGGCACGGACCATCTTCCCGATCTCGTGGATCGGCGCTCCTACAACGATCTCCTCGATGATGTAACGCTCCAACCCAAATCGCCGGAAGCCTCCCTGACCGCGCTGCACGTACGGCCCGGCTACCGTGCAGAACTTGTCGCCGCGGAACCCCTCGTCATCGATCCCGTCGCCATCGCCTGGGGCGCGGACGGAAGACTATGGGTAACAGAGATGCGCGACTATCCAATGGGCATGGACGGTGAGGGTCAACCCGGCAGTCGCGTAAAGATCCTCGAAGACGAGAACGGCGACGGCATCTACGACACGGCGACCGTCTTTCTCGACGAACTCGGTTTCGCCACCGGCGTGATGCCCTGGCGCGATGGCGCGTTGATCACCGCCGCCCCCTTGATCTTCTTCGCCAAGGACACCGACAGCGACGGCCAAGCCGATGTGCGCGAGACGCTGTTCTCCGGCTACGGCGAAGCGAATCAGCAGCACCGCGTCAACGGCCTCCGCTGGGGTCTCGACAACTGGATCTACGGCGCCAACGGCGACGGTGGCGGCGACATCCGCTCCGAGAAGACCGGCGATGTCGAGAGCATCCGCGGACGCGACTTCCGCATCCGGCCTGACGAAGGCCTCCTCGATCCCCAATCCGGCCAGACTCAGTTTGGTCGCGTCCGCGATGACTGGGGCAACTGGTTCGGGTGCGCCAACTCGCTGCCCATGTGGCACTTCGCGCTCGACGACGGCTACATGCGCCGCAATCCCCACTTCGCGCCGCCGAACCCGCGCGAGTACTTCGTGCCGCAACTCCAGGTATACCCGGAAAGCCGCACGCTTCAACGATTCAACGATTTCGATCACGTCAACCGCACCACGTCGACCTGCGGCGTGACCGTGTACCGCGACACGCTGTTAGGACCCGCGCTCGCGGCCAACATGTTCGTGTGCGAACCCGTCCACAACCTCGTGCACCGCGCCGTCGTCGAACCCTCCGGCCACACCTTCAGCGGCCGCCGCGCTCCCGGCGAGGAGGAGGCGGAGTTCGTTGCCTCCAGCGACAACTGGTTCCGCCCGGTCATGGCACGCACCGGCCCTGATGGCGCGCTCTGGATTGTCGACATGTACCGGCAGGTCATCGAGCATCCCGAATACATCCCCACGGAGATTCAGGAGCAGATCGACACCCGCGCAGGCGACGACCGTGGCCGCATCTATCGCATCGTGCCTGTAGACCAACCCGCGCGCGCCATTCCGGATCTCACCGCCTTGAATACCAACGAACTCGTCGCGTTGCTGGAGGGTCCCAACGGTACCGTGCGCGACATGGTGCACCAGCGTCTTGTGGAACAACAGGACAAGTCCGCGGTTCGGCCGTTGAAGGCAATGCTCGCCGACCATGAAACCGCCACCGCACGGTTGCACGCGCTGTGCATTCTCGATGGACTCGACGCACTGGACGCGAAGTTGATCGCAGGCGCCCTTAGCGATTCGCATCCCGGTGTACGGCGTCATGCACTACGGCTGAGCGAGCCTTATCTCGCCAAATCGAAGCCCGTCGCCGACGCCGTACTCGCGCTTCAAAATGACCCCGACGCCTTCGTGCGCATGCAGCTCATCTACACGCTCGGCAACTGGGACGACCCGCGCGCCGCCCAAACCCTCGCCGCCATGGCCGCATCGGAAGCGACGGACGAATACGCCACCGCAGCCATCATGAGTTCGGTCAATGCGCAGAACCTCGACGCCATGATCGATCCCATGCTGCAATTGGCGCGCGGCGAAGACACGCCCACCGAAGCGAAGACCCAGATCGTGCCCATGATGACCGCCACAGCCGCGACGGCAGAGGATACAAGCGCGCTCGTCACGCTCGCCCTGCGCATTACCGAGTCCACACTGGACGGCTATGCCCCTTGGCAGTTGAGCCTGCTCGCGGATTATCTGTCCGCCCTGCGCGACCAGGGGCTTTCCCAAGACGCTATCGCGGCCGAGGGCGGACCCACGCTCGCCGATCTCCAGCCGCTTTTCGCGCAAGCACGACTCCTCGCCGGCAACGACGGCGCCGATACCGCTTTGCGCGTCGCGGCGATTCGATTGGTCGGCGGCCTACCCGGGCGCGGCGACGCGGACTACGCCATGCTGGGCGCCTGTATCAATTCGACCGCGCCGGGCGAAGTCGTCACGGCCGCACTGGACGCCCTTTCGGGGCGGCCGGATGAACGTGTGCCGGAGACCCTCCTCGCGACGTGGGAGGGTGACTCGCCGGAGATCCACGGCCGCATTCTCGATATACTGCTGAGCCGAGGCGAATGGCTGGACGCCCTCGTCGCGGCGTTGGAAGACGGCACCGTCTCGCTGCGTCAGGTCGACGCGTCGCGCAGGCAAAAGCTGTTGAATCACACGCGCGCCGACATTCGCGAACGCGCCCTGGCCCTCTTCGCCGACGTGGTCAATCCCGACCGTCAGGCCATCGTCGAGCAATACTGGCCCGCCATCGAAACCCGGGGCGAGTTTTTAAAAGGCCGCGGCATCTTCCGCGAACGTTGTGCGTCCTGCCACCGCCTCGGCGAAATCGGCCACGCCGTCGGACCGGACCTTTCCGCCATCTCCGATCGTTCGCCGGAGAACATTCTGATTTCCGTGCTCGACCCCAACCGCTCCGTCGAAACGCGCTATCTCGATTACACGGTAGAGACCACGGATTTTCTGAGCTACAGCGGCGTGCTTGCGGCCGAATCCGGTAACAGTGTCACCCTCCTCAGTCCCAACGGCGAACGCAACACGATCCTGCGCACGGAGATTGAGAACCTGAAGGCATCGGACCAATCCCCCATGCCGAACGGCCTCGAAGACGGTCTCGACGTGAAGGCCGTCGCCGATCTCATCGCTTTCGTCCTCGACTTCCGGCCAGAAGCCAAGGAATTCCCCGGCAACGAACCCCGCACGGTGGAACCGGAAAAGGACGGCAGCATCACGCTCCTCGCGAGCGACGCGGAGATCTATGGCAGCACGCTCGTCTTCGAGTCGGCTCACAATAACCTCGGCTACTGGGGCAGCGAAGATGACCGCGCGATGTGGACGGTCAACGTCCCCAGCGAAGGAGAGTATGTGGTCGCCGTCGACTACGCCTGCGATTCGGCAAACGGCGGCAACCCCTTCACCATCGCCTGCGGCGAACACGTCGCTTCGGCCACTGCCGAGAGTACCGGCACCTGGGACCAGTACCGCAACAAGTCCATCGGTACCATTCACCTCGCTGCCGGAACCCAGCAGATCACCGTCCGTCCCGTAGGCGATCCCCACGACTACCTCATGGACCTCCGCGCGATCACCCTGACCCCGGTGAAATGAAAAAGAACACTCGTGACGGGATTACATTTCTCGGTACAAATCACCAGAATCGAAATGCGCCGTCATACTACCTTGTCTGAAGAACATCCCCCTTTTCCCCCTTCAAAGGGGGAATGACCGCAACGCGCTGCGTTGCGCAACAACAGCCGATGACGCTGTGTGTGGAGAGATAGCGGAGACCGGACCGGAATCATGTCTAAGCGGTTCCCCCTTTGAAGGGGGACAAGGGGGATGTTCTTGCGTAAGGTCGAGGCGTACCCTTCCTCAGGCAGATTCACGACAATGCAAATCGCGAACCTACACCATCCTGCGCCCGTTCACAAATGACGCGCGCACCTTTGCCTTGCGCCGCCCCTTGGCGCCAGTAAGTTCAAACACCACAAAATCCGCTTTCCGCCCACGTTTGGGCAGGTCGAATTTGTGTGCCAGCGCCAGCGCCTTCGCCGGCACGCGCGACGCTGAAGCAAAGGCCTCCTCCAACGTCAGGTCCGTGTGCTCCGCGACGTTGACAATCCCCTGCAACAACACCAGCGTACTCCCGGCAAGCAGTTCCGTCCCGCTCAGGCAAATCCGGCCGCTGGGCTTCAACTCCACGGGCATCCCGCCGAGGTCGTAGTGCCCCGGTTTGAGTCCCGCGATGTGCACCACGTCGGAGGTGAGAATGGTCCGTTCCGGCCCCTTCGCGCGCATGAACACTTTCAAAACGTTCTCCGGCAAATGCTCCAGGTCCGCAATGAACGAGCACGTCAACCGGTCGTCCGCCAACTGCGGCCAGATCGGATTGAAGTGGCGGTTAATCTGCGCGGCGATCCCGTTGCCCACGTGCGTGCAGAGCGTCGCTCCCGCATCGACTGCGCGCGCAATCTGATCCGCGCTGCCGTTGTGATGCCCCAGCGATACGGCGACGCCGCGCTTGGTGACCGCCTTGATGTACTCGATGGCGCCGGGCACTTCCGGCGCGACCGTCGTATAGCTAATCCGGTCTTCCGCCGCCTTCATGAGCCGGTCGAACTCGCGAATGCTCGGCTTGCGCACGTGTTGCTTCGCGTGCGCCCCGCGCGGTCCATCCACCGGTGAGATGTACGGCCCTTCGAGATGAATGCCAGGAACCGCGCGCGCGACTTCGTTGTCCCGCAAGGCATCCACGAAGATGCGGCAGCCGTGTTCCATGTCCCGTTGCGCACCGGTAATCAAAGTGGGAATCCAATGGGACACGCCCCACTTCGCGAGCATTGTCCCAATCTTCGAAAAGTCCTCCGGCACCACCTTGTCGCCTTGCAGATTGACGCCGCCGAATCCGTTCACCTGGATATCGAAGAGCGTCGGTCCGATGAGCGCCTTCGGTCCGCCGATGTCCGCCGCGCCGCGTCCCGCGGGCTTTACCGCTTCCACCTTGCCGTTGCGCAGCACCACGTCGGAGAGCTTGCTCCCGCCGAGCAGTCTTCCGCGCACGACGATCGTTCCGTCTTTTCTCACTTGCTTCATGGATTCGAAGTGTCCTCTTGGCTGTCTTTCCGATGCTGGACCTGTTCCGCGATTTCCAGCGTGCGCTCGGATTCCGTGTAAAACAGCGCCGTCGCGTCGCGGCCCTCGCGCAGATTGGCGCGTATGACTTCACCCGCGTACCCGCGCGCGCCCGCCCACGGCAACACCCACGCCATCAGGATCACCACGCCGCCAATCGCCGCGGTCCACACCGCCAGATTGCGAAGCAGGCGCCGCATCATGGCGCCGCCAGCAGCGGCGGTTCAGGAAAGAGCACGCCGCTCAACACGAGCCATGCGACCAACAGGGTCAGGATAAGATTGAAGGTCTGCCCGACCAGATACAACACGATGGGTTTGCCGCCGGACATCTGCTTGGACAGGTCGCGAAGATTGGATTCAAGCCCAATCGACACGAAAGCAAGACAGAAGAACCAGCCGCGAAACGATTTCGTCTGGGCCAACACCCCGTCAAGAAACGCGGATCCGTCGCCGCTGGCATTGATAATGCTCGCGATAATCGAGGCCGCCATGAATCCAAGAATGAACTTGGGCAGCCGGTACCACACTTCCATGAGCGACGGCCGCGCGCCGCTGGCATCGCGTTCCACCGACGTTACCCAGAACACCGCGATCCCGAACGCGACGATCCCGATGAGCACGTTCTGAATCATTTTCACGATGGCCGCGACGGCTTCGCCCTCTTTGCCAAGCGCCACACCCGCGGCCACCACGGCCCCCGTCGCGTCGATGGTGCCGCCCATCCACGCGCCGCCCAGGGTGGGGCTCATGCCGATTGCCGTAATCAACGCCGGCATGGCGATCATCATCAGCACCGTAAAGATGAGCGACATGCCCACGGCAACCGTGAGGTCCTCTTTCTTCGCACGCGAGGCCGCCGCCGCCGCGATGGCTGCCGACACGCCGCACACGGAAGTCGCCGTCGCGATGGTGATCACGAGCGGCTTGTTCACCATCTTCAAGAAGCGAGTGCCAAACAACCACATGAAGATGATGACGATGGGCGTCACGCCCCACGCGATCGCGAGGCCATATCCGCTGAACGCGAGAATCTTGTCGACCAGGATCTCCGCGCCGAGCAGGACGAGCCCGGTCTTGATGTAGAACTCCGTCCGCACTCCCGGCTTCAACCATCCGGGCGTGCCGACGGTATTGCTGATCAGCATACCCAGCGCCAACGCCCAGAAGGCGTACGGGATGTCGTAGGCGCTGACGGACTTCTCTTTCTCGAGACCGTAGGCAATGGCCGCGACGGCAAACACGACCAGAAACGCAGGAAAGAATCTCGTCCACTCGCGGCCTTTCATGATCGCGACGGCCACAGAAAACAGCGCCGCCAATCCGATGGCAAGCACCACCAGACCCAGCGCCAGCCCGCCCGTGTGCGCCTCGAGGAAACCGCCCCATTCCCACTTCGGCATTTTCGGCACCGCGGGCAACAATCCTGTCGCCGCAATCGCCAGCAATGCAAACCCGAGCCAGACGGCCCACCAATCTTCCAGTTTGTACAGGTCCGCCCGGCCTGTGCGCTGGGCCTGTACCGGTTTCTCCTCCGTCACGTTCCGCTCCTTCGTTCTACAACGCCGTCATGAAATGAATGTAGGTGTCAATGCCCCGGAAAAAATTTGGCAGGTACTGGCGCTCGTTCGGCCCATGAATTCCGTCGTCCGGTAGCGCGAAACCCAGCATGACCGAATCGACACCCAGTTTCTCCTGGAACATTCCCACAATCGGCACGCTGCCGCCTTCCCGTTTGAACACGGGTTCTTTGTTGAACACGGCGCGCAGCGCGCCCATGGCGGCCTGGATGTACGCGGACTTGCGATCCATGATCGCGCCCTTGCCATGCACGAGTTCGCGAACTTCCCACTCGATGCCATTCGGCGCCTTCGCTTCGAGATACGCGCACAATTGATCGCGGATCTCCGACGGTTCCTGGTCCGCCACCAGCCGCATGGAGATCTTCGCCATGGCCTTCGCGGGCAGCACGGTCTTCGATCCCTCTCCCGTAAAGCCGCTGAGGAACCCGTTCACCTCGAGCGTGGGCCGCGCGCCAATGCGTTCCAGTGTGGTGTACCCCTCCTCACCCCACAGCGCGGGCGATCCGGTCATGGCCTTCCACTCCTCGTCGGAGTACGGCAGTTTCGCAAGCGATTCCCGCTCGTCGGTTTCGAGGGACCGCACCTTGTCGTAGAACCCCGGCAAGGTCACCCGCCCTTGCGCATCGTGCATGCCCGCGATCAATTCGCACAACGCCTGCGCTGGATTGAGAATTGAACCACCAAAGAGCCCGGAATGGAGATCCTTCGACGGCCCGCGCACCTCTACCTCGAAATACGCCAGCCCGCGCAGCGAATAGACGATTCCCGGCATGTCGGCCTGATGAATGCCCGAATCGCAGTTCAACACGAAGTCACACGCAAGCATGTCCAGGTGTTCGTCGATGAACGGTCCCAGGTGCGGCGACCCGATCTCTTCCTCGCCTTCGAGCAGGTACTTGAAGGTGCACGGCAGACCGCCCTGTTTCGCCAGCGCCTCCAGCGCCTTGATCTGCGCGAAGATCTGGCC
>CAZWDH010000099.1:0-21355 GCA_964632865.1 uncultured Nitrospiraceae bacterium
GCTCGCCGACCTGCGCGTCCAGAAAGCCGGCACCGCGCAACGCCTCGAAGAAATCGAGCGTGATCGGCAGCGCGAAAATCGCGAGCGCACAGAGGCCCTCGCGCAGGCCGAGCGGCGCAAGGAACTGATCGCGGAACTGGAAGAGCAGAAGAAGACCCTCGACAACGAAATCGCGTTGCTCATCGAACGGTCGAAAGCCTTGTCCGAAACGAAGGAAGAGGCAACGCGCAAAGCCGTTGAAGCCCAGAACCAGTTGCAGGCGCTTCTCGACGAAGGCGACGCCATCGACAAAGATTTGAAGCAGCACCGCGAGGAGGCCCGTTCGGTTCAATCCCAGGTGCATAAGCTCGAACTGGACTTGCGCCACGACGAGGATCGGGTGGAATTCTTCCAGGAACGCATTGCGTCGGAGTACCAGGTATCGCTTGCCTCGCTTGATGCGGAGAAGGTAGGCACCGATGAGCACGACGACGAAACGCGCCACAAGCTGGTCGACGATCTTCGGCAGCGTATTCAGCGCATGGGCGAGGTCAACCTGATGGCCATCGAGGAGTACGAGGCGCTGGAAGAGCGTAACGCCTTCCTCGAAACTCAATCTCAGGACCTGCATCAGGCGCGCGAGGCGCTGATGGGCGTTATCGAACGCAGCGACAAGAAGATTCGCGAGATGTTCCTGGAGACCTTCAAGAGCATCAGCGACAACTTCAGCAATTTCTTCCGACGCCTGTTCAATGGCGGTCAAGCCCGGGTCTACCTGCTCGACGAGGACGATCCCCTGGAGTCGGGCATCGAGATCGAAGCGCGGCCTCCGGGAAAGAAACCCACGTCCATCTCCTTGCTCTCCGGTGGTGAGAGCGCGATGACGGCGGTGGCGCTGCTGTTCAGCATCTTCAAAGCGAAGCCCAGCCCCTTCTGCGTATTGGACGAGGTCGACGCGCCTCTGGACGATGCCAACATCGGACGATTCCTGGCGCTGCTGTCCGAGTTCACGGCATCGAGCCAGTTCGTCGTGATCACCCACAACAAGCAGACCATGTCTAAAGCCGACGCGCTTTACGGGGTAACACAGCAGGAGCGTGGCGTCTCCCAGTTGGTGAGCGTCCGGTTCGACGGCGCGGCATAACCGTTGCCAAATCCGAAATCCGAAGCACGAAATCCGAAACGAATTCGAACATCCTAAAATGAATGTCCCGTGGCTTGGGCGTCGTCGCCCAGGATAACTGGCAGTAAAACCTGCGGTCAGAAGAGACACCTTGTGAGAGTCCTTCACCTCTTCAGCAACGCGAAGTACACCGGACCCGCCGAGCCCGCGCTGAACCTGGTGGTATCGTTACGAAAGCTCGGGGTCGAGGCGGACCTCGCGTTTCCGAATCTCCCTGCGGGCACCCAGCATACCCTGTTGGAGACCGCCCGCGACCGGGGGGTGGAACCGATCCTTGCGTTCCGGCTGAACAAGCACCGCAATCCGGTGGCCAACTTCTTCGATTCGCAGGCGCTAACGCGCTATCTCAAAACGAGTTCGTACGACCTCGTCCATTGCCATCTCGAAAACGACCACCGCATCGCCGCAGGCCCTGCCAGACGGCTCGGGATTCCGGTCATCCGCTCAAATTACGATGGCACGGGACTTCAAAAGCCGGCGCGGCACGGTCCACTCCTCCAGCATACGGCCCGCCTGTTGGAGCCGTCCCGCATCGCTTTGGAGCATGACGCTGAAACCTACGGCTACCCTCGCGAGTCTATGCAAGTAGTTCCAGGAGCGGTAGATGTGGAAAGGTTCGACCCGTCCCGGGAGGTCCCAGACGGCCGCCGCTGGCTGGGAATCGGGCCGCAAGCTTTTGTGGTAGGAATCGTAGCCCGGATGCAGTTGCATCGGCGCTACGAGGATTTCTTCCACGCAATTCGTCGATTGGTAGACGCTGGATGCGATGCTCATGCTATAGTAGTGGGTCGAGGCACCAATCAAGCACGTGTGGGATGGCAACCGGTCGAAACACTGGGATTATCGGACCGGGTCCATTTTCCCGGGTATGTCGCCGGCGAAAACTACGTCGGTATGGTAAAGGCGTTTTCGACCAAGGTGTTCCTGGTACCGGGCAGCGATGGAACCTGTCGCGCCGTTCGCGAGGCCATGTCCATGGGTAAACCGGCCGTAGTGGCAGATCGCGGCATGCTGTCCGAAATCGTAGACGACCGATTAAACGGGTTCGTCTTTGACGGTTCCGCCAACGGGCTATTCGAGGCGCTCCACGCATTGCAGGCGGATCGACAGCGGCTGTTTGAAATGGGCCGGGCGGCCCGAACGAAGGCGGTCGAGCAGTTTTCGCTGGAAGTTCAGGCCAGGACCGTCCGGCAACTGTACCCCGAAGTGCTAGACTCACGCGCAACGACGCAAGGCGTTGGCAACGCTAACGAGTAACGGAGAGGTCATGCTGAAAGAGAAGGTCTTTCGCGTTCTAACGCGCATGTTCCTGCCGAGCCTGGCTCGCAACATGGAGGAAGAGGGCACCTTCAAAGTTTTCGAAGGCGAGAACGCTATCTCGAACGAGGAAGACTACTTCCGGATCGAAGATCGCGGCGCGGATGTAACGATCGTAATCTTTTCGGGCATGGATGTCCTGTTCGCGGGCGAACCGCGCTTCGAGATGCGCAAACAGTTGGCGGGACTCGGGCACAACACAAATCTGGTGTTCGTCCGGGATCTGCGCCGCATGGCCTATCACGTAGCGCCCGACGGACAGCCGAACGGCCTCGAGTATTACACGCGCAAAGTAAAGGAAATTTGCGATCAACTCGGCGCCAAGCACCATGTGGCCATGGGCGCGTCCGGTGGCGGGAGCGCAGCCTTCTACTTCGGGGTCCGCTGTGGCATGGATCACGTCATCGGATTTGCGCCGGCATTTCCGCCGACGGTATGGACTGGTCTCGGGCCCCAATTCCACGCCCTGTTCAACTTCAAGAAATTGTTCACTCGACCCACGGAGTACATTGAAGTCGTGCTTGTCGCGTTGTCGGCAAACGTAATCACCCACTGGTGCAGGAAGCAACTGGGCGACGAGGAGTTCTTCGACGTGCTTGCCGAGTACGAGAACGCCTCTCCCCGTCCGCGGGGGACGATCTTTTTCGGAAAGTACTGCAAGCCTGATGCGGACCAGGCGAAGCTGGTAGAACATTTGCCGGAGATCAAACTGGTTCCGGTGGCAACTGGCCGGCACAATTGTCCCGGCCATTTGAAGGAGCGCGGGCAACTTGCGCCCGCACTGCACGAAGAAATTCGGACCGTGCTGAGGGAACGCGGTTTCGCTGTTGCGCCCGGTCAAACGCCTGCGGACCGTCCGGTAGTGGAAACCGGAGCGAGTTCCATACCGGAGCATGGATAACCGCCGGGGCGGCCCTCACGATTGAGGCTTCTGCGGCCCCGCTTACGACGAGATGTTTGCACGCGACCACGGTCTGACTCTTGGGAATGATGGGCAGGCCGCGTGTGGGCCACGCGTTTGTCTGGAGTTCACGGGTTGGACATTTACCGCCGATCGAATCTTACGAAGACGCAATGGATCTTTTGGCTCGGTCAGAAGCTCAACCCCGATCTTCCCCTGTACAACAACGCGCTCGCGTTAATCATCCCTCTTCCTCTCGATACGACGCTGTTTCGCGAAGCCTTTGATACGCTGATTCAACGATGCGACGCCCTGCGCACGGTGGTTGAGATCGTTGACGGGGTGCCGCAACAGCGGGTCCTGCCGCGTGTGGAATTTACCCTGGACGAGGTCGATCTCTCGAGTGCGGCGGATCCGGTCGAAGCGTTCGAGTCGTGGGCGCAGGAACGTTGCCGTCGGCCTTTCGATTTCAGCCAACGACTATTCGATTCCGCATTGGTGCGGTTGGGACCCGAAAAATGCGCGTGGTATCTCGCCCAACACCACATCATTACAGATGCGTTTTCCGTTCTCATCACCATGCGGTACATGGACGAGTACTACGGTCTGGCCGCGCAAGGTAAGCTTGACGAAGCGCCAGCAATTCCCGCATTCGCCGACTACGTTGCGGATAGCATGGACCGGAGAAACCGGGACGCCGATCCCACGGAATTGGAATTCTGGAAGGCCAAGTCGGCTTCTCCACCGGATCCCATGTCGTTTTACGGCGCGCCCCTGCAGCGCACCGCGGGGCGTATCGCTCATCACAGGGTGGACCTGGGCCCGGAACGCTCCGAGCGCATCCGAGAACTCGCGCTGCATGAGGATGTGGCGACGAAGACCCCCTTCGCGGCGACGTTCAACATCTTCTCCGCAGTGCTCGCGGGCTACGTCCATCGCATGAACGGCAACCGGGACATTGCAATCGGCATGCCTTTTCACAATCGCCGTCCCGATATCCATAAGCAAACGCCGGGGATCTTCATCGGCGTGCTTCCCTTGCGGGTTCGTGTGGACGACGGGGATACGGCGTTCACACTGATTAAGAAGGTTGCTGAGGACGCCTCGGCGTCTCTTCGGAATTGCGGAACCTATTTACACCATCTGGCGGATACGCAGTCACACGACATCCTGCTGAATTACCTGTTATGGGCCATGCCGGGATTCCAAGGCGCGAATTGCGAGATTCGTTGGATACATTCCGGCTACGGCGCCGATCCGCTGGTCATCAGCTTCTACGATCATCCCGTGTCGGGAAACATGGGAATCACCTTCGACTTCAATACCGCACTGTTCAACGAAGAGGCGCAACAGATCACAGTCGATCAGTTCGTGCGCGCCATGGACTACCTGATCGACGATCCATCCCGCTCCGTGAGCGACATGGAATTACTTTCCGCGGACGAGCGGGCGCGTTTGGTCGAAGATGTCAATCACACCGAATCGCCGCTTCCCCCATACGAGACCGCCTATGGATGGTTTGAAGCGCAGGCGAAGCAGACTCCCGATGCGACGGCAGTTGTCTTTGAGTCCGACTCCCTCACGTATGCGGAATTGAATGCCCGGGCCAATCAAATCGCCCATTTCCTTCGCTCGGAAGACGTTGGTCCGGAAACCATGGTCGGGCTGTGCGTCGAGCGTTCGCTGGACATGATTGCGGGCGTGCTCGGCATCCTGAAGGCGGGCGGCGCGTATGTGCCATTGGATCCGTCGTATCCGCCGGAACGACTGGCGTACATGATCCAGGATTCGCAGGCGTGCGTGCTGCTGACGCAGGCCCGAGTTTCGGAATTGCTGACCACCTCAGGCGTGCGAGCAGTATGTCTGGACACGGATTGGGAGGCTATTGCCACTTACCCCGACACGAATCCGGAAGGCAGCACCACCTCCCGCGATCTCGCGTACGTTATCTATACGTCGGGGTCGACGGGAACGCCGAAGGGCGTCCTCTTGGAACACCGTGGACTCTGCAACCTGATCGGGGCGCAGATTAACGCCTTTGAGATCGATCGTACCAGCCGTCTCCTCCAGTTCGCCTCGTTGAGTTTCGACGCTTCCGTATCGGAGATCTTCACGGCACTGTGTGCCGGGGCGACGCTGTGCCTGGCCCGGCAGGAGACCATGGCATCGGCAGACGATCTCGTAGACGTGTTGCGCAACGAACGGATCACGACGGTCACGCTTCCGCCGTCCGTGCTGAAGGTTATCGACCCGGTGGGTCTTCCTGAGTTGAAGACCGTCATTGCGGCGGGGGAACGCTGTCCAGCGTCTGTGGTGGCGAGATGGGCGCCCGGCCGCCGCTTCCTGAACGCCTACGGGCCCACGGAAACCACCGTGTGCGCGACGATTGCCGAATGTGACGGGGCATCTACAGAAGGTCCGGCTATCGGAAAACCGATTGCGAATACCCAGGTCTACATCCTCGACGAGTCCCTGCGCGTGACACCGCCCGGTATTGCGGGCGAGCTGTACATCGGCGGCGTCGGCGTTGCACGCGGCTACTTGAATCGCGCCGGCCTGACTGCGGAACGATTTATCCCGAATCCCTTCGATTTCGGCGGGAACGACCGGCTCTATCGAACGGGCGACGTGGCGCGCTACCGCTTGAATGGGGACATCGAGTTCTTGGGGCGGA
The DNA here is from genome assembly GCA_964632865.1 of uncultured Nitrospiraceae bacterium. GTDB lineage: Bacteria > Hydrogenedentota > Hydrogenedentia > Hydrogenedentales > SLHB01 > JAHDWY01. Next base: position 6,055 of record CAZWDH010000099.1, read on the forward strand.
AGGATCACCAAGTCAAGATACGCGGGTACCGAATCGAGCTTGGCGAGATCGAATCGCGTATCGCCGCGCATCCAGACATTGCCGACAATGTGGTTATCGCGCGGGAGGACGTGCCAGACGACCATCGCCTCGTGGCCTACGTCGTGACCAGGTCCAACGGCCGGTCGTTCAACGGCGAGCTACGAGCGTATCTCCGGCACGCCTTGCCGGAGTATATGGTGCCGTCGGCATTTGTTGCCCTGGACACGCTACCGCTTACGCCGAATGGCAAAGTAGACCGGAAGGCGTTGCCGCAGCCCACGCGCAGCGCGCGCGAAGTCGGCGGGACCGCACAAGCCGCGCGGGATTCGCTGGAGTTGGAATTGGAGCGCATCTGGGAACACGTGCTGGACGTGCGGCCAGTCGGCGTTACCGACAATTTTTTCGACCTGGGCGGGCACTCGCTGTCGGCGGTCCAATTGATGGACGAGATCGAGAGCCGGTTTGGCCAGCGTTTGGCGCCGGCGAAACTGTTCGAGGCGCCCACGATTGAGCGGCTTGCCTGTATTTTGCGCTCGGAGAAACGCGTCTCCGATTCCGTATTGGTCCCCATACGGCCGGAAGGTTCGAAAGCGCCTTTCTTCTGCGTGCATCCGGCGCCCGGCACGGTGTTCTGCTATATCCCGATCGCGCAACATATCGACTCCGAACGGCCCTTCTATGGCTTGCAGGCGCCCGCTATCAATGGCGTGGGCCGCATATTCGACACCATCGAAGAAACGGCGGCGTGCTACGTCGAGGCGATGCGATCCGTCCGGCCGGAAGGTCCGTACCATATTGGCGGGCACTCGTCCGGCGGCACGATTGCGTTTGAAATGGCGAGGCAACTGGAGCAACAGGGGCACGAAGTCGGCGCGATCGTCCTCATGGACAGCTTCGCGCCGATCCCCGGCGATCGCAGCAACAATCTTTACGATCTATTATTGGACGCGGCGGACGATGCCATGTGGTTGGCGAGCGTGATGATGATGGTGGAGTACTTCTTCTCGACACCCATCGAGCTGCGCTATCGCCACTTGCGCAAGCTCGACCACGACGCCCAGTACGAGGCCGTCCTTCAGGAGTTGAAGCGCGTCAACTTCCTCGCGCCTAGCGCGGGACCCGGCGCAATCTCCGGCCTCGTCGAGAATTGCCGCGCGGGAATGAAGGCATCGATGCGATATTGTCCGGATCCTTATTTCGGCAACGTGGCATATTTGTATACGAGCGGGTTCTTCGCGGTGATCCCCGAAGATTCCTTTGTACCGTCCATGCGCCAGATCTGGGCCCTGGTCAAGCGCGACTGGCGCGCCGTCGTGCGCGGCCTTCCTCAACTTGCGCGCGACACGTGGGTGACCTCGACGCGAAGCGGTTTGCTGCGACGGTGGCTTACAGACAAGACCCTCGGGTGGAAGCCGTTCGTGAAAGGCCGAATCGATTCCAGGCCGGTGCCGGGGAACCACATCTCCATGTTGGCCGATCCGGACGCCAAAGGTGTTGCAGCAGAGATCCAGGACTGCCTGGACGTTGCGGATCGCCATTGGGAGGCGGAACCGGAGCCTGTCGTTGAGGAGGCGTCGGTCGTGTAGAATACGGCTGGCCTCCGCGCGGCGCCCCGCACCGGTTCGCAGCGCGCCGGTGTGGAGCGGCAACTCAAGAAGCATAGTAATTGCAGCAGTTATCGTGAGCATCAACGTCAGTTTGTCGAATCATAGCGCGATCGCGCGGAATGCATGCCGAGACGGTTCTACCGGGCGGATGAAGTTTATGTTCTTCCCGCTGGGGTATGTGCTTGCCCACACGTCCCGGTGCCTGGAGATCGCAAAGGTATTGCGCGCCCGCGGTCACGAAGTGGTATTCGCGGGAGACGACCCCCGGCATCCCCGTTCGAAGTTACACCTCGTGCGGAAAGCTGGCTTCCGGCTGGAGCGGGTCCGGGAGCCGTTTCACCCCTATGGCTGGGACCGGTTCGTGAAGTACGGTTGGACCGCTTCGGCCCTCGATCTCCACACCCTGCATAAATGGGTCCCCTTGCAAGGAATCATCCAAGACCAGGTGGAACTCATACGCCGGGAGAAACCGAACCTGGTAATCGGCGACGCGTCCGTCAGCGCATCCACATCGGCACACATCGCGAATGCGCCGGTGGCCTGCATCATGAACGCCTATGCCAGCCACTTCCTTTCGCCGCGATCGGCGTTCTATCCGCTGGTGCTCGCGTACGACCGGTTGATACTGGCGCCTATCCGCAAGCGAGCCTACAACCATTACGGCTTAGAACCGGTCAATGCGCTGCAGTTGTTGCGCTCGACTCCACTCGTTTCGCCGGACTTGACGGGGTTGTACGAGGCGCCGTCCTACTTTCCGAACTACCATACGGCCGGGCCGATCCACACCGATCTCCCGGGGCCGCTGCCGGACTGGATCGATGAACTCGATGACGGCACGCCGAACGTGTACATCACGATGGGGTCGACCGGGTTCCTGGACGATTTCTTGCAGCAGGTCTATCCGGTTCTGAATGACGCACCCTATCGTTTCGTCGTTACAACGGGCGGCCAGGCCCGGGAGGAAACGATTCGGAAGGCGCCGCCCAACTTCCGCATCACCGACTACGCGTCAGGTTTGGAGATCCTCAAGCGCAGCAAAGCGATGATTTTCCACGGCGGCAACGGCACGATGTATCAGGCTCTCCAGGCGGGCGTGCCGATGATTGCGCTGCCCTCCCATCTGGAGCAGGACGTAATCACGAAAGTCGGGGTCCGGCACGGGTTCTGCATCAAGATGCGGGCGCGACGGGTCTCGGCGCGAAAGCTGTTGCGGAATCTCGAACTCCTGATGTCGGACTCTTCGTATGCCGAAGCGGCGCGCGGGTTCTCGGAGGCCGTGAGGAACGCGGACGGGGCAGCCGCTGCCGCGGATATTTTTGAGCGGCTGGCCAAGGAGGGGTCGCCGGCGGGAAGCCGGTTGGCGAATGTCCGAACCTGAGAGCTGCGGTTTGGGAGCCTATTCAACTTCGATTCGCGCGAGGTATGCCGCCTCAAAGGACCAACCATTTGCAGCGTTCTCAATTCGGACGTCGATGTCTTTTCCGGTGTACGGCATAAGATCGACTTTGACGTTCGTCCATTCCCCCTTCGAGTCGATGACGCGTTCCAGTTTCACCTCTTCGTTGATGAAGACGCGCAGGAGGTAGTCGCCGCGCGGGTGCGAGGTGGTCTCGATGACCAGGCGAGGACTTCCGCCTCCGGGGATGGAAAATGAACCCACGATAGCGGCAGGGGTCTGTTCATCCACCGGGTGAAGGACCAACACACTCTCGCGTTCGAATTCCTGGCTTCGAAGGCCGGGATCCATGTCGTGCCCGCTCGCAATGACGCGCCACGCGGGATTCCACAGGTCGACGACGTTTTGCGGTAGCGATTCATCCAGCGCCTCGACTTGATGGACCCACTGTTCAAGCGTATCCGGCGGTTGTGGCGATTGAATCGGAATCGTATAGGTGTCGCCCGCAATCGTTCCGCCTGCGCGGCGGATAATCGACTCGGCTATTCGCTGGCAAGCGGGGATTAGCGTGTCGAAGGAGTAGTCCGTGTGGGAGAACTTCTCGTCGCGAATGGCGGCGATGCCTCCAGTGAGCGCTTCACCCAGGGCCTCATAACCCATCGCACAGCCGAGAACCCCCATGGCGTTCGAGGGATTGCAGTCCGCGTCCTGCCCGCAACGGGTGCTGACTTCCATGGTCTTGACGGGATCGCCTTCACCGAACAGCAGGCCCATGACAATGTATGCACCGTTCAGTTTGGCGTCGATGTTGAAGTCGTTTCCGCGCATGCAGTCGACGTCGTCCTGCCATTTGTCTTCAATGCGCTGCCAGGTGGCCATCCAGTCACCGGGATGTTCGCGGTGCCACGTAATGACATCTGCAATGCATCGATAATACTCCGACTCTTCCGGAATGCAGGCGAGGCCTTCATCGATGATTGCGGGGATCTCATCCGCGCCGCGCAGGTAGGCCGCCGAATACATCCCGGCGACAAACATCCCTCCATAGAGGCCGTCGCCGTAATTCATGATCCGGCCGAATACGCCGCACAATCGGTTCGATTCTCGTGGCAACCCCGGACTCACGATGCCGAAGAGGTCCGCTTCAATTTGGAAGTCGATGTCGTCGGCATGACGGTTGAAGTCGGGGTGTCCGGAAAGCGGCGGCAAGATCCCGCGACGGCAGTTTTCGCGTCCGTAGAGGTTCGCATGCCAGAGGGGATACTGTGTATCGGCGAAGGCCGCTCCGGCTTCGGCGTAGGTGATGTCGAGCCCGTGGGTTTCCAAGGCTTTTAAAAATGTCATTTCAACGTAGCAATCGTCTTGTCCGATGGCTCCCGCAATCCGCTCCGGCGACCAAGGCTGGAGATCGTCGGTGATGGGTTTTCCGTTCGAGCGAAACTCGTACGGCGCGCCGTAACAGACACCGATCATCTGGCCCGCCCAAGCGCCTTTGCATTTGTCGAGGAAGACGGAGGCGGGGAGATCGTGGGTGATTTCGGCGTAGGAAACGGGAATGGATATCAGGACGAGAATGGTCGCCAGGGCTATCGAGAACGGTTTCATGGTTTGCTCCAAAGGATGCTGTACTTTCGCGAAATCGTAGCGTTGTGGTGGCCGCCGGAGCAAGAAGTGAAGGGAGACTGATTGAGGTACTGTTGATATAGTAGGATTGCGTTCGACAATGAAGAATAGGACATATAGGACCAATAGGACGTATGGGACGCGGGAGACAGGTTTCGGCATGGGTAGGCCTTAGGCTAATGCTTAGGCGATTCTTCAGGAGACGATTCGGCGAAGTTTAGCTTTCGAGCCACTTCGTCCTATTGGTCCTATGAGTCCTATTGGTCCTATGAGTCCAATGGCTCCTATCAAGGAGGCTCCATCATGCCCGACGGTTTCATTCCTCCCCATGGTGGCTACGCCCAACTTCGCTCTTACCAAAACGCTGAGATCGTCTATGACGCAACGGTGTATTTCTGCAACGCGTTTCTGGACGAGAGACGCGATCGAACGCACGGGCAGATGATCCAGGCGGCCCGTTCGGGAAAGCAGAACATTGTTGAAGGAAGCCAAGCCTCCGGAACATCGAAAGAAACGGAACTTAAGCTCACGAAAGTGGCGCGCGCGAGTCTGGAGGAGCTGCTCGTTGACTACAAGGACTTCTTGAGGACGAGGGGCATCCGCTTTGGAAGAAAGACAGCGAAGAGGCCTTTTACGTGCGAAAGTTGGGGAATAGGACGAATAGGACCTATAAGACCTATAAGACAATTATCGAGACTCGGCCCCCTGAAACCGTGGCGAATATCATCATTTGCCTGATTCACCAGACGAACTACTTGCTCGACCAACAAGTTCGCCGTCTCGAGCAGGACTTCGTCGAGGAGGGCGGCATCCGCGAGCGGATGACGCGCGCGCGCCTTCACCGTCGCGAACAACAGCGGCGACCGGGCGAGCACCGCGCGCAACCTGACGATCGCGAGATATGACCTTTGGTCGAAGTCGGCTGCGGCAACGGCCAGGCATGTTCTTACCGCCCCCCTGCCGAATCCACCAGTTTTCCGTGTCCGGTTCAAAGCCCAAGTGTCCTATAGGTCCGATTCGTCCTACATGTCCTATTCCTCGTCAGCTCATCCCCAAAATTGACAGATCTCACCCGCTCCGCCTACAATAGAGTTACTGATCGCGCCCGTCCGGGGGGAATTTGGGAAGCGAATCCGACACCGCGAATCGCGCATTCCGCGGGGCCGTATCCGGCTTACTGTCTACCCGGCAACGGGTTGGGGGATCGAATTCAGTAGCTGGAGCCTTTAACTTCTCCGCCGCCAGGCGCGAGTGAACAAAGGAGATTACGGTCATGGCGCGCCTGCAAGAGTACGACGTTTCCACCACCTTCGAAGGCAAAGTCCTCGAAAGCACCCGCATCACTCCGGAAGATTCCCCGGACGAAGTCCGGCACATCGTCCTGGAAGTCGACAAAGGGGAATTCCATTTCAAACTCGGCCAAAGCGTGGGCCTGCTTATCCCGGGGCCTCACGAGTTCGGGAATGAGAATCACTTCCGTCTGTACTCCGTGGCGAGTACGGAGAAGGGCGAAAAGCCCGGCACGTCGACAATGTCGCTGTGCGTGCGGCGCTGTTTCTACATCGACGAAGTCAACGGCGAACGGTATCCCGGCATCGCGTCGAATTACTTATGCGACCTGCAGCCCGGCGACACGATCACGTTGACGGGGCCCTACGGCATCGCGTTCACCTTGCCGGAAGATCCCACGGCCAACATCCTGATGATCGGCATGGGCACGGGCATCGCCCCGTTCCGCGCGTTCGTGAAACACATCTACGACGAAGTCGGCGAGTGGAAGGGCAAGGTCCGGTTGTTCTACGGCGCGAAACGCGGCATGGAACTCCTGTACATGAACGATCAGAAGAACGACCTGGGGAATTACTACGACAAGGAAACGTTCAAGGCATTCGAGTCGGTCAGCCCTCGGCCACATTTGAACGAACCCATTGACCTGGAACGCACCCTTTCGGAAAACGCCTCGGAAGTCTGGGAGATGCTTCAGGACCCGAACACGTATGTCTACGTGGCGGGTCTGGAGCAGGTGAGCGACATGCTCGACAAGGCGCTCGCGAAGATGGCTGGGTCCGATGAGAAATGGCTCCGGCTGAAGAAGCACCTCATCGCTTGCGACCGCTGGGCGGAGCTGATCTACTGAGATTGCATCCCGGCGGCTGCCGGGATAGGATGGCATTGTGGAGTCCGGACTGGGACCGGCAACAAAGGGTATTGGGCCTGGACCTGTTGTATATCCCCTTGTGACGTGTGCGACCCGATCCCAGCCGGACCCACAATGTTCGCCATTCGCCGCTTTCGATGGCTCCGCCTGTGGTAGCGGAACAAATCGATCGCGCCTCCGACGATAAATCAGCACGTCTTCCGCAACGGCGCAACGCGCTTGAATTCGCACGTCACGCCGCACGCGACGCACTCCTTCCTGAAATCACCACGTACCGGGGCGCAACAGCGGCCCTGCTTTCCAGTTAGGGGAACAAGGTCGCTCTCGTTCAGCCCATGCACACGCATCGAATGGCAAGCCCTGGTTCGGGCGCATCTACAGTACCGATGCCCCGGCCGCGGCGTTACAGATGCTTCCGGCGAATTCGGATGACTCAAAACCCTGCGTACATCGAATATACTGACCAGACGTAGGGGTTGCCTGGTTTCGTTCGAGTGCGCACCGCGTGGTCTGGCTCGATTACCGCCCGAGGGAGGATTGCGACGTGAAGTGGTTTCTGAGTAGTTGCATTGTTCTGGCGCTCGTATTCGGAAGCGCCGGTTGCGAAGGCGCCAAGACCTCCGGACCCTCGGACCCGCCCGCGGCCGCGTCAGACGACTCGGCTCCGGATAGTGGACCGAGTCGAAGAGAACGCCGCGAAGGGAGTTAAGCGGTTTCAGAGAATGCCTTCGCCGCACTGCGCCCGGCGGTGCGCCAGTACTTTTCGTTCCCACAGGTTCGATTTGTTCTAGCCCTGATTCCCTCTCTATAATTGGCCCCCATTACCCGGGGTCCCCACGAAGAACTTCCACAGGGACGCCCTCGCACCGCACGATGAACAGGAGCCGTCCCATGCCCAATTTTGATGCCGAGCGCCGGATTGAATCGCTGCAACTTCAGCGGATCATTCGGGAGATCGAGCAGACTATTTACAGCGCCCGCCAGCCCATCGGTAACCTTGAATGTTGCGTTACCGGGATCGGCAAGGGACCCGAACGCGCCCCGAAGACCGGCTGGAAACCCTTTCAGATTCGGGGCATTTGGGGCGGATTCGATCAGACCACGTGGTTCCGCATGAAGGCCACGATTCCGGCGAGCATGAAGGGCAAGAGAGTCGTCGCCCTCGTGCGGACGATTTCATCCTCGTACGTCCACGGCGCGCCGGATGTGAACGAAGGGGGCGAATCGCTCGCGTACGTGAACGGCGTACCGTTCCAGGGACTGGACCGCAACCGCGACGAGCTGTTCCTGACCGACAAGGCGAAAGGCGGAGACACCTTCGAGATCGTGCTCGAGGCCTGCCCCAGCACGCGCCACGACTACTACCACTCCTTCGGATACGCGGACATCGCGGTTATGCATCCCGAAGCCTGGGACTTCTATTGGGACGCGCAGGTCGTGTGGGAAGTGATTCAGGAACTGGACACCAACTTCGCGCCCGCGCGAAAGCTCATGGAACTGCTCGACCGTTGCGTGCGCATGGTCGATCTCCAGCACAAGGGCGAAAAGGCCTACTTTGATTCGCTCGTGAAAGCGCGCCGGGCCTTGCAGCGGGGACTCAAGGAATTCGAGACCAGTTATGGCATGGGCAAACTGATTCTGGCCGGTCATGCCCATATCGACACGGCGTGGCTATGGCCCATTCGCGAAACCAAACGCAAGTGCGCGCGCACGTTTTCCACCGTGCTGAACCTCATGGACCGGTATCCCGAGTTTCATTTCTCGTGCAGCCAGCCGGTGCAATACGAGTGGATCAAGACGTACTACCCCGAATTGTACGAGCGAATCAAGAAGCGCGTGAAAGAAGGGCGTTGGGAACTCTGCGGCGCTCCGTGGATCGAACCGGACCACAACGTGCCGTCCGGCGAATCGCTGATCCGGCAGTACCTCTACGGCAACCGCTTCTACGAGAGCGAGTTCGGGAAACGCTCGCTCATTGCGTGGGTGCCGGACTCCTTCGGGTACACGTGGGCGTTGCCGCAGATCATGAAGAAGGCCGGACTCACGGCCTTCGTCACAACCAAGATCGCGTGGAACATGTTCACCGAGTTTCCGTACAGCATGTTTCAATGGGAAGGCACGGACGGCACGCGCATGTTCGCGCTGATGCCTCCGTTGAACTACAACGGCAACCCGATCCCGAAGGACTGCATCGCCCAGTGGAATCAGTTCAAGCAGAAGGAAAAGGCGGACGAAATTCCCTTCGCCTTCGGCTGGGGCGACGGCGGCGGCGGTCCCACGATGAACATGATCGAGCACGGCAAACGGCTCGGCAACATCGTCGGCGTGCCCAAGTGCGAGTTCGGGCGGCTGTCGGACAGCGTCGAGCGTATGCGCAAACGGGCCGAGAAGGAAACGCTACCCGTGTACAACGGCGAGTTGTACCTCGAACTTCACCGCGCCTGCCAGACGACGCAGGCCCGCACGAAGCGAAACAACCGCAAGTGCGAAGTAGCCCTGCGCGACGCGGAATTCTTCAGCGTACTGGCCCACCTCTCGGACGGCAAGTACGATCATGCAACGCTGTGGGAGGCGTGGAAACACGTCCTGACAAATCAATTCCACGACATCCTTCCGGGTTCGTCGATCAACGAAGTCTACGCGCAGGCAGACAAGGACTACGCGGAAGCGAGCGCCATCATCGCGTCCATTCGAGAGCAGGCCGTGAACTACATCCTCGGTACAATTGCTACGGCCGGCGAAGGCATGCCCATCGTGGTCTTCAATACCTTGGGTTGGGTGCGCAACGATATCGCAACCGCGACAGTGCCGAACCTGCCCAAGACGTTTTGTGTGGTTGACACAGCCGGAAATCCGGTGCCGAGTCAGCAAATCGGAGAAGACGAAATCATCTTCGAGACACGGAACGTACCACCGCTGGGACACGCGGTGTATCGCATCGTCACAGGCACGCGCCACGCTGAACCCAGCGGGCTACTGCGCGCCACCGGCACCGGGATGGAGAACGATTTCATCCGCATCCGCTTTGACAAGTTCGGCACCTTGACGAAGATCTACGACAAGGTCGAACAACGGGAAGTCTTGCCGAAAGGCGCGCGGGCCAATGTTCTGCAACTATTCGACGACCGGCCTTGGGAACACGACGCCTGGGACATCGACCACAACTTCGAGATCCAGATGTGGGAGCCGGGTCCGGCGGAAAGCATCGAAGTCATCGAGAACGGTCCCGTGCGCGCGGTCGTGCGAATCCTGCGCAAGACGGAGCGCAGCACCTTCACGCAGGACGTAACGCTCTACGCCACGTCGCCCCGCATCGATTTCGTCACCAAAGTCGATTGGTGGGAGAAGCGGGTGTTGCTGAAAGTGGCGTTCCCCGTGGACCTGCGCGCGACGCAGGCGACCTACGAAATCCAGTACGGCGCCATCGAACGGCCGACGCATACCAACGACGCAGCGGACCGGGCCCGGTACGAGAATACGGCGCTGCGTTGGGTGGACCTGTCGGAGGGCGATTACGGCGTGAGCCTGCTCAACGATTGCAAGTACGGTTACGACGTGAAGGAAAACGTGTTGCGCATGTCGCTGCTGCGTTCCTCAGTCGATCCCGATCCCCATGCGGACGAAGGCGCGCACGAGTTCACCTACGCGCTTCTTCCCCACGCCTGGGGCTGGCGCAACGGATCGGTCCATGAAGGACATCAACTCAATACGCCCCTCATCGCCGTGCCCGCGGAAAAGACCAATGGCGCGCGATCCCCGGTCGGCGCCTTCGCCAGCGTGGACAACGATAACGTCATCATCGATCACGTGAAAAAACACGAGGATTCCGATGCCATTATCGTCCGGCTCTACGAAGCCCACGGCCAGCGCGGTGACGTGACGCTCACCTTTGACCGGAAACCAGTATCCGTCAGCGAATGCGATCTCATGGAAGAGAACGACCAGCCGGTGAAGGTGCAAGGCAACCGGATCAGCTTCTACGTGACGCCCTACGAGCTGAGGACGTTCAAGGTGTTGTTCGCCTAGCTTAGATGCATCGCATTGCATTTGGGCGGTTTTTATTTGGAGTGCGAGGGCTTGCCTTCGCCTGGCGCTGTAACCGCGAGGGCAAGCCCTCGCACTCCATGTGGCCTTTACAACTGCCCCGCGCCCCGGTCCTTCAATTCTTTCACCGCATGCCGCACATCCTGGGCGCGGTCTTTGGGGATGACGAGGACGGCGTCCTTGGTGACGACCACGACCAGGTCTTGGGCGCCGACGACGCTTACGGCCATGTCGGTCTCACCGGGTTCGTTGTAGACGATGCAGTCCTTGGCATCCACGAGTACCGGGTTTCCCACCACGACGTTGCCGTCGGCATCTTTGGGGTAGGTGCGGTCGAGAGCCGTCCAGGCACCCACGTCGTCCCAGGGGTAGTCGGCGCGGACCATCACTACGCGGCGCGCCTTTTCCATGAGGGCGTAGTCGATGGAGATATCCTCCAAGCGCTCGAACTGTTCGCGGACAGCCTCGGCGTCGCCTTTACGCTGGGCATCGGCCATGGCGGACACGGCGGCGGCGTGGTTCGGGCTCGCGTGGATCAGTTCCTCGAGAAAGACCGACACCTTCCAGAAGAACATGCCGCTATTCCAGAAATACGTGCCCGTGGCAATGAAATCCTCGGCGCGCTCACGGCTGGGTTTCTCGTGGAAGGCCTTGACCGGGTGGGCAGCGATGCCGTCGTTTACCGAGGGCGGATCGTCGGTCACCTGGACGTAGCCGTATCCCGTCTCGGGCCGGGAGGGCGCGATACCCATTATCGCCAGTACATCGTCTTTCTCCGCCGCCGTCAGTGCGCTGTCGACGGTCTTCCGGAAGAGCTCGGAATTGCCAATTTGGTGATCGGCCGTGGTGACGGCCATGCTGAGATTGGCGCCGTCTCCGCTGTAGTTGGCGAGCAGGACGGCCGCGGCATACGTCAAAGCCCCGGCCGTGTTGCGCTTGCAGGGTTCCGCGATGACGTTCTCCGGCGGCACCCCAATCCCGGCTTCACGGATGGGCTGAACGAGGTGGGCGCCGGTGACGACGTAAATATGCTCCGCCGGGATGAGGGGCGAAAGCCGGGACACGGCCTCGCCAAGCATGCTCTCGTCCTGGCTGGTCAAGTGGAGAAGCTGTTTGGGCCGGTGCTTGCGGGACAGGGGCCAGAACCGTTCGCCGGACCCCCCCGCCATGACGACGCCGACGCGCTGAATCCCCGAAGGTTTTTTCATAGTCCACTCCTGGAGGTAAGACCGCTTCGTGCAGGAAGCGGTATGGTAACTTCTGGCGTGACAAGGTGCAACGGGGCATGGAATCGCGGGGGCGGGATTGTTCACCCCCCCAGCGTGTGTTATGATACAAGCTATCATGGGCGAAGATGCGCCCTCACCTGCCGTAAGATAAGGAATATGTATCTCTTATGAATGGATTTTTAAAGCAGGTTTCCCTCTGGGTGGTCCTACTCATCATCCTGGTTCTGCTGCTCACGACCCTGAACAACGGTCAGAGTTCGCGCGAGGAACTTTGGGAAGGTGATTTCGTCTCCCAACTGGAGGCCGACAATATCAAAAGCCCGGTCAATATCACCCGTGGAGAGAACCTCTTCACCTTCCGGGCGGACTTCAAGCAACCGTACAAGAATCAGAAGTCCATCGAATTCAAGGCCGACCAGTTCCGCGAGGAATGGCGGACCTCGATGTTGAACAAAGGGATCGAGTGGACCCAGAAGGACGAAAGCAACCTTCTGGTGAGCTTCCTCTTCAACGTGGTTCCGCTGATTCTCATTGTCGCGGTCTTCTGGTTCTTCATGTTCCGGCAAGTCCAGGGTGGCAGCAACAAGGCCCTTTCCTTCGGGAAGAGCCGGGCGCGCCTGGTCAACCACAGCGACAAGGTCGTGACCTTTGACGATGTGGCCGGCGTGGACGAGGCCAAGGAGGAACTCCAGGAGATCATCGAGTTCCTCAAGGAACCCAAGAAGTTCTCCCGCCTCGGCGGCAAGATCCCCAAGGGGGTACTGTTAGTAGGCCCTCCAGGATCGGGTAAGACCCTCCTGGCCCGGGCGGTCGCGGGTGAAGCGCATGTGCCCTTCTTCAGCATCAGCGGGTCCGACTTCGTGGAGATGTTCGTCGGCGTCGGCGCAAGCCGCGTGCGCGATCTGTTCCAGCAGGGGCAGAAGCACGCGCCCTGCATCATTTTCATCGACGAAATCGACGCAGTGGGCCGGCAGCGTGGCGCGGGTCTCGGCGGTGGTCACGACGAACGCGAGCAGACCCTGAACCAGTTGCTCGTCGAGATGGACGGGTTCAACACCAGCGAAGGCGTGATCCTTATGGCGGCCACGAACCGGCCGGACGTGTTGGACCGCGCACTGCTGCGCCCCGGCCGTTTTGACCGTCAGGTGGTGGTTGCGAACCCCGATATCAAGGGCCGCGAGGCGATACTGGGGATCCACATCCGGAACAACGGTGTGCCGATTGACGACACGGTCTTGGTCAATACGCTGGCGCGCGGCACCTCCGGGTTCAGCGGCGCCGATTTGGCCAATATGGTCAACGAGGCAGCCTTGCTGGCCGCGCGACGCAATCAGGACAAGGTGGACATGCAGGACTTCGAGGACGCGAAGGACCGCGTGCTCATGGGTCCCGAACGCCGGAGCCTGGTGCTGAGCGCCGCGGAGAAACGCAATACGGCGTACCATGAAGCGGGCCACGTGATCATGGGCCGTCTTCTGCCCGACGCGGACCCGGTCCACAAGGTAACCATCATCCCGCGCGGGCCGTCGCTTGGATTGACCAGCATGATCCCGCTGGAAGACCGCCACTCGATTTCAAGGGCCTATTGCCTCGCGGCGATTCGCGTCGCCATGGGCGGCCGGGCCGCCGAAGAGGTCATGTTCAACGAATTCAGCAGCGGCGCGTCCAACGACCTCAAACGGGCCACCGAACTGGCTCATGCCATGGTATGCCAGTGGGGCATGAGCGAACTGGGTCCCATCAGTTTCGGTTCCAACACGGAAGTGTTCCTGGGCCGGGACTTTGTCAAGGAACGCGACTTCAGCGAAGAGACCGCGTCGGCCGTAGACAAAGCGATTCATAAACTCCTGGAAGACGGTTACGGCGATGCAAAGAACATGATGGTGGAGCACAAAGATCTGCTGGTCGCCATCTCGGAAGAGCTGTTCGAACGGGAGACGCTGGACGCGGAGGAGATCGACGCGATCATCCGCAACAAGGGTAAGGGCCATCTGTTGCCGCCTAACAAGAGGGCCGCGCCTCCGCCACCGAAGCGTCCGCTGGACGCGGGCATTCCGCCGGTGAAGGGCGAAGACGAGCCTGATGTGGAAGGGCTAGGACCCGGCGAGATCGTTCCCGGCACTGCGTAAACTACCATGAATACGGCTGCCATTCAGGCGCGCGTCGGCCATAAGACTCTGGTCATGGGCGTGATTAACGTCACGCCCGATTCCTTTTTTGACGGGGGCCTTCTCACCAATCCCGAATCTGCGGAGACGTTCGCAAGGAACCTGATCCGCGACGGCGCGGATATACTGGATGTGGGCGGCGAATCCTCCCGCCCGGGCGCGGAACCTGTGTCCGCCTACAGCGAACAGGAACGGGTTCTACCCGTAATTGAGCGCCTGGCGCTGTTGGGCGTGCCCATCTCGGTGGACACGTACCACGCATCCACGGCGAAGCTAGGGCTGGAGCGGGGCGCGACTATGGTCAACGACATCACGGCCCTGCGCGGCGACGCGGCGATGGCGGAATTTGTCGCTGAATCGGGCTGCGACGTCGTCTTGATGCATATGCTCGGCATGCCGAGGACGATGCAGCAGGACCCGCGCTACGACGACGTGGTCGACGACATTTGCGCGTTCTTCGAGGAACGGATGGCGTTCGCGGTCAGCCGCGGAATCGCGGAGACTGCGATCTGGCTGGACCCCGGGTTTGGATTCGGCAAGACGCCGGAGCATAATTTGACCATGCTGAGACGGCTACAGGAGTTCAAGCGGTTCGGGCGGCCGCTACTGATTGGAACGTCGAATAAATCGACCATCGGCGTCGTCCTGGATGTACCGGTCGACGACCGCATGGAAGGCACGGCGGCTACCGTGGCGATTGGAATTGCGAACGGCGCGGATGCCGTGCGCGTTCACGACGTGAAACGAATGGCACGCGTGGCTCGCATGAGCGACGCCATTATAGGACGGGGGAGTCATGAGTGAGCGCATGTTTGGCACGGACGGGATCCGGGGCGTCGCGAACGTCCATCCCATGACCGCGGAAACGGCCCTGAAAGTGGGCCGCGCCGCGGGGTATATCTTTCAGCAGGAGGCCCGGCGCCACACCATCCTCATTGGTAAAGACACGCGCATCTCGGGCTACATGATTGAGAACGCCCTCACGGCGGGCCTCTGCTCCATGGGCGTGAACGTGCTGCTGGTGGGCCCCCTGCCGACGCCGGGCGTGTCGTACA
>CAZWDH010000100.1:0-21224 GCA_964632865.1 uncultured Nitrospiraceae bacterium
ATTCCCATTCCCTGGGAAAACGCCCGCTTCTGGTCACCGGCAAGAATTCCGCGCGACGCATTGGCGCGTTGGACCACGCCCTTTCGCTGTTGGAGCATGCGTCCGTGTTTGATGCCGTCGAGGAAAACCCCGGCACGTCGACCTGCGAACGCGCCGCGGATATGTGCCGGCAACTGGGCTGCGATCACATTATCGCCATTGGCGGCGGCAGCCCCATGGACGTCGCAAAAGCCGTGGCCGGACTCGCGGTGAACGACGGCGCCTGCGCGGACCATTTCGGATCCGGCGGATTGCCCAATGGAGCACTGCCCATCATTGCCGTGCCCACGACGGCAGGCACGGGCAGCGAGGTCACACCTTACTCCGTGCTGGTGGACGAAGCGTCGGGCACGAAACGGACGATTACGTCAAAGTCCATTTTTCCCAAGGTCGCCATCCTGGATCCCGACCTCACGAAACGCCTGCCCCACGGTGTAACGATTCATTCCGGACTCGACGTACTCAGTCAAGCGATGGAGGGAATCGTTTCCAAGAAATCGACGCCGGTCGGTGACGCGCTTGCGCTGGACGCCTGCCGCCGCGTTTGCACGTATCTTCCCCGGGCGGCGCGCGACGGCGAGGACATGGAAGCGCGGGCGGAGATGTTGTACGCGTCCATGCTGTCGGGTTGCGTCATCGCCCAGGCCGGCACGACGCTGGTGCATGGCATGGGCTATTACTACACGCTCGAGTGCGGCATCGCACACGGTCTGGCTAACGGCCTGCTCCTGGCGCCCCTGTTCCGTCATAACGCGCAGCATGCGCCGGACCGGGTGGCCTGCATCGTCGAGGCACTTGGTGGAAACTCGAAGGGGGACCTCGCCCAGGAAATTACCGCGTGTCTTCACGGCCTCTTTGCCGAACTCGAGATATCCCCAGCTGCGGCGGACCACGGGGTTGACCGGGAGCAATTGACGGTATTCGCGCGGGAGGTGGCGAGCGACCCGTACCGGTTCCGGAACCAGATCGGGGAGATCACGGAGCCGCTAATCTACGAATTCTACGAGAATTCACTCCAAGGGACTTAATGAAACGCGCCGAGCATGCAATTCCGTAAGTAATTATTTTGAAGCAACTTACACAATAGTGTGGACAAAATTTGTGCCGAGCGAGCCCATTTGTTGCGAATTTTTCAGCCGGGCGCTAAAGTATGGCCCGTCCCCTGCCGATAAATGAAACGGAAGAAAAGGCTTCAGATGAAGCCAGACGAATTGAGTTTGAGGAGATGGACTTATGGCTGGCATCAAGGGAATAGGCGGGATACCCGAACCCGCACCCGATCGGTCGGCTAGCGTCCGGGACAAGAAACGCGACGAAACCGTCAAGAGCGCCCAGTCTCAAGACGATGTGTTGATTAGTTCCGAAGCGCAGGCTGCGGCGAAGCTCGCGCAGATACTGCAATTGTCCCGTCAGCAAAGCGATGTCCGCGCCGAACGCGTGGCCGCCGCCAAGGCCGCCATCGAACGGGGCGACTACAAGAAACCGGAAGTCGTGCAGGAAGTCGCCCGCCGCATCCAGGACCTACTCGGCTAACGAACCGCGATCGCATCGCTCCCCCCGAGGATTGAGTGCGCATCGCGGTTTTTCTATGTCCAGCCCCTGAATTCGGAGGTGTCATGGGGCTTCCAGCCCCTGAATTCGAGGTGCCATGGGCTTCCAGCCCATGATTCGAGGTGCCTCGGGCTTCCAGCCCGAGATTCCCACCGAACCGAAGAAACCTCCCCCAACCACGATCACCGCGATGACCCTGCGTCCCCTCAATGACTGAAGAGGCCATGGGCAGGATGCCCATGTGTGCTCACGGGCAAGATGCCCGTGCCACCTCGAAGAACGGCCATCTCTAAGCCTACCTCGAAGACCTGCCACCTCGAAAACTTCCCACCTGGGGACTTGTTCTTCTTGTCGCCCGCGGTGTGCGCGAACGCGTGCTACCGCGCCTGGAGTAGGTACAGGTTCTTCCCGCCGCGGAGCAAGATGCTCGTGCGGCCTTTGCCGCTGAGGTCGGCGGAAAACTCCACCGCCTTGATGGGCTCTTCGAAGGTGCGCGTCCAGTCGGGATCGCGGGAGATACCATCCGCGGCGAGCCAGAGATGGTAATTGTTGGGCTCCGTGCTGAAGCCCAGATCGGTCAATGCGTCCCCATCCACGTCCACCATCGCGATATTCGCAACCGGGTTGCGATTCAAAAAGAAGTTGATGGGGACCTTGGCGGAAATCATCCCGGCCGGTTTGGGGTCGTAGCGAGCATTGTCGGGAACGTACAAGTGGATCGCGATGCGCACCGGCCAGGATCGCCCGACGACGGTCCGCACGAGGGAATCAATGGACACGCCGGGCCGCGGCGCGTCCCACAACACCAGGTCGAAATACCCGTCGCCGTTGAAGTCTGGATTGTAGGTGTATGCCTTGGTGAACCAGCCTTCGTCTTCCTGTTTGAAGAGCATTCCCGGATAGCGGCGGATGGGACCAATCTTGGATTCGGAGCGTTCGTGTATCCCGGCGTCGCCGGAAACGGTTCGCAGATGGACCAGCGTGCTCCCGGAACCGTCACTGCGATAGACGATGTATTGCCGGTTGGCCGCGTCGTCGCGCAACAACGAGGCGTACCATTCGCCCGCGTAGGGGCCGCTGTTCTCGGTCAGCGTGGTGAAGTCGCTGTCAGCGGCGGGATTGGTCAGGTCGTTGATGAGCGCTCCCGACTGCGCCCTATTGCTCTCCAAGGGAAAACCGGGTGGCAACTCGCGCGGAGCAGTGGCTATGACTTGCGTCCAGTGGGATCCCCGATCTTCGTAGTCCTGAATCCAGGACGGAGACCAGTACAATCGATCGGAGTCGTCGTTGTTGTCTTTCGCAGATCCGTAATCCTCAATCAACTCACCGGACAGTCTGTACAAGCGCACTCCGGTCGCTTGAGGCAACACGATCGCGGGTTCGTCCAGGTGCGGCGCGACGAAGACCTGCGGACTTGGAGTTCCAGACATCAATGCATAGGTTGATTCCGCCTCGAAGAGCACCTGACGGGACGGCGCCTCACCCGGCGACAATTCGAGAGCGACAATCGCTTTTCCCTCAACGACGATCACTTCCGATGCGCCGTCGCCGTCGATGTCGTAGACGTCGTACGCGCAATCGCTGTCGGAGAAGGAGAACTCGGTCACGAACTGATTCGAGTAATGGATGCGCACGTTACGGCCCGACTGTTGCCAGAGGTCGGCCTCGCCGTCGGCGTCTATTTGGACCGGAAAGACGCGCGCGTCGGGCTCGAGCAAAGGAATCTCTCGAACTTCAACCGCGCACAGGCTCAAACTGAGTACCGCTGTCAGGGAAAACAGACTCATGACGCGTTGTCCCGTGTGAGATAGACGACGTGACGGAAAACTTCGGCGCCGTTTTCAGTCTTGCTAACTTCAACGACGACGTCGCTGCGCCCGTCGCCATCCAGATCGCATACGCCGAAATCCGTGATCTCAGTAGCGTCCACCGTGGCGTACGGCTTTCCCGCAAGCCCGGAATCCGTCATCAGGTAAACGGACACCCGCGTGGGCCGCTCTTGCACCAACACATCGTTGCGGCCATCTCCATCGAAGTCTCCGCGGTAATCGAAAAGCCACCCTCCCGTATACCGTAGTTGCATCGTCGACGGCTGTACGATGGGCTTTCCGAGTTCGAGTGTGAACGTGCGGGTCACATCAGGCGATTGCGCGAACGAGCCTGTTTCCGTTTGAAAATGGATGCGCACTTCATGCTCGAGTTGGCTGCGTGTCATTGCACGCAGGAACGTCTCCCGCAATCCCGCATCGAACAACGTGGTTCGGTCGACAATCAAATCCTGGCGGCCGTCCCCGTTCATGTCGCCAAAGGCAGGCGCATTGCTCAATGAGGTGTTCCGGATCGTGTCAAACGATTTCCCGCCATTGGTCGAAACTCGGACGGTAAGCGTAGGCGTCGGCGTCGCTTTGTCGGTATTGTAAGAAACTTCGTCCATGAAGAAGTCCACGTGGTCGTCTTGGTTCAGGTACACGGTCTTTCCATTTACCGGTTCGGATTCCGACAACACGGCACCGTCAGTACTCAGTGAGAATTCATCGCCGGACTGGATCTCATACTGTTCTGCAACCCATCGACTCAGACCCCGCGTGTGGTCGAAAACCTGATCGCGAAGCAACAACAGGCGATTGCCCTCGATGGCATAGTGATGACTGAATGCCACCACGGGCAATGCAATCCTCCTCCGTGCCTCGGGCCAAAGCAGCGCGTCCACCGGCAATACGGCGGGTTGGGCGTTGTAGCGCAGTACGCCCGCGGGCGCAAAGAAGGGTCCCTTTCGGGCAAAAACGGCGAGCCCGTTTTCAGAAGGCAGCACGATCTCGGGCCGGCCGTCACCGTCGAGGTCATACAGGAATCGTTCGAAGTGGTGCGGCGGACTCTGCACGGCTGGATCGCGATCGTCGCCCATGCCGGTGGGGGTCTCTGGTGGAAAGGCGATCTCCTGCTGGAGAATGCGCTCCCACTTCCCGTCCTTCCAACGAAGGACACTCAGCGCGGACGCGAACCGGACGTACAACTCGCCTTCCCAAATATCGGCCGCACCGCGCCCTTCGAACGTGGGCAACGGGTGAACGTTTTCGTTTGCGAACCGGCCGTTGGTCTGAAGCACGAGCAACGCACACGTAAGCACGTCGTCCGAACCGTCCCGATTGACGTCGACCACGCGCACGTCCTTATACCTTACCGGCCCGAAGGCCAGAACGGGTCGAAGGTCGATATCGAGATCCTGCTCCACAAACACGGCGCCGTGGAGCGCCACCATGAGGACGGCGGCGATCATGACTGGATGTTCCGGCGGCGGAGGGCGTAGATGGCGATGGCGGTGAAGACGACGATGGAACCGAGCGAGGTGGCGAGGCAGTAGTACAGCTCCGGCGTCCAGCTTGCGTCGATGCCTTCGCTGTTCATGGTGAAGACGTACCAGGGCGACTCCAGGTAGGTGGAGAACAGGAAGGGCGCGACGTGCAGCGGGTATTTAATGGCGTCCAGCACGATCCAGATGCCGATGGCGGCGCCCACGGCCGCACCCGTGCTGCGGACCAGGGTGGACAGCATGAGCGCGTAGGACACGGCCGCGAACTGGGGCAAGAGCACGACCAACGCGCCCAGTCCGTACATGGCGATCATGTGCGTGCTCGTGTAGAGCATCTCGCCGCCGTATTCGACGCCGTCCAATTTGCCCTGCAATGCGGCGATGGCCCAAGTGGCCAACGCGACGAGGACGGTGAGCAGGGCGGCATAGGTCATGCCGTGCAACAGTTTCGCGAGCAAAAATTCGTGGCGATGCAAGGGACGCACGAGGATCATCCGGATGGTCCCATTGGACGTTTCCGACGAGACCAACCCGGCGCAGTAGGTGAGAATCAGGAGCAGCCCGAGCAGGTTCAAGGCCATGGGTGTGGCGAAGGCGATAAAGGCGTACGCGCTGGCGCTGTCTTCGCGGATGGGCTGCATCAGCGGGGCGAACGAGGCCATCACTACCACCAGCACGGGGCCCACGTAGGCGGACTTCGACCGCATGGCCTTGATGCATTCCACGAGATACGCGTTGACCACGCGGTGAATCATGAGTGCAACACCTTGACGAAGTAATCCTGCAAGGTCCGCCGCTTGGGCAGCACGCCGGAGATGCGGTAGCCCGCGCCGATGAGGAAGGTCGTCAACTGATGGACCGATCCGCCGTTCAATGCGACGCTCACGCGGCCCGGCAGCACGGACACCGATTGAACCCAGGGCTGCTCCTTCAACCGTTTGGCAGCAGCTTCGGGCGCGTCGAGCAACACATCCGCCTGCGAGGTGTCGTAGGAAATCAGCCGGTCGGTATCTTCGCAGGCCAGCAGCCGTCCCTGGTTCATGATGGCGATGCGGTCGCAGAGGGTCTCCACTTCGTGGAGCATGTGGCTCGAAAAAATGATCGTCACCTTCGCCTCGTCGGCCAGGAACCGCAGCAGCTTCAGAATCTCCTGCGTGCTCTCCACGTCCATCCCGCCAGTTGGCTCGTCCAGGATCAGCAGGTCCGGCTCGGTCAACAGGGCCTGAGCAAGGCCCAGCCGCTGGCGCATGCCATGGGACATGGCCCCCACCTTTCGTCCGCCCAGGTGCAAGAGTCCGACCCGGTCCAGGGCGCGGTCCACGGTGACTTCTTTCCGCGAGAGCCGGGCCAGGAGTTGTAGGTTTCGTTTCGCGGACAGGTGGTTGTAGAAGGAGGGGCGCTCGACCATGACGCCGATGCGGGCGCTGACATCGAGGAAATTGCGCCGCAAATCCTTGCCGAAGAGGCTGATCGTGCCGGAGGTCGGGGGAATAAGGCCGCAGAGGGCGTAGAGGGTCGTGCTCTTCCCGGCGCCATTGGGCCCCAACAACCCGAACACTTCGCCTTCCTGCACAGACATGGTCAAGCCGCTGACCGCGACCACCGATCCGTAACACTTGGCAAAGCTTTCCGTCTGCACGCACGCAGCCATGCGGCGGATAGTATCAATTTCGGGGATGGCAGTTCCAAATGAGGCGGGAGGCTGGAGAGCGGAGGAAGGGAGGGCGCACGGACCTACACGGACCTGCACGGACACGCACGGACTGCCGCGCCGGCGCGGACACACGGGCACGGGCACGGCGTAGGGACGGGCAGAGACCAGGCCAACGAACGCGGACGATCGGTGACGGAAGCGAAGGAACCCCCGCGAAAGAGACTGCGCGTGGTTGTGCCTATCCGTGTCCGTCCGTGTCGATCCGTGTCTTATTCCTGCGCGGGGCGGATATCCTTGATCACCAATTGCACGCTTGTCTCGCCACGCCAGGTGTTGAACTGGGGCGAGAACGCGATGTCCACGGCCGGTGCGGACGACAGTTCCGCAAGCCGCTCGGCCATGCGGAACCCTATGGCATCCATCACGCGGCTGCCATTGCGAAGCGCCACCTTCATATGGCCGCCGCGCAGTTCGCGCCAGGAATGGGGCATGGGTTCGGCGCCGAAGCTGCAGAACAGCGGCGCGGGGTTGGTATTGCCGAAGGGTTGCAGTTGTTCCAACTGCGTCACGAGGCGGCTGTCGATTTCCGAAAGTCCCACCTGCGCGTCGATGCGCAGTTGCTTTCGCAGGTCACCCGCCGGCAGAAGAGTAGCGGCCTGCGCTTCGAACATCTCCACAAATGCGGCCACGCATTCTTCCCGGATCGTGAGTCCCGCGGCCGCCGCGTGACCGCCGCAGGTCACCAGATGCTCCACGCAGGCGTTCATCGCTTCCGCGATGTTGAATCCCGCGATGCTCCGGGCCGAACCCCGGCCGATGCCGTCGTCATCGATCCCAATCAGCACCACGGGCCGGTAGTGAACCGCCTGAATCCGGCTGGCCACAATCCCGATGACCCCACGATGCCAGCCGCGCCGCGCGAGCACGATGGTCCGTTGTTCGGGCCGGAAACTCGCCTCCAACTCCGCCAGCACCTCCGCGACCGTATCGCTTTCCAGCACGCGGCGCTCCTGGTTGGCCGCGTCGAGTTCCTCCGCGAGCACCCGCGCTTCGTCTGGCGAATCCGTGAGCAACAACTCCAGGGCCGAGAGCCCGTCCCCCATGCGGCCGCCCGCGTTGATCCGGGGCGCGATCTGGAAGGCGATCTGTTCGGCGGTCAGGGTGCTGAGGTTGACCCCGGCGATTTTCGCAAGCGCTTGAATGCCGGGACGCGTGATTTGGGTCGCCGCCTTGATCCCGGCCGCCACAAGATTGCGATTTTCTCCGCGCAATGGCACGACGTCTGCCACGGTGCCCAGGGCGACCAGATCCAGATCGCAGGCGTCGCCGGTCAACGCGCGCGCGAGATGAAATGCCACCGCCGCGCCACAGGCTTCCCGGCACGGATGCGTCGGCGCTTCCCGCTGTGGATTGATCACCGCGAGCGCGGGTGGAAGCTCGCCCTCGATCAAATGGTGATCCGTCACGATGACGTCAATGCCAAGTTCCCGCGCGCGCTCGCACGAGGTATGGGCGGCGATGCCGTTGTCCACCGTGACGATGAGCGAGACGCCGGCTTCCTTCGCCGCGTCCACCCGGTCCGGGCTCAACCCGTACCCATCCACCAGCCGGTTCGGCATGCCATAGCTGCACGTTGCGATCCCAAATCGCCGCAGCGCCCGCACGAGCAGGGCGGTTGCCGAGATGCCGTCCACGTCGTAGTCGCCGAAAACGAGGACATGCTCTCCGGCGTCCCGGGCCCGCCGGAGCCGTTCGACGGCGAGCGCCATGTCCGCGAGCGTCAACGGATCGCAAATGAAGTCGAGCGTCGGATTGAGAAAGCGTTGCACTTCGTCGCGCGAACTGACGCCGCGACCGATCAGAATGCGCGCGATGATGGGATGCAAGCCGGTCTCAGTGGCAAGCGCGCGCGTGAGCGCCCGGTCGCACTCCACAATGGACCAGTCGGTTTGGCCGTTCGTGCCGGTCAACACGAGAACCTCGCCAGCGCGACGATGGCGTCGACGACCTCGTCGGGCGTCATGTTTGTCGTATCCACAACGGTTGCGTTCTCCGCGCGGCGCAATGGGGCAATCTCTCGCGTCATATCCTTCTCATCCCGCACGCGGATCTCCTCCGTCAATGTGTCTTCGTCCACTGCGATTCCTTTCCTGACATACTCTTCGGCGCGACGCCGGGCGCGTTCCTGCAGCGAGGCGTCAAGATACACCTTGCACGCGGCCGCGGGAAACACGACGGTACCGATGTCGCGCCCTTCCGCCACGGTCGGCCCGCGGGATCCGATGGCCCGTTGTAACTCGACCAGGCGGTCGCGCACGCCACGGCTCCGGTCCAGCTTGTGAATGTTGCGGGTCACCTCGGGACTCCGAATCGCTTCGGTCACGTCATGGCCATCGACGCGTACAATCTGGTTTCCATGCTCTTCGCGAAGGTCCAGGTTCATGGCGGCCGTGGATTCCGCCAGGGCTTCCGAATCGTCGAGATCGATCCCGAGATGCATGGCGCGCCAGGTCGCCGCGCGGTACATGGCGCCCGTATCGAGAAAGGCATACCCGAGCTTCTCCGCCACCTTGCGCGCGATGGTGCTCTTCCCCGCGCCCGCCGGGCCGTCAATAGCAACAATATTCCTGGCCGTCTCGCTCATAACAGCACGCCGCTACGACGCGGCGAGGATTCTCCCGTTCTCGCGCAGGTAGGTGCGGCAATCTTCCTTGCCGCCCACGGTTTCCAGCATGGCGCCCTTCGGCGGCGCGGGCTCGTTCAGCAGGTACGGGTCGGCGTAGATTTTCACGCCCGTTTCAAACACCCCCGTGACGCGGGGTGAAGTGCGGGCGAAATCGTCCACCGGCACCGCGATCTGGTACTCCTTCCGGAGCACCTCGGCGACGCCGCGCAATTGTTCGGTCAGCTTGTCCTTCGATTCCACGTAGCTCGACAAGCGATCCATACGCGTGGTAACGGTCCGCAACGAGAGCTGAACGAAACTGGACTGCATACGCTTTCCCAGGGGGTCGTCCAGCGACTTCGCGCGCGCTTTCACCGCGCCGAGGAATTGCTTCAGCAGGGCCACGGTGGGAAGCGCTCCCGATCGATTGTCCAGCACTTCCTTGGCCGTGAACACTTCACGCAGTTGGGCCTCGTACTTTGCGATGACCGCGCGCAATTCAACGGTTTCCTTGTCCCAATACGCGCGCCGCTCGCGAACCTGATGGAGGCTCGACGCGGTCTTCCGGACGTCGCTGGAGGAGGCGAGCATGCGCTCCTTCAGCGCCGCGATATCCGAAAGTTCGTCGGTTACATCCTTGGCAAAGCCGCCCTCGGCCTCTAGATGCGCAAAATCGGAAGCGACGTCGTCAAGCGATGACTCCTCTAACGATTCCGACTCTTCGGTCGACAATCCCTTCACGCGCTCGAGCCGGCTGAGGCGATCCTCGCCCAACTCCACGAGCGTCTGTAACACTGCGCGGATTCGATTGACTTGCGCCAGCCGATGCTCCGCCTGCCCCAACTTCTCCGCGACAGGGTGCAACTGATCCTTGCCGGTCAGGTACACGATGGCGTTGCGGGCGGCGTGTTCCGCTTCGGCCTGCGAATACAGGATGCGCGTCTCCAGCGCCGAGATTCGCCGCTGCAAGTTTGCAGTTTGCGCCAGGTGCCGCAACGCTTCCGGGCCCGGCTCCTCACCATAGTCCTGACACGAGAGGCTCGTCCGCAACACGATGGCAAGTTCGCGGGCATCGGATCGGCGAAAGCGCTCCCCCGTCAATTCGCGGGAGACCATGAAGACGCCACCGTATACGTCGCCCCGCACCTGGATTTTGGGCGAAATGTACTTGCCCATGATGGCGGTCTGCTCGATGCAAACCTCGGAACCGCCGAACACGAGATCGGGCGACTCCGCGGAACGGCAGTGCACGCCTCCCCACTTCGAAACCACGTAGGCCCGGACAATGATGTTGCGCGCACGGACGTTGCCCTGGCGCACGACGACCACGCCGGAGATGTTCTCGCGCACTTCGCAATGTTGCGACGCTGCAACCTTGCCCATGACGAACCCGTCGACGCTGCACGAACCCTCTTCGATAACCAAAGTGCAGTTCTCCGGCACACTTCCCAACACTTTCAAATGGCCCGCGCGGTGAATGAGCACCGGCCCGCGTCCTTGAATGTTGATCCCCGCGAACATTTTGATTTCGCGCGGCTTCGCCCCGACGATGTCGCGCTCCGTCACCACGTGGAGTCGCGTAGACAAGGCCGGCAACCGCGGTGTAATGCTGACTTTCTCGTATCGATCTTCAATCGCCGTGGCATGGCGATCTAGAAGTTGGATAACTCGCGTAAACTGGTCGGGCCGGGCACAGGTTTTGGCAAGCTGCAGCGAGGCCAGCAACATGTCCAGCTCGTCCCATGCCAGATACTGCGTGTTTCCCGCATTCAACTCGTCTATGAGTTCGCGCAGGACCCACTGATGCCGCCGTCCCTCGGTCACGGCGACTTCCGCCGCAGGCCGCGCTGACCATCCTTTTACCTTCTTGGGAAGGGTTTCATGAGCGGACAATGCGGCGGCGTCCCCCGCGAGCGAGCGATACCACGAATCGCAGATGGCGATGTCCTGGAGCGTGACCTCCCCCAACTCGTCTTCCGGCATCCCGGTCACGTATTCGATAAGTCGGTCCAGCATGTGATCCTAGACGGACACCCCCGCTTCCTGCGCCATCGCCGCGATGGACTCGCGAAATGGCGGACGCAATATCCCCCGTTCCGTAACGATACCGGCTATGAGTTCGCTGGGCGTAACGTCAAAGGCCGGGCTATAGACCTTCACGTTGTCCGGTGCCGTGCGTTTGCCAAACCCGTTAGTCACCTCGTCGTCGCTCCGCAACTCGATGGGAATCTGGTCGCCCGAGTCCAGCGAGAGATCAAAGGTGGAGAACGGCGCTGCCACGTAGAAAGGCACATCGTGGGCCTTCGCAATCAGCGCGACATTGTAGGTGCCGATCTTGTTGGCCGCGTCGCCGTTGGCCGCGATGCGGTCAGCGCCGACAATCACCAACTGAACGCGCCCTTCGCGCATGACTTGCGCCGCTGTGTTGTCGCATATCAAGGTGACGTCGATCCCGGCGTTCATCAACTCCCACGCCGTAAGCCGGGCTCCCTGGAGCAAAGGCCGCGTCTCATCTGCGAACACGTGAAAGGTCCGGCCCGATTCGTGGGCGCGGAACATGACGGCGAGCGCGGTGCCGTAGTCGGCTGTCGCGAGCCCGCCGGCGTTGCAGTGTGTGAGCACCCCGGCGCCATCCGCGATCAAGGCTGCGCCGTGCTCGCCGATAAGTCGGCACGTGCGCCGGTCCTCATCCAGAATCGTCAGGGCTTCTTGTTCAAGCCTTTGGAACAGGGCGTCGGCGCTCGTTGCGTTTGCATTCGCGTCGGCCACGGCCCGCATGCGGTTCAGCGCCCAGAAAAGATTCACGGCGGTTGGCCGTGACGAGGCGAGATAATCGGCGACTTTATGAAGGGACGCGAGCAGGGACTCCACATCCTTGGGGTCCTTTTCTCGAACGCCGACAAGCACGCCAAAAGCCGCGCACACGCCTATCGCAGGCGCGCCGCGAACGCGAAGCGACTTAATCGCTTCCCAAACCTGTTCCGCCGTATCGAGTTGAATCTCTTTGAATTCGCCGGGAAGCAGGGTCTGATCGATAATGATGAGCCGACCGCCTTCCCAGCGCAGGGTCGCTTGTGCCACGAATCACGCCTCCCACTGGCCGTTTGCCCCTATGCTATAGGAGGCGCAGGACGATGGCAAGCATAATGGCCCACAGTGCTCTTGATTGGGGTTGGTACACCTCTTGAGCGTGTTTGGGCGAAAATGGCGTCGATTGTGGTGCAGGCTTCCAGCCTGCGACCTTTGCAGGCTGGAAGCCTGCACCACAAGTGGCGAGTACGCCTGCCTCAACGGTCTGTCAACAAGCCGAACCGCGTCACCATGAGAAAGACCAAGGCTTCCAATTCGTCGCGGGTCTTCAACGCAATCCCGAATTGGCGGGCCAAATCGCCGACGTGCTTTTCCAGGAGTCGCAGCTCCGTGCCCAGCGTGTCGTATCCCTCGAAGGGGCCCGCGAGGCCGGTGGCCGCCGTCGCGGCGGTAATGTTGCAGAGGTAGTCCACGATGTGCCCCATCTTCTGGTAGTCCAGCTTCTCGGGAGTGTCCGTGGGCAGGTGGTAGTGTTCCCATTGGCCGCAGGAGAGAAACAGGTAGGGGCGCTCGTTCACGCGGAATACATGGTGATCGCTCATGTCGCCCACGTAGCGGTTCAAGGTAGCAACGGTCCGAATGCCGGACTCCGGCTCGCAGCCCTGGACAACGCGTTCGAGGGCCGGATCGCTTTCCATGCCCATTACGAAAAGCAGGTCCTCCCGTCCGGGAATGGGAACCGCGTGCCCAATCAAGTCAAGCACAATCGCGCAGTGTATCGCGCGATCCCGCTGGTGATTGTAGTAATGGGTCGAGCCCATCAGCGGCGTGAGAAAATGCGGCGGTTCCTCCGCGTCGAAGAACGCGAAGAGCACGGTCCGCTCCAGGGCGCGCTGGCGCAGGCCCTCCACCGACGCGAGGGCGATGGCGATGGCCGCGGCATTGTCGTCGGCGCCGGGGAAGGGTCCGCAGGTGTCGTAATGCGCCGCGATGAGCACCGGGTCCAATTCGGTGCGAGAGCCGGGAAGCGCGCCGATGACATTAGTGAGCCGAATGTCGCCGGCCGCATAGGGCAACTCGAAGGAACCATCGTGAACCGGTTCGAGACCCACTTCGCGGCAGCGTTCAATCACATAGGCACGGGCATCGGCATGCCCGCGCGTGCCCGCCATCCGGCCTTGGGGTGTTGCGAGTTTCTCCACGTCCGTCCGCAGTTGTTCAAGCATCTCCCGATTCTAACGCAGGTACCGCGCGAATGCACGGTCGCAGATCGGCGCGCCCGCGTCGTTGCTCGAGCCCGGCGAATCCGCTAAGGTATGCACGCTGTTCTGCAAGGTGCGCGCAATCGGCCCCGGCGGGGTCTACGAATCCGGAGGGAGCACGGATGGAGTGCCACGATCATGTCTGCCGCAGTCTGCTGACCCCGTTGACATTTCTGGAGCGCAGCGCGCGGGTATACAGGGACAAACCCGCGGTCATCTACGGCGAAAACCGAATGACCTACGGGGAGTTCGCGGAAGAGGTCTATCGTTTTGCGTCGGCCTTGCGAACCATGGGACTGCAGAAGGGCGACCGGGTTGCCATGCTCTGCCCGAACATCCCCGCCATGCTTGCCGCCCACTTCGCAGTGCCTCTGGCGGGCGGCGTGTTAGTCTGCATTAATACGCGCCTCTCACCGCGCGAGATCGGGTACATCCTCGACCATTCCGGGGCCAGCATCTTGTTCCTCGACACGGAACTCAATCACCTGATCGTCCCCGTCCGCGACGAATTGGCAGGACTTAGCGCCATCGTGAGCATTGCGGACACCGACTATCCCCCGCTCAACGACACGACTCCGTATCCGTTGTTCCTCAATAGCGGTTCGCCTGATCCGTTGGCCTGGGTGCTCGACGACGAAATGGAGATCATCTCCATCAACTACACGAGCGGCACGACCGGCAAGCCCAAGGGCGTCATGTACTCCCATCGCGGCGCGTATATCAACGGACTTGGCGAAATCATCGAGACGGACATGACGCCCACTTCGGTCTTTCTGTGGACGGTACCCATGTTCCACTGCAACGGCTGGTGCTTCACCTGGGGCGTGACGGCCATCGGCGGGACCCACGTGTGCCTGCGCAAGGTGGAACCCGCCCACGTGTGGGAACTCATTCGCAGCGAAGGCGTCACGCATCTGAACGGCGCGCCGGTGGTTCTCATCTCGCTATTGAATCATCCCGATCGCCCGCGCCGGCTGGAGCAACCACTCACCGTCACCACCGGCGGCGCACCGCCCTCCCCCACGCTCATCGAACACATGGACGAAATCGGCGCCCGCATCATCCACATCTACGGACTCACCGAAACATACGGGCCTTACACGATCTGCGCGCCGCAGGAGCCTTGGGAGAAGCTCTTCGCCGACGAGCAGGCGCGACTCATCGCGCGCCAGGGGGTTGCTTATGTTGCCGCGGACGGGCTGCGCGTGGTGGACGAACAGATGAATGACGTTCCCGCGGACGGCAAGACCATGGGCGAGGTCGTCATGCGCGGGAACATGGTGATGAAAGGCTATTACAACGAACCCGAGGCGACGGCAGAGGCCTTCCGCGGCGGGTGGTTTCACAGCGGCGATATCGCGGTCATGCATCCCGACGGCTACATCGAACTCCGGGATCGGAGCAAGGACGTGATTATCAGCGGGGGCGAGAATATCTCGTCCATCGAAGTCGAACAGGTTCTGTACCGCCACAAGTCGGTGCTCGAAGTGGCGGTCATCGGCATTCCCCACGAGAAATGGGGCGAAACGCCGAAGGCGTTCGTCACGCTGAAGGAGGACAAGACCCTTTCCGCCGAGGACTTAATTGCCTTCTGCCGGAACGAGATCGCCCACTTCAAATGCCCCACCGTTATCGAATTCACCGTGTTGCCCAAGACGAGCACCGGCAAGATCCAGAAGTACGTCTTGCGCGAAAAGGAATGGGCCGGCCACGATAAGCGCATCCAGGGCGCGTAGTTTCGGCCGCAGGCTTCGGCGTCGCTTCCGCGCCTTGTCATTCCGTGAAGGGTTTTCTATACTGCGGTTCCGTGCTGCAGCACACGAAAACCACTCGCCAACGGGAATCGCAATGCAACAAATCAAACACACACGCCGGACTATTTCTTTTTTTGCTTCGCTCTTGGTGCTGTGCTCGGCCCTGGCCCCTGGCACCGGCTTCGCGCAGGACGCGGAGGCAACTTCGCAGCCCGATCCCGTTGCGGAACGCGCCGACTACACTTCGCCGCGGGCTACGATGCGCACCTTCGTGGAATCGATGGCTTCCGTGGACGCCGGGAACGGCGAGCACATCGACTACGCCATCGATTGCCTGAGCCTGGAAGACCTTCCTACCGCCGAACGCGCGGCACGCGCCACCGATCTCGCGCGAAAGCTCTACGCTGTCATCGACAGCACCACGTTTGCCCTCGACAGCATTCCCACCGAAGTGGATGGCCGGGCCTGTGAGATCAAGCTCGGCGACAACGAAGAGATCGTGCTCACGCTCCGCCGCAACGACGACGGCAAGTGGCGATTCAGCTACACGAACACGCTCAAGAGCATTGGCGCCGTCTACAGCGAAGTCGTGGAATCCCGAACCGGCGACGAAACCGCGAATGACGGTTTGGATCCCGTCCTGCGATCTCCGCGCGACGCCATGGAAACCTTCCTGACCGGGGTCAACGACTACGCGGAAAACGGGTGGGACGCGCCGCTTTCCGCGTTGGACTTGTCTCATCTCGGCAAAGACGTGCGGGAAGAAGCGGGAATCGAGTTTGCCACCAAGTTGAAGCGCATCCTCGACCGGTACCGTTTGATCTCGCTTCCCGAGGTGCCCAACTATGAGGAAGGTCCACCCTATTACGTCTTGCGCGACCCGGCCGGGTCCATCGCCATCGATCTCGTCGAAGACCCGGAAACCGGTCTGAAGGCATGGAGGTTCACGGCGGAAACGCTCGAAAACCTCACAGCACTGTACGATGAATACAAAGATCGCCCCTTGGCGGAGGGCGTCCTCCAGGACCGGACGCCGGACTTGATGTCTCTTCGGCTGCGCGATTTCGCATCGGACCAGTTTCCGTTCCTCTTGAGCAAAACCTTCTATCTGGAAAACTGGCAGTGGATCGGATTGTTCGTCATCGTCTTTGTGGGGATGGCGATCAGCCGATTCACCGGATGGATTCTCATTCTGATTATCCGCCGCGTGTTCGCGCGCGAGCACTATTCGCTGGACAAGAAACTGGAGAAGGATTTTGTAAAGCCGATCCGAATCGCCATCATGGCCTGGGTCTGGTTGCTCGGACTGCACACCCTGGGACTCCCGGCGGATTCGCTCTATTACTTGCGCGTGGCCGCGAAGTTTGTGTCGGCCGGCGGCGCGGTCTGGGCTTTCTACCGGCTCATCGACATCGTCTCCAGTTACCTTCACGAGCGCGCGCAACGCACGCACAACAAGTTCGACGACTTGTTGGTTCCTCTCGTAACCAAGAGCCTGAAGGTGTGCGTGGTCGCCTTCGGGCTCGTGTTCATCGCGAATGTGTTGGACTGGGATATCCGCAGCCTGCTGGCGGGGTTGGGTCTTGGCGGTTTGGCCTTCGCCCTGGCGGCGCGCGAAACGGTAGCAAACCTCTTCGGCTCCCTCACGATCCTGCTTGACCGGCCCTTCGAGATCGGCGATTGGGTCCAGTTCAACGACATCGACGGCACGGTGGAATCCGTCGGAATTCGCAGCACGCGCGTTCGAACCTTCTACAATTCCCTCATCGCGGTGCCGAATAACGAACTCATCAACGCGACGATCGACAACTATGGCGCGCGAAAGTACCGGCGCGTCAAAAGCATGATTGCCGTCACGTACGATACGCCCGTGGAACGCATCGAGGCCTTCTGCGAAGGCATCCGGCAGATCATCCGCGAACATCCCTACACGCGCAAGGATTACTACCATGTCTACCTCAACGAATTTGCGGATCATTCGCTGAACATTCTGCTTTACTGTTTCGTCGCAACGCCGGACTGGGGTACGGAGCTGCGCGAAAAGGAGCGGCTCTTCCTGGATATCATCCGGCTCGCACAGCGCCTGGGCGTCGAATTCGCGTTTCCAACGCAGACGCTCCACGTTCGCGCGGACGCATCCTCCAATGGTCGGGATGGTCACGAAGTCCCCACGTCGCCGGCGCAGGCAACCATATTCGGCCGAACCGAGGCCACGCGCATTGTGCGCGAATCCTTGGGACCGAAAGGACTCGTCCCGCCCCCGGTTGATTTGACCGCCCCCCTTCCCACCGACGAGGAAGCCGATCCCGCGGACCGCGTAACTGGCGGTGATGGTGGATGACGGACCGCGTCTCTGGTAGCGTGACGATATGACAGCACATCCCGAGTTCAAGGCCGTCTTGCTCGACGCAGCAGGCACGCTCCTGACGGTGAACCCCTCCGTCGGCCACGTATACGCCGATCATGCGGCCCTTTACGGTTTCACCATATGCGCGAATGCGCTCAACGAAAGTTTCGTTGTGAACTGGCGTGCGTACCGGCATCGCGACGGGAACGGGTCGCCCTTTCACACCTCCGAAGCCGGGGAGCGCTCGTGGTGGCACGCGCTCGCGCTTGCGGTGTACACCGACGCGGGCGCGTCAGCGGAGTTCAAGACCGAGTACGACCGCATCTTCGACAGCTTGTATAAGCGCTTCGCCGATCCCGACGTGTGGCGGGTCTACGACGATGTGGTCCCCGCGATCGATGATCTGCGCGATCGCGGCTTCCGATTGGCTGTCGTTTCCAATTGGGATTCGCGCCTTCCGCTGCTGCTCGAACGGCTCGGCCTTTCCGAGCGATTCGAATTCATCCTCACCTCCGCTGAAGCGGGCTTCAGTAAGCCGCATCCCGACATTTTCTTGCAGGCTCGCCGCCGCTTGGATCTCCCGCGGGAAGACGTGGTACACGTAGGCGATTCGCTGGAGGAGGACGTAGATGGCGCGCAGGCGGCGGGCATTCGCGCCGTGCTGCTCGACCGGGATGGGCGCTGGCCCGAACGGCCGGACGCCATACGGGCCTTGACGGACCTCTTGACTCCCTCCCGAACTTAAACGCCCGAGTCCCCTTCCGTGGTTTCCTTGCGCCTATCCTTCGTTTGCGGATGCTGGACGGCGAGCTCCTGCGCGAGGTTTTTCACCTGCGTTTCCAGCTTCGAGATCTTCACGCTGAACTGCAAACACAAGGCGAGCACAAAGAAGATCCCGAAGAAGAAGAGCGTCGACGACGTGAACCCCGCGCCGATTAGGTTGGTAATCCATTGCAGGAGGCCGTAGTTCATCCCGATTACGAGAATGGTCACGCCCGCGAGAATCCACAACCAGGAATACTCCACGCGCAACTTCCGGCGGCGCACCAACTCGATGATGACCAGCAGCAGCGACACCCCGCACACGGCGGCGAGGATCTTCTGGCGAATGTCCATGGTTATTTCTCCCGGCGTATCAGGTTCAGGGGAATGTCCAGTCCCATCTTGAAAAGATAGTATACGGGACGGAGGCCGCGGTGAAGGGAAACGCCCGATGCCCGCGCGTGCATCTGCACCGGCACTTCGCCGACGCGGAACCCGTGACGATGCAGCATGACGAGCACGTCCACGTCCGGGTAATCCACGGGATAGCTGTCCCGCGAGAAGAATTCGAGCACGCGCCGGTTCATGGCCTGGAATCCGCTGGTCGGATCGGTGACCGTCTTTCCGAGCAATTGGGATGCCACGCGCCGGAAGATCGCCATGCCGAGGCGTCGCGTCAGCGGGATACGGTACGGTTGCCCTTCGAGAAAGCGGGAGCCGATGCAGATGTCGCAGGCGTCGCCCTGCACCCGATCGAGCAGGCGCGTAATCCCCGTGGGATCGTGTTGCCCGTCCGCATCCAGTTGCACCAGGTAGTCGGCGCGCTGCGCGACCGCGAACTTGTACCCCGTCTGCAACGCGACGCCGTAGCCCATGTTGAACGGTAGCCGCAGCACCGTAACATCGCGCTCGAGCGCGCGGTCGGTCGTGTCGTCGGTCGATCCGTCATCCACCACCACGATCCGGCCCTGTGGGAGCACGCTCCGAACGCCGTCGATCACAGCGCCGATGCGATGGGCCTCGTTGTACGCGGGCAGTAACACGAAGATGTTCGGCGTCATGCGGGGAGTGTACTGCGGCAATCGGATCGCGTCAACTGCGGTAGCACGATTGAATCAGTCACAAGCGGCACAAGAGTCGATGCCTTGAGAGAGGCCGCGAAATGGGGCTAGCTACTTGTGCATCGAACACCGCATGCGATTAAACGTTGCCACAACAAAAGAACATCCCCCTTAATCCCCCTTCAAAGGGGGAATTGGGCGAAGAAGTGTATATAGGGTGATGCATCGTCGAGCAACTCATATGCTGTTGCTCCATGTCGCGCTACACAACACGAAGTGTTGTGAGGATTTCCCCCTTTGAAGGGGGATTAAGGGGGATGTTCTTCATGAAAAAGGCAATAGAATTCTCACCATGCCCCGGCAGAGTGGAATAAGCACCCGTTACGGTTGGCGCGTCCGGATCACGATTCGGTCGTGGGTGACCTGATACCCGTAGTTGGGCACCAGCCATTGCCGGACCAGCAGATTCAGCGCGGTCCGAACCTTTACATTCACCACGACCGCGGGGTTCACAGGCAGTTCTTCCAACCCCGCTTCGGCAACGACGGTCACGCCCAATTGCCGCGTCAGGGAGTTGAGCACTTGGCCCAAGTCCGTTGGATGCTGCTGCATTTCCAGCGGCTGCCCCGGAGTCGGCGCGTGCGGCAGGATGACCGACACGGTCCGGTTCAGCAGCGCTTCCTGTTCGCTATCCAGCGCGTTCGTGTTCAGCAAGGCATCGGCCGGGCTCGTGTTGTTCGGATTGTGGAGAAACACATACTCGTCAGTGCTATCCACGGCGAAGGCGTGTACGCGCGCCGACTTCAGGATTGCTTCCAGTGCCGCCTCGAGGGGTACCTGCTGCAGCGCCAATTCGCCGCATCGCGCATCGGCGACGGAGTTGTCCGCGACGATGGTCCGGTCGAGGGCATAGCCCATCCACGCGAAAACCGTGTACAAACGGAGCCCGGAGCCAAACGTCACATCCGTCGTATCGAGGCTGAAGCCGGGCGAGAGCTTTCCGGTGAGCGACACATCCACGAGCGGTTCGTATCCCGGTAGAAACAGGAAGTAGTAGTTCGGGGTCTCCTGCACCGCCAGCCCGGCCGCCGCCGCGAGGCTGGTCGCCACTTCGGACAACTCGGCGCGCTTGAAATTCGCAGGCGTCACCGGTCGCGGCTCGGCCCCCCCCATCAGCACGAGATTCCCGCCATGCGCCTCGCCCACAGCGCGAACCGCGTCGCCGAGATTCGTCGCCGTAATGTCGGCCGTCACCGGCGACTCCATGGGCGACTTCTCGTTCTTGCGTTGGCTGGTCTCTTCGGGTTTCTGAGTCGGGTCGTAAATGATCTTTCCCGAACCGGTCTCTTGAGACGCTTCGGCTTTCTCCGTCGGCTCATTCTTGCCGGTAGACGCGCAGGAAAGAATTTGTACCATCGCAATGGAGGCCAGTAAGCAGGCGACAAGTGTGCGTTTCATGAAACGAATCCCCGCGTTCGATTTCGATACCCTTCCGCCTACTATACCTGCACGGCTGGGCAGAGTTCCCTCAAAAACAGGGTCGCTCCACGTAAACCCTGTTAACACGGTAACTAATAGCCTTCTGCAAAAAGAGTGGTGATATGTCGCGCCGGCGTGCCCCCCCGCCCGATTGGGGGGGTGATTGAGGGGGGGGGGGCGGGGCGTCAACCCACCCCCCCCGCCGGGGGGGGGCCGGGGGGGCGGGGGGGGGGGGGGGGGGGGGGGGGGGGGGTGGGGGTGGACAACGTGGACGTGGAGGCAGCGACGCAGCGGGGAGTGGTGGTGATGA
>CAZWDH010000101.1:0-21154 GCA_964632865.1 uncultured Nitrospiraceae bacterium
TGCGGAGAGGTGGCCGAGTGGTTGAAGGCGGCGGCCTCGAAAGCCGTTGTACGGCCTTGCCGTACCGAGGGTTCGAATCCCTCCCTCTCCGCCATGTTTTCTCTTGACAACGACGCGATCCGCGCAGTTCTCGCCGCCTTTGACTCAACCCGCGCCGTCCCCTATACTGCCATTGCATGATTCCTGTACCGTGCGCGGTCCCCGCTGGGGATGAGCGCTTCGAACCACCGCACGTAACATCCAGCAGTGCGCCCCTTTACCGGCTCCAATACCTGCTCTCGCGCGGCGATGTCCCCCGCGAGAAACCGTAAGCGAAACAACGGTGGAGAATCAGGTCATGAGCGAAAAAATCCGCTGGGGAATCCTGGGAACGGGCGACATCGCCCGCCAGATGGCGGAAGACCTGCGCCTGGTCGACGGAGCCGAACTGCGCGCCGTCGCTTCGCGCACGGAACCGCGCGCCCGGCAGTTTGCGGGCGCCCATCAAATTCCCGTTCATTACGGCAGCTATGAGGCCCTGGTAGACGACCCGGCGATTGACGTGGTGTATATCGCAACGCCGCACATTCGTCATTGCGCGGATACGCTGCTTTGCATCGCTGCCGGGAAAGCCGTGGTGTGCGAAAAACCCCTGGCTATGAACGCGCGCGAAGCGCAACGCATGGTGGACGCCGCACGCGAAGCGGGGGTCTTCCTCATGGAAGCCATGTGGACCGCGTTTTTCCCGGCGATTCAGTGGGGTCTCGGCGCGCTGGGGGACGGTGTTATCGGCACGCCGCGATTCGTGTCCGCCGACTTTTCCTACGCGGCCACACTCGGTCCCGAAAGCCGTTTGTTCAACAACGAACTTGGCGGCGGCGCGTTGCTGGACATCGGCGTGTACCCGGTGGCGCTCGCGGATATGGTGTTCGAGAGCGAGCCGGAGCGAATTGCCACGACGTGGACGCGCGGCGAAACGGGCGTGGACGTGGCGAGCGGCATGATCTTCGACTATCACGCAAGCGGCCGGGCGGTGTTGAGTTCGTCCTTGTTGTACGACGCGCCGCAGAATGCAGTCATCGCGGGCGACGACGGATACATCACGTTCCCCAACCGATTCTCACAGCCCGACAGTTGCCGAATCGTGGCGAAGGGCGAGGTGTCGGAGCGCATATTCGATCGGGAAGGATACGGATATCACTACGAAGCGCGGGACGTCGTGGATTGTCTGCGGGGCGGCCGGACGGAGAGTATTTGGGCGCCGTTGGACGCGACGCTTCGCGTCATGCGGACGTTGGACCGCATTCGCGAACAGTGGGGGTTGCGCTACCCGAACGACGAAACGACCGCACGCTCACGCAATTGACGGCAGCAGCCAAGGACTGGAAACAAGAAACATGGCACAACCTGTACCGATAGAAGTGTTGATGAATCATGCGAGTGAAGACAGCCTGAACGACTGGGCATCGTCGCTCGTTGCGCGCGCGCGCAGGATCGTTCTCTTGGAACCGCCGTACGTGCCGGCGGCCAAGCAGTTCCTGCTCGACTTGCGCGAGCATGAAGACGTGATCGTGTTGCGCGACCGGATTCAGCGCGCTCTCGACGCGTTCCTCGAAGAACAACGGGAGCCCGAGTTGAAGTCGGCCCTGCGCAAAGTATTTGGCGGATGCCAGGAAATCTTCTATACCGCGACGCACGCGTACGCGCTGCTGCGGCCGCGCGTCGGCGCAAAACGGATCGTTCGCCTGCATTTCGATACGGCCGTGTTTGAAGAGGTGAGCCGGTACTACTTCCTTCAGGTGAAGGACGCCTATATTCAGGGATGGGAAGAGGCGACGCGGTCGGGCCTGGTTCTGGACTTCCGGCCTTTCTTCCACGAATACCCCAAGGTGCGTCAGGCTTCCGCCATGGGCAGCGGGCTCTCGGTGCTGAACCGGCATCTCGCCGGGAAAATGCACCAGAATCCCGACCGGTTCCGGAACGCCTTGGCGGACTTCCTGCGCGAGTTCCGGCTGAACCAGATTCAGATGCTTACGAACGATGAGATTCCGACGGGGGCCGTGTTGGAGCAGCGCATCGAGGCGGTCGACGAATGGTTGTCCGACGAAGATTCCGAACGGCCCTATGCGGAAGTCGCGCACCGGATGCGCACGCAGGGCTTTGAACCGGGCTGGGGCGCCACGGTGGGCAGCGTTCGCGAGAGTCTCGGCGCACTTTCGGAGGTGCTCGATTCGGCGGACCCCGAGCGATTGGAACGCTTGCTGGGCCGCCTTCCCTTGACGCGGACGGTGCTGATGGTCTCGCCGCACGGGTGGTTTGCGCAGCAGAACGTTTTGGGTAAACCGGATACTGGCGGCCAGGTGACGTATGTACTGGATCAGGCGCGGGCGCTGGAACGGGTAATGCGGGATCGGTTCCTCGCGTGCGGCGTGGACGTGAAACCGCACATCGCCATACTCACCCGATTGATTCCCGAATCGGAGGACACGACCTGCGACCAGCCGCGTGAACACGTCGCCGGCACGGAGAACTGCTGGATCATTCGCGTGCCCTTCCGCAATCCGGATGGCAGCGTGCACCAGCAATGGGTATCGCGCTTCCACATCTGGCCGTACCTGGAAGGGTTCACGTTAGAGGCGAAAGACGCGGTCCTCGTGGAGTTCATGGCGATCCCGGATCTCATCGTGGGCCACTACAGCGATGGGAATCTCGTGGCCCATCGCCTGGCAGACGATCTCGATACGACCCATTGCGCGGCGGTACACGCGTTGGAGAAGACGAAGTACCTCATGAGCGACATGCACTGGGCCGACATGGAAAACGAATATCACTTCTCGTGCCAGTTTACAGCGGACATCATTGCGTACAATGCCGCAGACTTCATCATTTCCAGTTCGTATCGCGAAATCGGCGGGACCGACAAGGAGATGGGGATGTTCGAATCGTACGAAACGTTTTCGATGCCGGGGCTGTATCGCGTGACTTCAGGGATGGACCCGAGTCTCGCACGGTACAACATTGTTCCGCCGGGCGCGAGTGAGGAGCATTTCTTTCCGTTCGGCGAGACGGATCGCCGCATCGACACGGTGATCGAGAAGATTCACGGGCTCCTGTTCCAACATGACCCGCCGGAAGGCAGCGTGGGACGTTTGAACAACCCGGATTTGCCGCCCGTGTTCGCCATGTCGCGCGTCGACCGGGTCAAGAACCTGCCGGGCCTGATTGAAGCCTACGGCAAGAGCGAGGCGCTTCGGGAAGCGGCGAACCTGGTCATCATGTCGTCCATCACGCGCGTCGAAGAATCGAAAGATCAGGAAGAAATCGAGCAGTTGGGCCGCATGTACGATTTGATCGACTACTACCAGCTCGACGGATCCGTGCGTTGGTGTGCGGCGCGTCTGGATAAGGTCGAAACCGGAGAGATCTATCGCGTCGTGGCGGATCGACGGGGTGTGTTCGCGCAGCCGGCTTTTATGGAAACGTTCGGGCTGACCGTAATCGAAGCGATGGCATGCGGACTGCCGGTCGTGGTCACGTGTTTCGGCGGACCTGCGGAGATTGTCGAGCAGAACAAGTCCGGACAGATCGTCAATCCAAACGATCTCGAGGCGATGGCGGACGCGTTGTACCGCGTCGTGACGCAGAAGGAACTCTGGGACGGGTTCAGCGCGGAAGGAATCGAGCGTGTACACCGCGCGTTCCATTGGAGGGCCCATGCGGAGCGCGTGCTGCGATTGTCCAACACCTACACGTTTTGGGACTTCCTGGACGTGATGAACCGGCAGGCTCTGGATCAGTATATCCACACACTCTACCACACGGTGTATCGCCCGCGAGCGGTTGCCGCGTTGGGGTAGCCAATAGGAGTAGCGATGTACATACAACTCATCAGCATACACGGCTTGATCCGTGGCGAAGAAATCGAAATGGGCCGGGATGCCGATACGGGAGGCCAGGTCCGTTACGTGATCGATCTTGCTCGCACGTTGGGCAAGCTCGACGCCGTCGACCAAGTGGACCTGTTTACGCGGCGCATTCGCGATAAGCGTGTGTCCTCGGATTACGAGAAGACCATCGAAGAGTTGGGGCCAAAGGCACGTATTGTGCGCCTTCCTTGCGGCGGCGGACGGTACATGCGCAAGGAGAAGCTCTGGCCCCATCTCGACGACTACGTGGACGCCATGATTTCCTTTACGCGGCGCGAGGGAAAAATGCCGACCGTTGTACACGGCCATTATGCCGATGCCGGGTACATCGCCAACGAAGTCGCCTCGGCATTCGCTGTGCCGTTCGTATTCACGGGCCACTCGCTGGGCCGGGACAAGAAGGCGTATTTGGAGTCGCAGGGGTGGTCGGAAGAGGCCATGGAGAAGGAATTCCGCATCCAGCACCGGATCTCCATGGAGGAACGCGCGCTCGCTTCGGCGAGTTTTGTGGTCACCAGTACCCGGCACGAGCGCGACACACAGTATGCGCGCTACGATAACGGCAAGGAACCGCGGTTCGAGATC
This sequence comes from uncultured Nitrospiraceae bacterium, assembly GCA_964632865.1. Taxonomy (GTDB): domain Bacteria; phylum Hydrogenedentota; class Hydrogenedentia; order Hydrogenedentales; family SLHB01; genus JAHDWY01. Next base: position 4,491 of record CAZWDH010000101.1, read on the forward strand.
ATCCCGCCGGGCACCGGGCTGGACCGGTTTTTCCCGTATTACGACTACGAACTGGCGCCGGACCGTGTGCCGGAGGTGTACAAACAAGCGCGTATGAGCATGCTGGCGGAACTGGACCGCTTTCACTTCGGGCGCGACCGGTCGCTGATCCTCGCCATGTGCCGTCCGGACAAGCGGAAGAACATCGGCGCAATCATCGAGGCCTACGGGCGGGACAAGGAACTTCAAGGTCTGGCCAATCTGGCCATCTTCGCGGGCATCCGGAAAGACATCAACGACATGCCCGAGAGCGAAAGCCAGGTGCTGACCGATATCCTGATGCTGATGGACCGCTTCGATCTCTACGGCAAGATGGCCGTACCCAAGCGCCACGACTCGGAGCGCGAAGTGCCGGAGTTGTACCGGCTCGCCGCAACGAAACGCGGCGTATTCGTCAATACGGCATTTGTCGAGCCCTTCGGGTTGACGTATATCGAAGCGTCTGCTTGCGGATTGCCCTTCGTCGGCACGGAGAACGGAGGCCCACAGGACATCATCGAGAACTGCGACAGCGGAATCCTGGTCGATGTGGAAGATCATGACGCGGTGGCCGCGGCCATCAAGAAGCTCCTGACCGATGGCGACCTTTGGGAGCGGTGCAGCAACAATGGCATCAATCGTGTGCGCAAGTACTACTCGTGGGACCGGCATTGTGAACGATATCTCGAGGCGGTGAAGGAAGTCGTCGACTCGTCGCCGAAGAGTTATTTCTCCTCGCAAAAAACCGAAGAAGCTCCGGGGCGGCGGCTTTCAAAGGTAAGCTCCGTCTTGATCACAGACATTGACAATACGCTGTTGGGCGACGATGACGCCCTGGCGCGATTGTTGGAGATTGTGAAGGACGAGCGGAACAGCCTCGCTTTCGGTGTTGCGTCGGGGCGGCATCTGGGTGCCGTAGTGGACGTGATCGAGGCGCACAATCTCGATACAGTCGATGTGATCGTTTCGTCGGTAGGCGCGGAAATTTACTATGGACCGGAACGTACCTTTGACAAAGGGTGGGCCAGCCATCTGCGGTACCGGTGGAATCGCGGTCGCATCGAGAAGGCCCTGGAACCATTCGATTTTCTGTACATGCAGTCCGATGAAGAAACGCAACGCGAGTTCAAGATCAGCTACGATCTCGACACGCAGGCGATTCATCCTGACGACGCCATGCCTCAGATCCACGAAGCGCTCAATAAGACGGGCGTACCCCATACCGTCATCTTCTCCCACGGCATGTTTGTCGACATCCTTCCGCAACGAGCGTCGAAGGGGAAGGCCGTGCGCTACCTCTCCAACAAGTGGAATGTGCCGTTGGAACGCATCGCGACGGCGGGAGACTCCGGCAACGACATCGACATGCTGCGCGGACGGACAGCCGGGATCGTCGTCGGCAACTACTCGCAGGAGATGGAGCCGTTGAAAGACAGCGGCTCACGCGTGTATTTCGCGAAAGGCCACTACGCGGAAGGCATCATCGAGGGGTTGCAGCATTACGGTCTCATCCCGCAACAGGAGGCAGTCAGTTCATGAGCACTGGACCGCAGGTCGTCACGATGGGCGAATTGCTCATTGATTTCATGGCGTCGCCTCGCGTGAAGCATCTGGAAGACGCGGAGCACTTCACTCCAAAAGCGGGCGGTGCGCCGGCCAACGTCGCCGTGGGTGTGCGGCGGCTCGGTGTGGCCAGCGGGTTTATCGGCATGGTCGGCAATGATGCCTTCGGTCGGCTCCTGCGTGGGACGCTTGAAGAGCAGGAAGTGGATGTGCGCTCGCTCGCGGAATCCGGCAATCAGCCGACGACGTTGGCGTTTGTGGCGCTGGACGAGAAGGGCGTACCGGATTTTTCCTTCTACCGGCATCCCGGCGCTGACTTGTCGTTACGGTTCTCTGACGTCGATTTGTCTGTGTTGGAAGACGCGCGCGTCTTTCATTTCGGATCGCTGTCACTGGTCGCGCCACCTGCAGCCGACACAACGCGTGCGTTGCTCGCGTTCGCGAGTGAGCGTGGGCTTTCTGTTACCTACGATCCGAATTACCGCGCGGCCCTGTGGCCGGATGAAGAGTTGGCGAATCGCCGCATGGGCGAACCGCTGCCGCAGGTCAGTCTGCTGAAAGTCTCGCATGACGAAATGAAACGACTGAGCGGCACCGGCGACATCCCAGACGGATGCGCGAAGCTGGCTGAACAGGGCCCTCGTTGCATCGTGGTCACGCGCGGCGGGGATGGGGTGTCGGGGTGGCTGAACGGCAAAACATTCGACATCGCCGAGCGGGCCGTCCAAGTGAAAGACACCACCGGCTGCGGCGACGCGCTCATGTCCGGCACGATCGCCGGGTTGCTGCGGGCGTACCCGGATCTGAACCGCGAGACGGAAATCGAAATGGAACCGTTCCGTCGCGCGCTCGAATTCGCGAATTGCTGTGCCGCACTCACTGCGACACGGCTTGGCGCGATTCCCTCCCTGCCTACCGTAGACGAAGTGCGCAAGCATTGGCCAGAGTTGGAACTGCCCTGACGATTTGCCGGCTACTTCCCCGGGACTTGGTAGCTGTACAGGTGAGATCCACTGCCGAAGTAGATTCGTCCGTCGAGATAGTCTCCGCCGGGACCGATAGGCACGGGGGATTCGGCGAGCATTGTGATCGTGTGCGTTTCCGTGTCGACTTGGGCGACGCCTTTTTCGAAGAGCATATACAGATCACCCTCGGGACTATGGACGAATACGCGGGGTCCCTGGTGAGAATTCGTCGGGCCAAAGGTGTCTCCCAGCGCCTCCTCATGGACGACGGCTCGGGTCGCGGGATCGAACACGAAGAAGCGCGTGCGATCGACGACGCCGTAGATCAAGCCTTTGGGCGCGCGACATAGATCGGTGTACCCCTGCGCGCCGGGGTAGAGCGCTTCGTGCCACTCAATCTTCTTGGTGTCCAGGTTCAGGATGTAGAGTTCCGCTTCTTTGGCGATCTGTTCGCCGCCGGTGCCGGGCGCGGTGGTGGCGCCGCCGACGATTGTCTTGTCATCGACTGCCGCGAGGCTGAGCGTGGATAGGTCCGGCAACAGATCCGTGTGTTCGACGAGGACTTGCTCTTTGGTTTCGCGATCCCAGAAGAGCAGTCCGCCTCCCGTATAACCGTATCCCGGCGTACCTGCCAGCACGAGCGTCTTGCCGTCGGGATGGGCCAGCAAATCGTGTGGGCGATGGATGGTGGGCGAACATTCCGTCAAGTACAGCGGATTGCTGGAAGCGTTTCCCTTGACCGTTTCCACCCACTCCCGCGACGGGTCCCATTCCAGCAGGAAGCCGCCGCCATAACCTCCGACGAAGAAGCGGTCGCCCTGCCGGACGACGGTATTGCATTGTCCATACGTCGCGCGATTCATCCACGTGTCGGCCTTGGGATCGAAACTGAAAAAGCGCATGGGGAAGGCCGTGCCGCCGCAGATGGTTCCATCCGGCGCAACGGCGATGCCCATGATATGGGCGCCCTCGCTGCTGTAGTCGAAGTCGAGAGTTTTCGTTTCCTTCGTCTTCGGATCTTCCACCTCGAGCTTACGGTCCACGAGATCGCAGGCCTTCACCTGCGTGCCGTCGGGGAAATCCGCGTGGAAGAGGGATTGGCTTCCGGTGATGATTGGCTTCTCGTTGATAGATTCCGGCTTCGCGATGGACGTGATTTCGCCGCCGTGCAATGCGTACCAATCATCGTCGCTCCCGCTGCCGGTGTGGCCGTAGACCGTGCCGTTCATGTCGCGGTACACGGAACCGCTGCCTTTGACGCGCTTGTCCTCGGGGATCACGGGAATTGCCGTTCGCGTCTCCGGATCGAAGGCGATGATCTGGCTGGCCGTGCTGCCGATGCCGAAGTAGATCCACCCAGTGTCGTCAGCGGCCACGTAGCGTTGGTATTGTTTCCAGTTCTGATCGTAGACGGCGCCGTAATCCGTGAACTCGCGGGTTTCGGGGTTGAAGGAAACGACCCCGCTGTTTGGGTATGTCACCGACCAAATCACGCCGTTGTCATCCTCGGTCATTCCCATGGCCATTTGGGGCGTCGTCTTTTCGAAGAAGGTGAAGGCGCGCGTCGCGGGGTCGAATTCGCAAAAGTAGCTGTTGAAGTGCGTGTAGTACTTGTTGTTGCTCGCAAGGATCGACGCGTAGGGACAATCGCCGCCGGGCGGGAATGGGACCGGGTACTCCACACTCTCCCCGGTTGCCGCGTCAATGGCAAGTAACGCGTAGCCGCCGCGATGATCGAAGAGCCATACGAGCAAGACGTTGTCGCCTTCGCCGTCGACCGTGGCGACGGTGCCCCGGTGATTGCTCACGGGCGTAGCGACGCCGTGATGGAGAAAGCCGTTACCGAGATCTTCGGTGGCGGCGAGGGCCGATAGTGAGAGGATGAGTACGAGAAGGACGCCGGTGAAGCCGTGCCGGGTTGCGTGCGTGTGAGTCATGAGACGATGAACTCCCCCGTGGTGTTCTTGTTGTGGGTTCATCTTTTCATCATTGGGGCCGCAAACGCAAACGGATGAGACGATCGTTCGCCGCGGGGCGTCTCGGCAGGTCTATCCACGACTTGCACTCTTACAAGTGAGTATTTATTAGCTACACAGGCGCGACGATCGTGCAGAGACTAATGAGGAGAAACGGTCATGCTCCGTTCTCATGAGCGACAATCGAGCGCAGGCGCCTTGTGAATGGTTCGTAAGAAGTCTTGCTTTCGGTGAATTTGGTGGCGAGAGTGCTTTGGGCGGCACTGTGCAGTTGGATTTCGGCTCAATGGGGGCTGCAGATGCACAGCTTGAACCCGGGTCCCGATCTGGCGGGCGATGGGGTAGGATCCCTTCTGTTGTGAGTTCGAGCGCGATTGCCATAGGGAGCGGACTTGATTCGCCGCCCAGCGCGTTCTATCGTGTACCGAGTATCTTGAATTCGGGCAGGGGGAGCGTTTGACATCGGATAGCGCGGCGGCGGATGCGGCGGGGTAAGCTTGGGCTTTGGTAGTTCAGCCTCGATGCCACCGCACCTACGTGTACGTTTCGGTTTGTCGACGTCGACTGACACAGCCTTCACGAATCCCACCCATACCCGGCATCACTGTCCTTGGAGGAGGAGCATATGAACACGAAGATTTCTCGCCGCCGGTTTCTCACGACGACGGCAGCCACCGTGGCCGCGCCTTACATCATCCCGGCGTCGGCGCTCGGGAAAGATGGAACGGTCGCCCCCTCGGAGCGCATCGTCGTCGGATGCATCGGCATCCACGGCCGCGGGTTTCACGACCTGCGCTGGATCATCGGCAACAAGGATGTCCAGGTGGTTGCCATCTGCGACCTCTGGAAGCAACAGCGGGAAAAGGTCAAGGCCTTCGTCGACGATTACTACGGCACCAAGGACTGTGCCATGTACCGCGACCTGCGCGAGTTCCTGCCGGACCGGCCGGATATCGACGCCGTGCTCATCGCCACCGGCGACCACTGGCACGCCCAGGCTTCCGTCCGTGCGATGCGCGAAGGAAAAGACGTTTACACGGAAAAACCCTCCTGCATGACCATCGCCGAAGGCCAGGCCGTCGTGGAGACCGCGCGCCGCTACGGCCGCGTGTACCAGACCGGCACGCAGCGCCTGAGTGAAGCCAATCACGTGTTCGCCATCGAGATGGCGCGCACCGGCCGTTTGGGCAAGGTCTCGCGGGCCTACGCGCATATCGCGCCGTGGGACTCGGCGACTATGCAGCACACCTGGAAGCCGGAAGAGCCCCTGCCGCCCGTGGACGAGGTGGACTGGGACATTTGGCTGGGGTCCTGCCCGTGGCGGCCCTACAACAGCTCTTACGTCAGCGGCGGCTGGCGCGACGACTATGATTTCCACACGAGCTGCATAGGCGAGTGGGGCGCGCACACCTTCGCGCAGGCACAGGCCGGTATCGACGCCGGCGACACGTCCCCCGTCCACTACGGATACGTCAATAACGACTCCGGCGACGGCATGGTCTGCACCTTCGCCAGCGGGCAGGAGATGGTCCTCTCGCGCAACGACGTGTACTGGCACGGCTCCTGCGGCGAACGCTTCGACGGAGAACGCGGTTGGGTCGGGTCGGCGGACGGATATGCCATGCCCGACGCGTCGTCCCCGGACATCCTGGCGGAGTACAAGACGGTCATCGGCGAATATGTTGAACGCACCGGCCGGTCGCTGGACCACATGCGCAACTTCCTCGACTGCGTCAAGTCCCGCGAAGAGACCGTCGCGAACCCCACCGTCATGCACCGGTCCATGAGCACCGTCCACGCGGCAAATATCTGCATGTGGCTCAAGCGCGACATGGAGTACGACCCCGTGAAGGAAGAATTCATCAACGACGACGAGGCTAACCGTCTGCGCTCCCGCGCGCAGCGCGCGCCGTGGGTCATATAACGATGGACGCGAAAGGAAGAACAGCGATCATGCGGTACCACATCACAACCATCCTCCTGGCCCTCGTGCTGGCATTCGGCGCGGCCGCGCAGGATTCGAACCCCATCAGTGTGCTTCAATCCGACGCGCCCCTCGTCGAAAAGATGGACGCCTGCCGCGCCCTCTCGCGGCAAGGGACGGAAGAGGCTATCCCTGTCCTGGCGGGGCTGCTGCTCGACGAACAACTCGCGCACATGGCGCGGTACGCGCTGGAGCCTATGCCGTATCCCGAAGCCGGAGCCGCGCTCCGCGAGGCGCTGGGCAAGACGTCCGGGTTGTTGAAAGTCGGCGTCATTAGCTCGCTCGCCACGCGCAACGATGCGGAAGCGGTGCCGGCCCTCGTCGCGCTGGTGCCCGATAGCGACGAACAAGTCGCCCAGGCCGCCGCCAAAGCGCTCGGCGACATCGCTACGCCGGATGCGGCGGCAGGGTTGGTCGCGGCACTTGGAAACGCCGCCACCTCTCCGGCGACCCGCGTGGTCATCTGCGACGCCTTGCTCGGTTGCGCCGAAACGTACGCGGCCGCGGGGAAGAAGAACGAGGCTGTCGGCATCTACGACCGCCTGCGCGAAGTCTCCGATGCGCCGCCGTTCATAGTGACGGCAGCGATGCGCGGCGCGATCCTCTCGCGCAACGTGCGCGATGGGGTACCCATTCTGGAAGAAGCGCTCGCAAGCGACGACGCCGGCCAATTCGCCATGGCCCTGCGCGTCGCGCGCGAACTCGACGGCAAAAAGGCCGTCGCTAGTGCCTTGGCCGAAGCTTTGCCGGGTTTGTCCGACGATCGCAAAATTCAATTACTGAGTGTCTGCGGACCGGACACCGCGGCCGCGGGTCCCGCCGTACTTGCTGAAGCGCAGGCCGGCGCCACGCCGGTGCGGATTGCGGCCATCAAAGCGGCCACGCGCATGGAGTACGATGCGGTACTCCCGCTGCTCGAAGAATTGTCATGGGCGGAAGACGAGTATTTGGCGAAGGCCGCCCGCGAATCGCTCAGTTACTTCCCGGGCAACAAGGGGGATGACGCGCTCAAGGCCATGTTGAAAGCCGACAGTCCCGAAGCGCGGCGCGTTGGGGTTGAACTCATCGGGCAAGGCGGCATCGAGGAACCCGCCGGATTGCTCCTCACCGTTGCGCAAAACGATGCCGACGAGACCGTGCGTGTCGCGGCGCTTACGGCCCTGCAGAGTTCCGCCGGTATGGACGAACTCGGCGCGCTTCTGGATCGCATGACCGCGATCGAGTCCGCTGAAGAGCGTCAGACCGTGGAAGCCGTACTTTCCTCAATCAGCGAACGCCAAAAGAAAGCCCCTGGCGGTATCGTCGTTGAGAAGGCGGTGTACGGCGATTTGCCTGACGGACAATCGGCGGATGTAACCGACAAAGTGAAGCAACTCGTCGATTCGGGTGCGCCGTCCGTAGACGCGACCAACGCCAATTTCGGCGATACTGCGCCGGGCACACCAAAGAAACTGCGCATCGACTATCAAGTACACGGCGAGTCCCTCAGCAAGACCGTGAATGAGAATCAGTCGGTCAAGCTGGCCACGGTCGCCGCGCCGCCCGCGGTGGTCGACGCCTTCACCGCAACGCTTGAGAAGTCTGAAGGCGATGCCAGGCTCGGCATGATCCGCCTGCTGGGGTCAACTGGCAGCGCGAAGGCCCTCGAAACCGTCCAGGAGTTGGCAAGCTCCAGCGACGCGCAGGTGAAGGACGCAGCGCTGCAAACGCTCTGCAATTGGCCGTCGCCGGATGCGTTGCCGGTGGTAATGGATCTCGCCCAAACGTCAAGCGATCCGCAACTGAAGTTGCTGGCCCTCCGAGGCACGGTGCGTCTGCTGGGCCAGAGCGGGGCAGGTTCCGAGCGATTACTCGCCGACTACGGCAACCTAATGAAGCTCGCGTCCACGGACGATGAGATGAAAGTGGTGCTGGCCGGGTTGGGGCAAGTATCCGACAAGCAGGCGCTCGAATGGGTGTTCGCGCAGTTCCGCAGCGAGGCTGTAAAGGGCGAGGCCATGCAAGCCGCCATCAACATCGCCCGCGGCGTCGGCGCGAATGCTTCGGAAGACACCACCTTCTTCAACGGAAAGGATCTGACGGGGTGGCAAGGCAACGCTTCCTACTGGAGCGTGGCGGACGGCGCCATCGTCGGGCACAGCGACAGTGAGATTCCCCAAAACGAGTTTCTGTGGTCTAATGTGGAGGTCGGCGATTTCTACCTCGTCGTAGACGTCCTGCTGGAACCCAACACCGCGAACGCGGGCATTCAGATTCGGTCCTCGAAGGCCGACGAGAGCGGGCAGGCGCAAGGCTATCAGGCCGACATCGGCGAAACCTGGTGGGGCAAGCTCTATCACGAACACGGGCGTGGCCTGTTGGACCCCGTGGACGCTGCCGAAGCCGCAGTAAAGCCGGGAGAGTGGAACCGCTACGAGATCCTGGCTGTGGGTCCCGCGATCTGGACCGCCATCAACGGCGTCCTGGGCACCGCGTTTCTCGATCTGAACGAAACCGCTGAACGCACGGGCCTCATCGCCACGCAGCTCCACAGCGGCCCGCCGATGACGGCCAAGTACCGCATCGTCAAGCTCGTTCACAATCCCAAGGTCGAATTGGAAAATCAGAAAGCGGATGATTTGATTATCAAACTCCGCGTGTCAGAGAACTGACAAAATACGCACTAACTACGCTGGAGAATACGGGGGCGCGGCCCCGGTGCAAGGGGATACCGGGGCCGCGGATGCGGGGGTGGGGGAGCGATGGGACAAAGGGCTCTTTAGAGTTCGTCGGCCGGGGTTTTCTTGATGCTGGGCCATTTGGCATCGGCGTCGCGAATGAATGCGTCACGCTCCCCAGCCCACTTCTTCTGGATGCCCTTGTCGAGATTCACGTACAGCTTTCCGTGCACAATCTCGTAGGCCTGGCCATCCACGTGAAACTTCTTTCCCAGCGCGGCGCCATACGCGCACCATCCACCGTACTGCGGTGCAAAGTCGCCTGGGTTCTCATTGAATGCGTCGCGATTCTTCGCGCTCGAGAAGAGGTAGATCGCGCCGTCATGTACTGCCATGAATTCCTTGCTTCCTTTCACAGGCTTGTTCATCGTGAAGTACGCCACGGCGTCGTAGCCGTTAAGAATAATGCCGTTCTCGTCCACCCCGACTTGGGGACTGTGATCGGCCATGGCGATGGGTGCAAGGGCTAAACCGAGGATCGAAAGCGTGGCAAGTGTGTGCATGGGGTGCTCTCCTTTTCAGTTTGATTCGCACTGGGGTCGACCGTATCAACCCGCCTTCGATACGTTGGACGTGCCGAGTGCCGGAAATCTTACGTCAGCGATTGGAATTTTCTCGTGACGTGAAATGGAACACCCAGCCACATACGCGTGCGTTGGTAATCGACACCACGCGGCCGGATTGAACGAAGCGAATGCTCAAGCAGGGAATGGAAGGTACAGTGGAAGGCGTCTACTCGGATTGATGAAGCTTTAGCAGGGCCTCAAACTCCTCTTTGCACTCCGGGCAGATCTGTAGGTGACGCGCCATGGACAAGAACTCCTTACCGAGTTCAGGGTCGTCCGCGATTTGTTCCACATAGCCCGAAACGCGGTACAAGAATTCATCGCAGTCGATCTCGTCGTCACAGGTATCCGCGACGAGAGCCAGCAGTTCCGCCAGTTTTTTGTCCAGTTCGCTCATCAGTCGTTTGATGCTCCATCCAGAACGAATCGTACGTCCTCAATGCTGAATCCCGCTTCTTCCAAATGCTTCCGTAGCCGTTTGCGCGCATCGAAATGCATCTTGTAAGCAGCGCCGCGCGTCATGCCCAACTGCGCGCACAGCACTGCCGCCGGCATGCCGTGAAGCTCCCCGAGCACGATAGAGCGTTGCCGTTCAGTCAACACCGTCTCGATGCCGATCCGTAGCGCCGAGAGGATCTCTTCCCGGGCGGAGTTCGTGTGGCCTGACGGCGGCGTGGTGTGGCCGAGGGATTCCGCTGCGCGGGCGTTCTCCAGGAACGCGTCCAGCGATAATGTTCCCCATTGCTTCTTCCGGAGTTCGGACAGGGCGATGCGAATCGCAATCGCATTGGCCCATGTCGTGAACTTGCTGTCTCCTCGAAACCGGTCGAGCGACTCGAGAATGCGCTGTACGGCCTGTTGCGCGAAGTCTTCCGCATCGCTCTGTCCCGGGCGTCCTGCCAGGGTCTTCTGCAAGTTCCGGCAAAGGTACTGGCATAGCTCTTCCAGCGCGCGAGCATCGTGGGCGCGCAGGCTAGCAATCCATTCGTCGTTCGTGCGTTTTGCAGCCAGGCTCTTCATGGAGCCGAAGACTAGCACAGAGTGCACAGCGATGTCGATGTAAGAGAATCTTCCGTGAGCGCGTCCCATATCTGAAGTGAGAAGTAGCCCGGCAGCAACCAGGAGGAGTAGCAAAACCCATGAACATGCGCCCAACATTCAGAGATGAACCGGCGGATAAGCCGTTGCACCAGCGGATCGAGGCGGTAGGCAGTAGCGTCATGCGTTACGGATTGGTTGTCGTGCTGCTGTGGATCGGCGTCATGAAGTTTACCGAGTACGAGGCCAACGGAATTCAGGCGTTCATCGCGAACAGCCCCGGTTTCTCGTGGATGAATGCCGTGCTCGGCGTGCGCGGCGCCTCAAGTCTCATCGGAATCGCGGAACTTGTTATAGCGCTGTTGGTCGCGGCTGGCCCAATTGTGCCACGCGCAGGCGCGGTCGGCGGCGTTCTCGCCTCCGGCATGTTTTTGAGCACCCTCAGCTTCCTGGTCACTACTCCCGGTGTCATTGAGCCGAGCCTCGGGTTTCCGGCGATCTCCGTGGTACCGGGACAGTTCCTGATCAAAGACGTTGTGTTACTTGGCGTGTCGGTCTGGTGCGCCGGCGACTCCTTGAGACGGTTCCATGTTGTCAGTGACCGAATGGATCGCTGGATTGGTGTGAATGATCCCGGCGTCGCGGAATGATGCCTGAAGATGTGAATTACCCGGACAAATCAACGGACCCAATACAGAGTCAGGAGGCAAACATGAACAAAGTAGCCATCGTCGTAATGACAGACACCGAAGGCGGGGAGGCGCTGGGGCGCATGGTCAACGCAATGTCCGCCGCGAAGGAGTTCGCCCAGGCTGGCGACGAATTGAAGGTGGCGTTTACGGGCGCCGGCACGAAGTGGATCGGCGAACTTTCCAAGCCCGGCCACAAACTGCACGCGGATTACCGTGCTATCGAAAGCCACGTGGCCGGCGCTTGTGGCTACTGCGCCGACGCCTTCGGAGTATCCGATACCGTGAAAGCCGCGGGCGTTTGCCGGCTGGAAGATTTCGGCGCCAACATGAGCTTCCGAAAGCTTATGGCCGAGGGCTACCAGGTGATGACCTTCTAAGGCCGGCTTCACAAGTGCTTCGTCAGGGTACGTGAACTGCATTCGGGGGTGGCGTTGGACGTGTATCGCCACCCCCGAGCAAAGAAAGGAACGTTTATGAATACTGCAATCGTTACCGGTGCGTCGAGCGGCATCGGTCTCGCCATCGCGCAAGCGCTTGCCGCGCGGGGCTATGCCATCGTGGCGAACTCTCGATCCATCTCCGACAGTCATCCAAGTGTGGGAAAGATTGGTAGTCGGGAAATCGCCATCGTCTCCGGGGAGATCGGGGACCCTGACGTGGCGCAACGCGTGTACGATGCCGCCATAGCAAGTTTTGGGCGCATCGACGTCCTCGTCAACAACGCTGGCATCTTCATTCCAAAGCCCTTTGTTGACTACACGACGGAGGACTTTGCGGCCTTGCTGTCCACCAACGTCCATGGATTCTTCCACCTCACGCAGCGCGTCGCGCGACACATGATAGAGCGAGGCAAAGGGCACATCGTGAACATCACGACCTCACTCGCCGAGAATCCGCTCAAGGCCGTGCCAAGCGTGCTTCCGATACTCACCAAGGGGGGGCTCAACGCCGCGACCCGCGCGCTCGCCCTGGAATTGGCCGGCACCGGCGTGCGTGTGAATGCCGTTTCGCCGGGAATCATTCGGACCCGCATGCACCCCGCCGAGAATCACGAGTTTCTCGCGACACTCCACCCGGTCGGGCGCATGGGCGATCCCGAGGAAGTCGCGAACGGCATTCTATACCTCGAAGACGCCGACTTCGTCACCGGAGAGATCCTTCATGTGGACGGTGGCGCGTATTCCGGGCGGTGGTAGCGGAGACAACCTGACTTCGACGGCGTCCGTGCCGTAGCAGTTCATCTCGGGAGAAACTTCTTCTGATAAAGGTGGCGGCGCACCCTGCAAATTCGGGTATGATGGCGGGCATCCGTAGTGGTTTGCCAACAGAAATGACAGTGAGGCCCGCCGTGAACAGACCAACGCTGATCCCGGTAGCGCGGTTGGGTGCGATATGCGCCCTTGCCGCGCTGCCTGCCTTGTGCCAGGACGTACAGCTACCCATGGGCGACGCGCCCGCGCCGGTCGTGAGCAAACACTTCCCGGATCGCGTGCACGAGTTCATCTGGCGAAACTGGGATGCGGTTCAGCCGGACAAGCTGGCCCGTATCATCGGCGCGACCGAAGAGGACGTGACCGTCATCGCGCAATCCATGGGCCTGCCCGCGTTCTCCGGCGATCCCGAAACGATGTTGCAGCGTGGCTACGTCACGCTTATCCGGCGCAACTGGCATTTGCTCCCCTACGATCAACTGCTCGAACTGCTGGAAATGATGCCGGAACGCCTCGATCACATGCTGCGCGAAGAGGACTTCTTGTGGATAAAATTGGGACGCAGAAAGCCCGCGTGCGAACCGTTGAAGTACACGGCGCCAAATGAGGCCGCGCGAAAACGGGCCGCGGAAATCCGGGCGGTAGTCGAAGAAATGTTCGGCAATTCCCTTCGCCAGCCCGGTGAACCGCGCTTCGATTTTGTGAAGCAACTAAGCCAACCCGATCCAACGCTGAGTGTAAACGCGCAGGACATATCGGATGTCGAGCGCCTGGTCTATTCGTATGTGGCCGTGTACGGCGATCCCCTGCTGAATCCTGAGTTGAACCCCTATCCCGATGGCCTTCTGCAACGCCTCGCGGCGTCGGGTGTCAACGGCGTCTGGCTTCAGGGCGTCCTGCGCGATCTGGCGCCCGGCGGCCCTGACTTCCCCGAGTTCGGCGAAGGACATGAGGCGCGATTGGCCGCGCTCCGTGGCATGGTCGATCGCGCGAAGCAGTTCGGCATCGCCGTCTACCTCTACATCAACGAACCGCGCGCCATGCCCGCGGCCTTCTACGCCGAGCGTCCCGACATGGCTGGGGTCCAGGAAGCCGAACTGACCGCCATGTGCACGTCGCACCCCGCCGTACGCGATTGGATGCGCAACGCCTTGGCCCACGTGTTTCGCGAAGTCCCCGACCTCGGCGGCATCTATGCGATCACCGCCTCCGAAAACCTGACCAACTGCGCGTCCCACGGCGGCTGGACATCCTGTCCGCGCTGCAGGGAACGAACGGACGCCGACATTCTCACCGAGGTGGTCGAGGTGCTCGAAGCCGGTGTCCATGCGGGCAATCCCGATGCCTCAGTCCTCATCTCCGATTGGGGCTGGCGTGGCCACGGAGACGCGCCCGACATCATCGAACGCCTGCCCGACGACGTCACGCTCATGTCCGTCAGCGAATGGCACTTGCCCATCGAGCGCGGCGGCGTCGCGTCCACCGTCGGCGAGTATTCCATCTCCGCCGTCGGTCCCGGTCCCCGCTCACAGGCCCACTGGAAAGTCGCTCGCGACCGGGGCCTGAAAATCGGCACGGAGATTCAGTTCAACAACACCTGTGAGATCGCCAGCATCCCCTATTTGCCGGTGCTCGATCTCATCGCCGAACACTGCCGCAATCTCCAGCCCTTCGCGCTAGACGCGATGCTTATCGGTTGGACCATGGGCGGATACCCGTCGCCCAACTTCCAGTTGGCGGAACGCATGAGCCGTACACCGCGTCTCGACACGAATGCCGCGCTGGACGACCTCGCGCGGGCGCGCTTCGGTGAGGAGGGTGCCCCGCACGCCCGCAAGGCGTGGACCCTCACCAGCGAGGCCTTCCGCGAGTATCCTTTCCACATCAGCGTGGTCTACACCTGTCCCGTGCAATGGGGCGCAGCGAATCCCATGTACGCGGATAAGACGGGTTACAGCGCGACCATGTGGGGAATCCCGTACGACGACCTGAACGGCTGGCGCGGACCCTACCCGCCGGACGTGTTTGCGGACCAGTTCGAAAAAGTCGCGAAGGGTTGGCAACCCGGAATCGAAGTCCTGCGGGAGGCCGTCCGTCACGCACCGCCGGATCAGCGCAATGGCGCGGATGCGGATCTCCGCTACGCGCGCGCCGCTGCCATTCATTTCCAGGCGGTCGCGAATCAATCCCGCTTCGTCCACGCGCGGGACCAACTGGCCGACTCAACGGCCACGTTGTCCGATGCGGAACGCGAGAAATTGCTGGCGACGATCGACCAAACGCTGCGCTCCGAGATCGAACTGGCCCGCGAACTCTACACGCTCGTGCAGCAAGACTCCCGGATCGGCTTCGAGCCGTCTTGCCAGTACTTCTATCTACCCCTCGATCTCGCGGAAAAGGTCGTTAACTGCCGTTGGCTTCTCGATTATTTCGACACGGAAGGACGTTGACCCTTCGCTGCTCCGCGCCTCTTCGCGCGTTATGGAGTCCACTTACACGTGCATGAAGAACATCCCCCTTAATCCCCCTTCAAAGGGGGAATGGCTGTGCTACGTCTTGGGAGTGCGCATCTGTACCGTGCGCAAGGTAGTGTATCTTGGTGAAACCTGCCAGCAACGCGAAGCGTTGCGAACATTCCCCCTTTGAAGGGGTATTAAGGGGGATGTTCTTTGGCTCGAGCAGACAACTAAGAGAGCCACCGATCAGCGGCGGTAAGCCTTGTTGAAAAGTCCCTCTACTCCTTGAGGTGTTGCGCCAGAAACGGCAGCGTCTTCGCGTTGCTCCATTCGTGCACGCCTTCAAAGAAGTCGCTTTCGAGATTGCCCGGCACGCCAAGCAACGTGTAGGTCTTGCTCAGCTCTGCGTAGGCTCGTTTCGTCGCGTCGATGGGGAAGATGGTGTCTTCGTCGCCGCTGATGACGAGCACCGGCCGCGGCGCAATGAGTGCGCCCACGTCGCTCATCTCACCCCAGTTCATGATGTCGGGCACGGTGTTGCAGATGCAGTGATGAATGGAATAGATGGAGTCCCGAAACGTGCAGAAATACCCGGCCACGATGGCGGCGCGGATTCGATCTTCCAATGCCGCGAAGAAGAGCGTCGTCGTGCCGCCGCCGGATAATCCCGCCGCGGCGATGCGCGACGCATCGACCTCCTCGCGCGTCTCCAAAAAGTCCAGCAGCCGCATCCCATCCCACACGCGCATGCCGATGGGCGTCTTGCCCGTGAGGAACCCCGCCCGGCTCAGCCGTTCGCAACTGTGCGGCTTGTCGTAGCTCGTTTCGTTCCAGCCCCGTTGAACCACCGCGAGGACCACGTAGCCGTGTTCCGCGAAGTAGGGCGCGTAGTCGAGGTGATGCTCTTCACCCTTCTTCTTTTCCTCGTCCGTGCCTTCGCGAATATACGGCATGATGCCGCTGTGCCCGTGAAAGCACATCACCGCCGGCCGTTTACCATCGACGTTCTTCGGCACGTAGTAATACGCGGGCGCCCAGTAATCCCGCTCGGTGCGCACGTAAACCTTGCGCCGTGTGAAGGCGTCCGTCTCCAACACGTCCGCGTCATCCCAATGGACGTCGGCGGGAACCGGTTCCGGCCATTCCCCCAACAGCTCCATGAGCTTCCCGCGAAATGCCGTACGCCACGCTTCATGTTCGTCGGGCGTCGCCGCGCTCCATGCAAGCTGCGGATGAACCGTTTCCGCTTCCCGCTCCAGATAGGTGAATACCTGGCTGTTCGGCGTTTCTTGAGCAAAGCATGAGAGTGTGAAAAGGAAAATCGCGGCAACGACTGAAGCAATGCGAATCATGAGTCATCCTTCAGAAGCATTTCTTGATAGGAGGGCGGGTTTTCCAACCCGCCACGCCAGCAGCTTCTGTTAACTGCGAGGACATCAACAAAGGAAACGGACTATAGAAACTATCAGCCTTAATGA
>CAZWDH010000102.1:0-21146 GCA_964632865.1 uncultured Nitrospiraceae bacterium
CCCCCTCCCTGCCGGTCCTTGTCGTCGACGACCGGCGTCCGAACGAGATCGTCGTGGAAGGCAAGCGGGTCAAACTCCAGGACAAACAGTACCGGCTGGTCCGCGCCCTGGCGGGTTCGCCCGGCGAGTGCATCCCCTACGACACCATCTACGAGGAGATCTGGGGCGAGACCGTCGTCGAACAAAACCAGATGCACTTCCAGAAACGGAGGCTCCTGGCCGGCATCAAGGAAGTAGCGCCCCATCGCGCAGGCGTCATCAAGACCATCCCGAAGCGAGGCTTCGTCTTGGATCTGCGCCCCGGCGAGGTGGCCCTGCTGCCCGCCATGAGCGCGGTGTAATTGTCGATCGCGGATTGCGGATCGCGGATTGCGGATTGCGGATTGAAAGAACATCCCCCTGAATCCCCCTTCAAAGGGGTGCAGTTCTTGCAGTACCGCTCGAAATGCACCCAGCATCAAGGGGCTTTCCGACACAACTATCGGTGGAGCGTGGATCGGACTTTCAGCCCTTCATATTCAAGGACCCCCGTTTTCATGGGGCGTTGCCCCATGCTGGTATAGAGCGCGCCGTTGACGCAAACGTCTTTTCGCTCTTGTAAAAAGGAAATCTTCTGGAGGGCCAACGGCCCGTTCAATACCAGCCTGGGCCGCAGGCCCAGGAAGGAGAGCGTCTATTGTTCTTAGGGCTGAAAGCCCGACTCATTGTGCCTACAGAAATTGGCCAAATCCTTACAACTATATCGTGGTTTTCGAAGCGCATGACCGGTATTGCCAGAACTACACCCCTTCAAAGGGGGAATCGCGACAGCGCATCGCGTTGCCGTGGGCAAACTAAAATCGCGGCGATTCGACCAAATGTAGCGTGCATACCAACGAATGCGAAGAACCAATTCCCCCTTCGAAGGGGGATCAAGGGGGATGTTCTTCGAGAAATTAATCGTCGTTAAGAAGGCCCGTCCCCTTCAGCGCGTCAGGCTTTAAGACGTCCCCCAACGCCTCAAAGGGAATCGTCACTTCAAACGGCCCTTCCGCATACGATGCAACGGCGTAGGGTTCAAAGTAGAGGGTAATGCCGCGCGGAGACAACGTGAAATCGGACAACGCGTCCGCGTCCAGCGAGTCGATCCCGCCATCGACGACGCCGCTGGCGTCTTGCTTCTTCAAGTCCGCGATGCACAAGTCCGAGAGCATCTTCATCCCATCCGCCGTAAACAGATCGTCCAGCGACACCGCCGTCGCGGCATCACCTCGCAGGCTCACGTTTAACGCCGCATACGTCGTCATGCCATGAGCGCCCCCGGTGTAGGTGTAAACGTAGAAAAGGACACTCGCAAAACCGTCCCTGGAAAAGTACGGAACATCCGCGCCGATATCGATGGAGTACTCGGCATGGAAATCCGGCGCGATCATCTCCGTGGCATCGTTCACGAAGCCCTTCTCGCGCAGGTGGATCCAATCCGTCACGAGTCCGTTCAGCGCCTGTTCCTTCGCGCCTCCGCCCCACTCGAAGACGGGATACCCCATGCCGATCGAGATCGGCTGGTCCTTGATCCGCAGTTGCCGCTCCTCCATGTACTGATAGCCGAACCGCTCCACCCGGAACGGCATCTCCTTCGCACCGTCCGGCGTCGACCACGTGCCCTCCAACGTAGTCCCGTTCTCACCGAAGGTCCCGCGGAAGACACCCGTCTCCGTCCCCTCCACGGTTTCCGTCAGCACGACCGCGTCGTCTTCTACCGTGCCTTCCAGATCGATGATCTCGCCCTTGCTGAGGTAGAAGTAGGACCCCATCATGTCGGAGAAACTGCGCGACAACGTCATCTGAATGGGGTACTTCCCGTCGATAGCGCCGGCGTAGTAGGAGAAGCCGCCATCGTTGGCCCGAGCAACGACCGATGCCGTGATTACAAGCAATGCAGTTAACAAACGCATTCGATAGCCTTTCTCTTCTATATGGGAAAAGGGACCGGGTTGCCTACAGCGGCGCAAATATAATTTCTTTACCCGGCGTGATACAATTCGGGGGTTTGTTCAAACCTCGTTCGGAGGCACTCATGCCATACAAAGAGCTGGACCGGCACCAGATCCGGTTCAAATCCTTGCGGGAACGCAAGAATAAAGTCCATATCGAAGAAGACCACGTTCCCCCCACCGCCGAACCGCGCCCCATCTCCGATTCCGGAATGAAGATCGTGCGCGAAACCGTCGAGCGGCTGGTCGCCGCGCGGGAAAAAAAGCGGTCGCGCATGCTCACCTTCGGCGCCCATTCCATCAAGAACGGCCTCGCGCCGGTGTTCACCAAGCTCATCGAAGACGGATGGATCACCCATCTCGCAACCAACGGCGCCGGTATCATCCACGACTGGGAGTTCGCCTTTCAGGGCCATAGCAGCGAAGACGTCCGCGCCAACGTGGACCGCGGCGAATTCGGCGTCTGGGACGAAACCGGATTCTTTATCAACCTCGCGATCCTGATCGGAGCCTACCAGGGCCTCGGCTACGGGGAGTCCGTCGGCGCGCTGGTTGAAAAGGAGGGCTTGCAGATCCCTTCCGAGGAAACGCTGAAATACACCATCAAAGAATCCGTCGAAGGTGACGCCGGACAGGCCGCCTCCGCAGCGGACGTACTGGCCCAAGTCCGGGCCTTCAATCTCGAGCCGGGCTGGATGCGCGTGCCCCATCCCTACAAACGGTTCGGCCTCCAGTCCGCCGCCTATCGGTTGAAAGTGCCCTATACGAGCCACCCCATGATCGGGCACGACATCATCTACGTACATCCCATGAACCATTGCGCCGCCATCGGGCGCGCAGCGCAGCGGGACTTCCTGACCTTCGCGAACAACGTAACGAACCTGAACGACGGCGTCTACCTGTCCGTCGGGTCGGCCGTCATGTCGCCGATGATCTTCGAGAAGTCCTTGTCCATGGCGCAGAACCTCGCCATCCAGGCCGACTGGCATATTGACTCCCACTTCATGGTCATCGTCGACCTCCAGGAGTCCCACTGGGACTGGAGCCAGGGCGAACCGCCGGACACCAATCCCGACTATTATCTTCGATACAACAAGACATTCGCCCGCATGGGCGGCACCATGCGTTACCTGTCCGCCGACAACCGCGACTTCCTGTTGACACTCGTGCAGGAACTCGAAAAAGCGTAGCGGTAGCGCACGGCAGACTATGAGGGGGTTCACTTAATGACCAAACTAAATGCTCTGGAGCAGGAAATCCTCGACGGCATGTTCGCGCGCCGGCCTGAGCTGAGCGATTGCGTGCAGGACATCCTGGCTTTGCACGGGGCGCTGGTTAAGATGTACGACGGCGGCGGAAAACTGCTGCTCTGCGGAAACGGCGGCAGCAACGCGGACGCGATGCACATCGCAGGCGAACTCTGCAAAAGCTTCGAACGCCTGCGTCCCCTTCCGTCCCGCTTCGAGGACGTTCTAGCCAAGCAGCCAATGGGCGACGACCTCGTCAAGCACCTGGAGGCAGGACTCGCCGCGATCCCTCTGGGATTCAATGGCTCCCTCAAAACCGCTGTGGAAAACGATTCCCCGCTGCGCGACATGGCCTATGCACAGGAAACGGTTGCGCTCGTCAAGCCCGAAGACGTGCTTATCGGGATCTCGACCTCCGGCAACGCTCGCAACTGCCTCATGGCCATGTCGGTGGCCAAGGCCGCCGGCGCGACGACGGTTTCCCTGACGGGACCCAAGGGCGGCAAGATGGCCGAAGCGGCCGATATCGCGATCAAAGCGCCGGGGACCAGTGTAAAAGTCATTCAGGAAGCGCACCTGGTGATTTATCACACGTTTTGTGCGATGATTGAGGCGCACTACTTTCCAGACATGCGAACCTGATCCGTAGAAGCGTTCGCACTTCGTTTCGCCAGGGGGAACCCGAGCATGCCGGGTTATCGGCTATGGATGTAACCTACATCAATCCGTTTATCGAGGCCGTCGCCAAAACTTACGAGACCATGCTGGAAACCAGCGTGACTCGCGGCGAATGCAAGATCACCCGCACGCGAGACTTCTCGCCCATCGAAATTACCGCGGTGATCGGAATTAGTGGACGCATCCGCGGCACAGTCGCTCTGGCATTCTCCTCGGGCGTCGCCGTCTCCTGCGTCAGCAAACTCCTGGGCACCGAGATCAAGTGCGTGGACGCGACCGTGGTCGACGGAATCGCCGAACTCGTCAATATCATCGCGGGCGATGCCAAGGCGCGCTTGACGGAAGACGATGCCCCTCCCCTGACGCTCAGCCTTCCCGCCGTCGTGCGGGGACGTGACTACGTCATCGAACACCCCCAGGACACCATCTGGCTTACCGTTCCCTTCAAAAGTGACATGGGCGCATTCGTCTTGCGCGTCACGCTTTCGGGAAAGATCGCATCAAAGGAATCCAAAGCGGCCCCCGCCGCCCAATGATCGCGGAACGCTCACCGTATCCGCCCCGAAGACGCGGAGGACCGCTGCCCAAACGATCGCAAACCGCTCGCCGTATTCGCCTCAAAGAGACGGTTCACCGCTGCCCCAATGACCGCGCAACGCCCGCCGTATTAGCCCCGAAGGGGCGGAGGCTTGTAGCCCAGCGCGGCATAGCCGCAACCAAATCCGAAACAAATCCCAATGTTCCAATTCCGAAAAAACAAAACCAAGACAAGAAGTAAGGACGAAGCCGACGAATCCATTGGTATCGGCCGCTACTTGCGTAGCCCCGGAGGGGCGGAGGCTTGTAGCCCAGGGTGGAGCGAGGCACAAGCGGAACCCTGGGTCGCGCAGCCACCTCCGCCACACAGCCCCCGAACGGGGGCGGAAGAATCGGCTCGCATGCAGGCGTCTATCATTTGACCACCGAATAAGTTAAGGAGAATCGACCAGCCGATTGCGAAAGTTTTTACGATGTTTGCGGTTAGGGACCCAGGGTGGAGCGAGGCACGCGCGGAACCCTGGGTCACCCGGCAGCCCCATCACACAGCCCCCGAACGGGGGCGACAGAATTGTTTATCCCGACGACAGCCAAGATTACCCGATCAACGCGCGTGATCCCCGGAGACCCTTCACATCAGAATGGCCAGCACGATCGAAATAGACACGCTGCTCAACACGAACGTCCACGCGACGGCGCTCGCAAGGAATCCCGGTTTCAGGTCGAATTGCACGCCATAAACGGCCATACCCACCGCGACCGGCCCGCTCATCTGTACGATGAAGACGCGAGCGGCCTCGCCCTCCAGGCCGACTAGCGCGCAAACCGCAAGAGCCAGTACGGGCGCGCCGGCCAGGCGCACCGCCGTGGCGAGAAACACGTCCGCGCCGGTTTCCAGCCGGGTTTCCCCAAGCGTCGCGCCGACGATGAGCAATTGTATGGGGATGGCGGCAGACGCCGAGATTTCGACGGCGCGATCGATCGGGAGCGGAAGACTCCACCCCGCGCGCTGGGCAATCAACGCTGCTCCAAACGCATAAATCATGGGGAAACGGAATACATGCAACGCCGACACGAGAGCGTTATGGCGGCTCCGCTGCGCGAAGTAAAGACCGATGCTGTTTTGAAGAAACCCGCCACACACCATGATGACGACGGCGAGGGACAGGGCCTCTTCACCAAACGCGAACAACACGACCGGCAAACCGAAGTTGCCAAGGTTTGCGAACATGGTCATAAGAAAGGCGCTCTCAAGCTGGGGCTCCATACGTCGCACCCGGGCAATGACCATCAACACGCCGCTCATCGAGACGACCATCGCCAGCGCCGCAAGCGCGATCTTGCCGAAGACTGTCCAATCAATCGCGCGCTCCGACAAACTGTCGAATACGAGACTTGGAATCAGAATGTAGATATTCAGAATGGAAAGCGTCTTCAGATGAAGCGAAAACGCCTTTCGGATGCCGAAACCGAGTGCCGCGATCAGGAAGACGGGAATTACGGCGGAGAGAATATCCGTCACGATGGCACGCCGTTCGCAGAACGGCGAATCGGAGGCCGCGCTCGATTTTTCATTGGATACAGATCTGATTCTTCCCGGACTGCTTGGCGCGATACAGGGCGTGATCGGCAGTTCGGAGCAGTTCGGCGGCCTTCATTCCGGGCGCAAACGCGCCGATTCCGATACTGAGGGACGTGCCGCGGACCTCTCCCGCACAGAACTCGGCGCGCACGCGCTCGGCCACACGACCGCCAATCGTCGTATCGGCCTGGGCAAGTATGATCGCGAATTCATCGCCGCCATAGCGGAACGCCGAATCCATCCGGGTGCGGGTATGACGCTGGATAAGTTGACCCACCGAAGCCAGGAGTTCGTCCCCCACTTGATGCCCGTGGGTGTCGTTGCACTGCTTGAAATTGTCGATATCCAGAAACAAGAGCGTCAACGGATAGCCGTCCTTGTTGGCGCGGCCGACCGCCGCACTGAGGCGGGTATCAAAGCTCCGCTTATTGTAGAGTCCGGTCAGTTGATCCGTTTGCGCGATTTCGGTGAGGCGCCGCTGCAATTCCCGCTGCTCGGTGACGTCCTGGCAGACAAAATGAATGAGCGGTTCCGATTCTATTGGAATGTGACTCAGGCTTACGTCGAGACAAACCACCGACCGGTCCGGGCGCTGCAGCATGATATCTCCCAGCGTCGCCTTCCCCGTGTCGGTTACGAGAACCATCCCCTGCCGCAGCCGCTCGCGCTCGACGTCGTCGAAGAACTCAAAAACCGCGCGACCAATCAGATCCTCGCGCGCGCGGCCGCAAATTTCGGTGAAGGCATGGTTCATGTCCTGAATCACGAAACTGTACGGCGTCACCACGAGCATGCCGTTCATGCAGTATTCAAAAAGATGCTGGAACTTCGTCTCCGCCGCCGCCCGCGCGTCCCGCAACCGCGACATGGCTTCCATGTCCTCCAACGCCTGGCGCTTCTCACGGGCAAGTTCAGACGTAAGCGCGCGTTCGCGAAAGATCCGGATAAGCTTGGCCTGCAATTCCTCGGGCGAGTGCGGTTTCTCGATGAAGTCCGTTGCCCCCGCCCGCACCACCTCCACATACGGGAAATCGGCGGGGAAAGCAGTCGTCACCAGCACGTCCGTGCCGGGGAAGTCGCGATTGACGCGGCTCACAAGCTCCAGCCCGTGACATCCCGGCATCATCATGTCCGTGATCAGCACGTCGAAAGACCCCTCGTTCAGGGCCTGCAACGCTTGGTCGCCGTCGAACACGGTCTCCGCGGCACACCCGAGCCGCCGTTGCACCTCGCGTGCGATTAGGTTAGCCACGGCCGTCTCGTCGTCTACGACAAGCACCCGCTGGCCGGCGAATTCTAACGTCATGTTCGTACTACCCCTTGGTCACGAGCGGCGGGAGTATACTGTATATGCCCCTTTGAGTCCAGCTTCTTGCGATGAAAAACGAAGCGACAAGGGCGTGAATCTTTTCACAGCGTAACAGCCATTTTGTACAGCCAGGCGCAGGCAACCACGGCGATCCCGACCTGCCACATCACCCGCCGCACAGAGCGCTTCTTGAGCACGGCCGGAGCACGGGCGGTGCCGGCTACGATTCCATTGAACACCGCGAAGCCGATCGCCCCAAAAAACGCCAATGCGCCCGCGGGTTGCGTGTGGAACGCTTCGTAGGCATGACCGTGAGCCATGTGAGCGAAGGCCGTCGTCATCCCGCAGAATGGACAGGGGATGCTGAAAAGACGGTACGTGGTACACGGGGGAAGACCAAGTTGCTCGTGGGTCCCCACACCTCGGCCGTCGGGAACCAGAACCGCGCCAACGACGAGAATGACCAGCGCTCCAAATGCGGCCGCCGCCGCGCGCACGCGTTCCCGCCGCGTAACCAGTACGAATGCAGGGGCTCCGTCATTGACCGTATCTGCCATGAGTCCTCTCTCCGCACCTATCGTATCACGCCCGCGGATCCCGGCACATGCGAGCGCTCCCCCCCGGGTCGTAAGAATCCCGAAGAACCGTCCCCCAAAAAGGGCTCGCCGCGGATCGCGTATCTTCGCGACCCGCGGCGGCGCCACATCATGATGTCGCGCAGCGCGATGGCTGCACCTTCGTTACTCCGTGGGGATCTTGATCACTTTCGGAACCGGACGTTCGCCAGGCCGCGCGACCCGCAGCAACAGCGATTCACCAGGCTTCCCGTATTCCGCAATCAGACTCTTGAGTTCATCGACCGTGCTGAGATCCTGCTGGGCAACCTCTGTGATGATGTCGCCACTGACGATCTCGGCTTCCGCCGCAGGAGTGCCGGGCTCGACGTCGACGACCAGCAACCCGTTGGTATCCTCGCCAATTCGGAATTGCTCGCGAAGCTCAGGGGTCAATGGCTGCACCCGCATCCCCAAGATCGCCTGACCAAGCATGGCGGCCGTGCGGCCCGGGAACTCGGAAAGCGTGACGGTCAGTTCCATTGGTCCCTTGGCGCGCCAGACCTCGAGCGTCACTTCGGTCCCGGGAGGGAAATCCGATATGCGCCGCACAAGATCTTTCGAATCCTGGACGACAGCGCCGTTCACTTTCCGGATAACATCGTCGTTCTTGATGCCGGCTTCTTCGGCCGGGGAATCGGGAGATGCGCTCTCCACGTACGCGCCGCTCGTGTCGGGCAATCCAAGCACGTCGACCAGTTCGGCAACCGTAAACGAGCCCGAGGTCTCTGCCACGTCCTCCACGTCCATGATGCTGACGCCCAGGAAACCGCGGACGATCTTGCCCTGCTCGATGAGTTGCGGAATGATTCGCTTCGCCATGTTCACGGGGATCGCGAAACCAAGGGATTCGGCGCCGAAAACAATCGCCGTGTTGATACCGATCACCTTACCGTCGATGTCGCAAAGCGGACCGCCGCTGTTGCCAAGGTTGATGGCCGCGTCGGTCTGAATGAAGTTCTGGAAGCGCATGTCGGTCGGCAGCCGAAGATCATCCCTGCCCAACGCACTGACGTGGCCGAACGAGAGTGAACCTTCGAGGCCGCGTGGGCTTCCCAATGCGATGGCGAACTGACCGACTTTGAGATTGTCCGAATCGCCCAATTCGGCGACCGGGAGATCGTCGTCCGCTGCAATCTTGATGACAGCAAGGTCCGTGTCGGGATCGGTGCCGATGACTTCCGCATCGAATACTTCGCCCGTGTGCATGCGGACCTTCAAGGATGTGGCATTCTCGACGACATGGTTGTTCGTAATGATATGACCATCCTTGTCGTAAATGAACCCGGACCCCGAGGCCATCGGCAAGGGTTGGCGGCTCGGCGGAGGGTGACCTTCCGGCATGGGGATGTTGAAGTACCGGAACAACTCCTCCATGCTCCGCATACGCGGGTCATCCATCCCCTCGGGCGCCTCCTGCTCGGCGTCGATGTTGACCACCGAGGGCCGCACCTGCTCGCCGATGCGGATGTACGCGTCCTCCAACTCTTTCAGCATCGGACTAATCGCCGACGCCAGCGACGCCCATCCGACGGCCGCCGTCAAAACGATCAGTGCTCGCAATCCTCGGGTTCTCATACATGCTCTCCTTTGGTGTCGGCTACGGCACGCGGATGAATGGCTTGGTGCAACCCATCGCGCAGCGTCGCCAGTACTGCATCGTCTTCGATTTTTCGATTGGTACTTGTCACGTAAAACGAATCGCGCACCCGCCTTGCGTCGGTTACGATTCGAGCGGTCGCGATATCGAGGCCAAGTTCCGACAAAGCGCGCGTAATATCGTATAGAAGTCCGGTACGGTCACCAGTTTCAATATCCACAATGGTATGTCCGCGGGACGAATCATTGTCAAACTCGATGCGCGTGGGAATCGGCGTCTTCGGTTGAAGCAGCGCGAACAAGCGCCTCCGCGCCCGGTCCACAAGCACCTGTACGTCTTCGTCGCCCAACAGGATAGAACGAAGCACCTGCTCCACTTTCGCGCCTTGGGCAGACGTGAGGGGCCGCAACCGCCGCGCGTCCGCGACGGTGAAACAATCGACAACGATGCCATCTTCCCGGGTAAACAGAGCTGCATTGTTGATGTCGATGAGCAGGGATGAAAAACATCCCGCGATCATGGAAAAGAGGCCGTGACGGTCCTTTGTGCAAATAACTACGTCGCTCATGCCAAGCGACTCTTTCGGGATGCACTTGACCGAAAGGCCCGTGCGCCGCGCCTCCTCGACGCATTCCAGGTGCTCGGCGATCTGTCCCGGTTCGAATGCAATGAAGTACCGGGATCCCAGCCCCCGGAGGTGTGGTTCGACTTCTTCCAACAAATCGGAGCGAACCGCCGCGCATACTTGTGCCGCCTTCTCGGATTCCCAATACGACTCCCCTACCGTCTCCGCCCGGCCCAGCAAGTGCTTGACCGATCGCAGATAGAGCTGCAGCAGCAAAGCCCCCTTCCAATCCGTCCACACCGCGGGACCTACCGCCGATAAGTCGGCGTAGGACAGCAAAAACAGCGCACGAAGACGCGATTCCGTCTTCATCGTCTCGGCAAAACTGCGCACGATATCTTCGTCGTCGATATCGCGATACTGGCTGATGTTCGTCATCAGCGTATGATGCTGCACGAGAAAGGCAATGCGTTCCTCGTCTTCCGGCGGTATCCCGGTGCGAGCACAGATCTCCCGCGTAATGCGGACGCTCGCCTCGGTATGCACGTCGCCTTCGATCTTGCCGAGATCATGGAACAGGATGGTCAAGACCAAAATGTAGGGATCGGAAAGGTTTTCCAACGCTTCCTGAAGGCATCGCCCTACCGCACCTTCGAGGTCATCGATCTTCGCAAGTGCTTCGATCGCACGCAGGGTATGTTCGCCTACCGGATACGAATGAAAGTCCTCGTAGCGGATGACGTCATGCACCGCCTCGAACTCGGGAAGATAACGCCCCAGCAAACCGCTGTTCGCCGCCTGGCGTAACGCATGTCCGGCCTGAAGCGGTCGATTGCAGATAGCTGTGAAGAATCGGCGAACGATGTTGTTGGCTCGAAACGTGTCGTTCACGAGATGAAGGTTTTCCGCGACGGACACCTCGGACGGACGACTGAGCGGAACCAGATGGCGCGCGCACAACCAGAAGACCTCCATCAGACGTGCGGGATTGTGCGCGAACCAGTTCGGGTCCCCCGCGCCGACGTAGAGTTCTCCGTTCTCAATGGCGTACTCCTGCGCCACGGGCATGCCCGCATCCGGCAAGTTCGCGAGCGGCGCGTAGTTGCACACGCGCGCCGCAATCCGGAGGAACCGCCGCAGTTTTCCCGCGGCCGTATAGTAACTTTGCATGAAATGGTGGCTGTTCCTGTATCCGAAGGCCTTCGCCACATGAGCCTGCAACGCGAAGGTGAGCCGGTCTTCGGCTTTGCCACAATGGAAATGCAGTTCGTTCCGGATTCGCCAGACGAAATCAAGGCCATCGACAAAATCGAGGTGTTCGTCGGGCGTGATGATGCCCTGCGCGACCGCCTCGTCCAGCGTGTCGACGTCATGCGACATCATCAATAGCCAAAGCGCGGTGTGAAAGTCGCGCAGACCGCCGGCG
This sequence comes from uncultured Nitrospiraceae bacterium, assembly GCA_964632865.1. GTDB lineage: Bacteria > Hydrogenedentota > Hydrogenedentia > Hydrogenedentales > SLHB01 > JAHDWY01. The sequence continues at coordinate 11,532 of CAZWDH010000102.1, forward strand.
CTTTCCTTGACGTTGGGCTCCGAATCAAAGAGATCCCGATGCTCAGAAGAAAGCCCCTCATACCGGTCGCGGACCTTGGATTCGATGAACCGTCCCGCCATGGCGCCCGACTTGAGTGCGCGAATGCTCAGCTTAAGCCGCGCGTAGACGGTGCTTTCGCCGGCCAGGAGACGGCCTTCGAGAAACCGTGTAAACGCCTGGATATCGCTCTCGGCGAGTTCGACGGCTTCCCGCACGCTGTGGATCGAGTAGCCAACCGCAAATCCACTGTCCCAGAGGAACGGGATAATGTAGCTGTTCAGCGCGCGGATCGGTTCGTCGAGAGGACCTTCGTAGAGCAGGCAGACGTCGAGGTCGGAGTAGGGGCTGAGTTCGCCGCGCCCGTAGCCGCCCAGCGCGCACAGCGCAACGCGGGTCGCGATTGACCGCCTCGTGGACAGTGAGTTCGCCGCGAACTGGAACACGCCGCGAACGATCTCGTCCGCCGCGCCCGACATCATATGCACCACATCGCTGCCCGATGCCGCATCGTCGTGCCGCTGACGGATGGCCGTACGCCGTTCGACCGCATATTGCCGCGTCGCGCGAAGGCACATTTCCCGTTCGAGCGCCTCGCCCTGCGAGAGTCCCGAACGAGCCTGATCGACCATTACATCAAATGAGACGGTCACGAACGACCTTCCTCTCTATCCGCCAATGCATCCGGTGGACGCTGATACGGCGGCCCAACAAGGGTCAGTTCATCCTCTTCCACCCACCCGCGCTCCCCCCCTGCGGTGGCGACGCGAAACCAGCCGTCGGCGCGTCTCTCTACGAGCACCCGATCGCCGGCAAATAACTCGAAGCGCAGCGTTTCGTCGGGGCCGATCCCGTAGCGCACGGGCACGTTGTCGTTGTTGGCCACTGCGAGCAGTGGGGGATGCTCCTTGACCCACGACGACAGACCGAACATAACCGCCAAAACAGCAAAGACCACAGCGGCCCGCCGAAGGTACGGCGGCTGCCGTATCAGCCGGATTGCCAGCAGCGCCCATACGAGTATCCAACACGCGAGCGCGACCGCGAGCGACGTTTTCGGCGTCAACCCGGAATGCCAGAATAGCAGCGCCTGTTGCCAGGGCGGCGGCAACGGAGCGCTGAGCTGACGTTGTGTTTCTCCCAGGCACTGGGCCAGGTTGCGCTCGGCAGACTCGAAGCCCGGCCGCAGGTGCAGCGCCCGTTCGTAGTTGGCGATCGCAGGACCCAACTGGCCCGCGCGGTAATATGCGTTGCCCAAATTGTAGAAAAGATCGGCGTCGGCTACGCCGTCCGACACGAGTTGTTCATACCCCTTGATGGCCGTCTGGAAGTCGTCTTCAAGATAGGCCGCGTTCGCGCGATCAAAGGCACTGTTAAAAACGGTCGCGCCGTGGATCAGGCTCACAATTGCCAGCACGGTCATCGCATACCTCCGTTAGCGCGAGCGGTGTCGAGTCGTTCCATCCCATGCAGCGCGCCATGAACCAACGCGTTCAATTCGTCATCAGAAAGGGGTGTGGAGCCGTAGCGCGCGCGTTCGCAGGTCTTGAGGATGCGAATCATTGAGCCCGCCGTTTCGGCATCCACCTGCCGATCCTTCAGCAGAACGTCGATATCCGCCGACGTCAAACCAGATTCCGGAACGTTGAACACGTCCGCAATATATCCCACGAGAGCGCGGTAGAGTCCGTCCACCGGATCGGGGAGTTCGTGAATCCCGGCGAGCCGGCGTTGGGCCAGACGCGTCGCACGGTGCGCCCGCGCGAATCCCGTATCGCCGGCCAATCGCCGGCGATGGCGGACGAAAAGCGCCAGCCCGCCATAGGCCAGCGCCGGAATTACGACCGCCGGCGGTACCACCCACACCAGGGCGGTGCGCCGTCGCAACGGTCCCGGGTTCGTAATGATCGGCAGGATATCCTTACCCAGAACTTCCACGCCAGGGCCTTGCATCGCGTCGCCATCAACGACGATCTTGGGATCGGGCTCCGTCGAGGGGCGAACCATCCATTCGAGGGAGTCGGTCTTGGCGACGGTATAGTCCTCGAGTTCTGGATCGAAATAGCAGAACTCGATCCCCGGCATCTTCTGGGCGCCCTCTTCCATGGGCGTTATGGAGTAAACAAACGTTCTATCGACCCGTTCGCTACCGTTGCGCGGATCGCGTCCCGGTTCCCGTCGCGGTTCGGCAATGTAAGCCCACTCCACTTCTGGAAGTGGCGGCGCTTGAATGCCGTCGGGATTCCCATTCCCGGAGATCGTCACCGCGAGATCGAATGGGACCCCGCGGATCGGGTTCGCCGAAGGCTTGCGCACGGACACGTCGAACTGGCCCACCGCCCCAACAAACGCTTCGGGTGGTTCCGGCAACGGTTTCACGGTGATGCGTACCGGGTCGGTAATGAGGTCCACGTTGCGGGCGCGCATCGTATTTGGTGGAACCAGCACGCCGTGCCAGATCCAGGGGCCGATCTCCAGTTCCCCCGTTTTGGTCGGATAGATTGTCTGCTCCCAATGGACCGCCGTGAACTGCCGGCCATCCCGAACGGTGTCAACTCCTCGATCCATCTGTTCCGGTTCCCGTGGGATGGCATAAAAACCCGTCGTGTCAGGAAACTCGGACTCGATTTGACGCACTTGGGACCCCCCCATGGCCCAAAGCGTAAAGGTCACGAGGATCGGCTCGCCCTGGTACGCCTCCCGCTTTTCGAGATCGACGGTCAACTGCAAGACGTCCTCAAGAGAGATCGCGCCGCCGGCCCCACCCCCGCGCCGGTTCGACGCGCCGTGACGTTCCGGGAGCACGGTCAACGTTACCGGCTGGCTCAGGACAATTTGATCGGCGATTTGCACGCCAATGGGCGGGATGGTTACCGTGCCCGCTTGAAGGGCCACCGCGTTGTAACCACGAAGCTTGTTGGCCGACATCTGACCGTTCACGATGCTGGTCTGGAGACTCCGGTAGACGGGGTCCGGATCGATTTGCAGTCCTTCGACCTCTGGAAGCTCGGGCTCACCGATGCGCTCGCCACTGGCCTGGACCGTAATCCGGAACACCTCGCCCTGGACCACGGTGTCCCGATCGACACTGACCTTGACCGAACCCTGCGCGTGCGCGGCAGACGCTAGAATCAAGCCGAACGCTAGAGTAAAAATGCTGCGCATTACCACCACTCCCGCCGGATTCGAGTCTGGCGCGGCTCCTGGCGTTCGGACTGCTGCTCCATCTGATCGCGATCTTCCAGCGATTGAAGCAGTGCTTCGATGGTCTGGCGATCGGGAAGATCCCCGGTTTCCACGGCTTGCGCCTCGCGCTGCTCTTCTTCCTCTTGTTCGTCCGGCTCGGCCGCATTCTGCATCTGCTCTTCGCGGTCCTGATTCTCCTCTGCCGACTCGGGTTCAGGTTGTTCTTGTTGTTGCGATTCATCCTCGGACTCGGAGTCTTGCTGCGCTTGCTGCGGTTGCTCCTGATCGCCCGGTTGCTGCTCTGTGGACGGGTCCGGTGGTTGCTCTTCCTGCTTTTGTTCCTCCTGAGGCTCGTTCTCCCCCTTCCCCTGATTCTCTTCGGGCGGTGGTGGTGGATTCTGGAGCATCTTCTTCAGGAGATACCGCATGTGATCGAGGTTCTTCCGGGCCCCGGTGTGACCGGGGTACTGGCGGAGAAGGTCTTCGTATGCGGTAATGGATTGCTGATACGCGTCTATCAGCGCGTCTTGCTCGACCGACTCGGGCGACATGTGCTTCGCGAATTGGGCCAGGCAGTTCGCTTTGTTGAACGCGGCATCCTCACGAAGTTCGCCCGCGCCCAAAGCCTGGGCCTTCTCGAAGGACGCGCGCGCTTCCTCAAACGGATTCGTGCTCGCGTCCTCCAACCCGTCCTTCAGATTCTGAAGGGCCTCCTCATACTTGGCGCAACCCATGTTGTAGAGCAACTCGGGGGATTCCGGTTCGTCGACGCGCAGATCGCGGTACCCGTCCAACGCCGCCTGTACATCCCCTCCGCGGAGAAGCGCGTTCGCCGCGTTGAGCCGTTCCCGGAAGGAATCCGCGTGACTGGCTGAAGCGAGCGCGCTGACCAATGCTATCGCGATTACGCTACGCATATTCCTGCCCCGCTTCCTTCGCGAGCTGCGCCTGCCCGGCCCGGCGCAAGCGCCACAGCCTGAACCACGGCATGAGCACAAGCCAAAGACCTTCTCCGGCAAATGCGAGAATTGCCAGCGCGAGCGGCCACTGATACCGGTTCACCAGACGCAGCCGCACGTCACTCTCCATATCCCGCGCGGATAGGACTTCAAACCGTTGGAACAACTGTTCAATGTCCCACGAATCGATGCGCGACCGGGTATAGGCGCCATTGCCGGCAATCGCAATACGCGAAAGCAGATCCTCGTCGAGCATGGACAGGTGCGGCTTGTCTCCGTCCATGACCGTTGAATAGCGTCCCATCCAATCCGGAAGCTTCACCTCCGTGCCATCGGGATCGCCCACGCCGATGACAAAGACGCGGCCGTAGTCACTGGCGGCCTCTGCCGCTTCCACGGGGTCGCCGGGAATCTCATCACCCTGTTCGCCGTCCGAGATAAGCAACATCGCGCGCGACGCCTTGCCGCTTCGCCCCGTGCTTTCGTCCTCCTTCTTGAAAAGTTCGACCGCGGCGTCGATGGCGGTGGCGATATCCGTTCCCTCTTCGCTGATGGTGTCCGTATCGATGGTGTTAAGAACAGATTTGAAGTACCCGTGGTCCAGCGTGAGCGGACTCTGCAGCGCCGCCGACCCGGAAAACGCAATCAAGGCAAACCGATCGCCCGGAGCGCGATCGAGCAGGGCCATGATCTTCTGTTTCGCCCGCTCCATCCGGTCCGGCAACGGATTGGCCGCGCGCATGCTTTCCGACGTGTCCAGGAGAACTACAATATCGCGGCTCGCCCGGCGCACTTCCTGCCAGGACTGCCCCCAATGCGGCTGCGCGAAAGTCAGGACGAGGCACACGCACCCAAACATGGTCAACCACGTCAGGGGACGGCGAATTCGGGCGTCATACCCGGGCAGCAGCCGTGGCGCGAGTTTCGCATCGACCACGCGCTGCACACGCGCATGCCTGCGTTTCTCCAACAGGCGAAGGGCGAGATACACCAGTCCAATCGCGGCGACTGCCAAAGCAGCCCACCACGGAAGGTGTCGCCATTCGAATGCAAACCCAAGTTCCACGTTACGCTCCAGACAAGGCCGTCGCCATTACTCTCTTGTCAGTGCAAAACCAAATCCGAAATACGAAGCACGAAATCCGAAACAAGTTCGAATGACCAAAATTCAAAAGAACTACCGGTGGTTGCCTCCAAGGAAAGATGCCGCCGCCTAGGGGGAAGACGACTGCGAATTCGCCGAATGGAGCAACGCCCACGTATTCCGAAGATTGACTTCTGGTACGAAGACTTCTTCTGTTTCTTCTTTTCTTCATTTGAAACATTCGAATTTGTTTCGGACTTCGTGCTTCGAATTTCGAATTTTCCCTACGGTATCGGCTCAAACCGATACCGTCGTGTAAACACGCTCGCTAACAGAGCTACTGCGCCCAGTGCCGCCCACGGCATGAACGCCTCCTTGTATTCGTAATAATCGCCGAGTTCGACCTCGGTGGTTTCCAGTTCGTTAATCTCCTGGTACGCGCTATGCAACGACTCCAGATCCGTCGCCCGGTAGAACCGGCCTCCGGTGATGTCCGCGATCTGGCGCAAGGTTTCCTCATCGATCGGCAGACGCCGAATGTCTGGCATGGGCCCAAAAAGGGTCTCCGACGTGACGAGAACCTCATCACTGGAACCGGCGCCGATGGTATAAATGCGAATGCCGTACTCCTGTGCGAGCTGCGCCGCGGTCAAGGGATCGAGTTCGCCTTCGTTGTTGCGGCCGTCAGTCAGCAGGATAATCACCTTGTTCTTCGCTTCAGACTTGCGCAGCTTGCTCACTGCCAAGCCAATGGCGGAGCCGATCGCCGTCCCCTGCTTGCTCTGTTCGCGCGTATTGATCTCCGCGTTTTCCAGGTCGCGCTCAAGCACGGCGTAGTCAAGGGTCAACGGCGTTTGAGTCCACGCGTACTTGGCGTAGAGAATCAACCCCAACCGGTCGAGACCGTACCGATCGGACGGACGGTTCTTTCTGCTGTCGATGAAGTCGCGGACCGCTTCCTTCGTCACTTCCAGCCGGTTCATGCGTGTATCGCGCGTGCGAAAATCGGTCACGCTCATGCTCTGTGACAAGTCGACGCACAACATGACGTCCACGATGTCCGCCTTGTCCTTCTGGGGCGACAATCCCTGCAACGGGCGCGCCAACGCCACCACCAGCAGGGCCAGCCCCACCGCGCGCAACAGCGCGGGAATCCGATACAACGCGCCGGGGTGGCGCCCCCGAATCGTTGCCAGCGTTTCGCCGGTGGACACAGACATGGCGCCAGGCGCCCGGGCAAACAACTCCGCAATGAACAGCACCAGCACGCCGACAAGCAGCAAGAGCGCCGCCGGATACATGATCGCATTGAAGGAGAAGAGGCCAGAAAGGTTCATGCCGCCTCCTCGCCGGCTGCGGCCGGTTTTGGAACCGTATCGTCGACGAAGCGCAAAACCTCCGCGAAGCTGCGTTCCATGTCCCCCTGGGTCGGGCGGAACTGGGCAAATTTCACGCGGTCACAATGGCGCAGAAAGTGAGCGAGCAAGTCCTGGTGGTCGGCGCTCAGCGCCCCGCTCTTCGATGCCTCTGCCAGAAATTCAGGCGTTGTCATTTCCGGAGCGTGCAACGTGAAACGATCTTCTATGTAGTGGCGGAGAATCGACGAGAGTTCTACGTAATACGGTTGGATACGTCCCTGTTCGGGCCACTTCCGCGCATCAAGCTCCCGGAGCCTGCTGTAGGCGAGGTCCCACGCACTCGGCGGCGGCGCAAGCCGTTGGACAACTTTCCGGTTGCGGAGCAGGTAGAACAAGACAATCATGACGATGGCCGCGCCGGCCAATAACACGCTCCAGACGTCCCACCGCTCCAACAGCGGCGTCTCGATATCCACCGGCCCTTCGCTCGCGACGAACTCCAGGGCTGCCTGCTCTTCGGCTTCGGTAAGCTCACGAACCCGTATCGCGGGAACGGGGACCGTGAATTCCTCCGCTTCGCCAACGGTGACCTTTACGGGTTCGACGGGGTAGGTACCGGTGAAAATCGGATCGAGCACGTAAGTCTCGACCACCTGTTTGCGCCCGTCCGGAAGCACTTCGCTCGTGAAGTCCGGTTCCCCATAAACGTTCAGGCCGCCAAACTTCCCCGCCAGTTGCGGCATGGTCACTTCGGCATCCGCCGGGGCTTCAACCGTGATGGAAACACGCGTCTGCCGGTGAAAGGGAATCTCGGGCGGGTCGACCGTGACGTACACCTCGACGGGCGTCTGCGCGGCGGCAATTCCTGCGAGGAGCAGTGCAAAATACCTCATGGCGCCGCTCCTTCATCCCCATCGGCGAGGCGTTCCGCGTGAAACGTCACCTTCTGTTCCGCGAGGGTCTGCTCGATCAGCCGAGCCATGGCTTCCTGCTTCCGCTGAACCTGAAGCATCTTTGCCGCCCGCTCCTTCACCCGTTCGAACGGCGGGACTTCATCAGACCCGGGCATCTTAAATCGGTCCTGTTCCGCGCGATAGAAACGTTCCACGTCTTCCGGTGTGGGCTCGGAAAGCCCGGCCAACTGCTCGTCGATGAGTTTCTCGACGATCAACGCGTTGCGCTGCTGCTCCAGCCTGTCGAGGATCTCCGGCGCCCGGTCCAACTCCATACGCAGCGCCTTCTCCACCAGCATGCGCCGCGCCACGACACTGCGCAGGTACTCCCCTTTGGCCTCGGCCGTGTTCAACCCAGCCCGCACGGACGAAGGTAACGCCTCCAACTCGCGTTCAAGATCGCTTCGCGTGAACACAATGTTGTCGCTTTCGGCGAGGACAACATCCGCTGGTGCAATGTCGCGAGACGCTTGGCCGATATCGCTGCGTTCACGCAATTCGCGCCGCAACGCGTCCTTGCGCCCCAGATGCTCGAGGCACATCACGACCTTCTTGTCGATTTCCGGTTTCAAGGGGCAATCCGGCGCCAGCAACTCGGCCTGATACAGTTTCGCCAACGCATCGCGATAGTCGCCCGCATCCAAAGCAAGCAACGCCATGGAATAGCAAACCATCGCACGCGCGTCGTCGGACAGCGTTGCCGTTTCCAAATACTTCTCGTACGCGCGCATCGCTTCGGCCGGCAGATCCTTTCCTTCCAGGTAAACGGCGTACTCCCGCCATTCCTCGGCCGACATTCCGCCGCGCTGGGCCGTCGAGTCGGCAATGGCGCCCCGCAAAAAGACGTCCGCCCCCCAGAGCCCGAGTAACACCGCCCCCGCAAGGAGCACGGGCTTCAACCAACGCCGGCCACGCCCGCCGCAGGCATCGCCTTCGTAGCGGGCGCGAAACTGCTTCAGCCGCTCCGGCGTTTCGTGATCACCGGTCTGTACCGAGTCGTCATGCATAACGGCGTTCCCGCATCCGGAAGAAGCGGTAGATCTCTTCCACATAAGGCCGGTCCGTGCGCACGTGTATGGCATCGACCCGGTTGCGGCGCAGAATTCGATCGCGTTCCGCGGCCCGTTTACGCGCTTCCAGCGCATACTGCTCGCGGACAGACGCGTTGCTCGTGTCCACAAGCGCCTCGCGATCCGTCTCGGCATCGCGCACGTTGAGCAGTCCGACGTTCGGCAATTCCGCCTCGCGCGGATCGCTGACGACCACGGCAATCAGGTCGTGCCGCTTGGCCGCAACGCGCATGGGCACCTCGTAGCCGTCCGCCATAAAATCGGACACCAGAAAGGTCACCGCCCGACGCTTCGTGATCCCGTTCAAAAAGTGCAACGCGCCGGGGATATCCGTCTTGCGCCCCTTCGGCTCGAAGAAAAGAACTTCCCGGATAACGCGCAACACGTGGCGGCGTCCTTTGCTCGGGGGTACATAGAGTTCGACGTCGTCCGTGAATATGATGAGGCCGACCTTGTCGTTGTTCTTGATGGCCGAAATCGCGAGGACGGCGCAAAGCTCTGCCGCGAGTTCATTCTTGAATCGGCGGACGCTGCCGAACCGACCTGACCCGCTGGCGTCCACCAACAGCATGACCGTCAGTTCGCGCTCTTCCGCGAGGAGTTTCACGTGGGGGATGCCCGTGCGAGCCGTCACGTTCCAATCGATGAGACGAATCTCGTCGCCCGGGACGTACTCGCGGACTTCCTTGAACTCCATTCCCTGGCCTTTGAACACACTCTCGTATTGCCCCGTGAGTATGTCGTTGACCATGTGATTCGTCCGGATCTGAATCCGGCGAATTTCCTGCATGACTTCCTGCGGTATCATCTTGCCACTTTCAGCCGCGATCCGCCGATCAGGGTACCGGGACCGTGTCGAGGATCATTCGGATGATGTCTTCGCTTGTCTTGTTCTCGGCCTCGGCCTCGTAGGTGATGATGACCCGGTGCCGGAGGATGTCCATCGCCACCTGCTTCACATCATTCGGGAACACGTTGCCTTCGCCT
>CAZWDH010000103.1:0-6951 GCA_964632865.1 uncultured Nitrospiraceae bacterium
GCTGGATGTAGACGTTCGGGTCTTCCAACTGCTTCTCAACTTCTTCGCGGGTCGTCGGCTCGTTTTGTGCGAGCGGGTTTTCCTTGTACGCCGCGCAAAGGGGGCCATGCACGTCGGCCATTGTTCCATTCAAGACGGTTTCCACCGACTGGCCCAATTCTTTGCCGTATTTCTCCGCGAGTTCAATCTCGCGGCGCGGCAGCGGGTTCTGATCGCCGCCGCAACCCGCGACAAACAGCGCGGTGGTCCCGGGTAACTTCTCTTCAAGATAAACTTGCGCGAAACCGGCGTAGTCGCCGTTCCACTGCTGAATGCCAAGCACCGTACAATGGCAGGCGTATCCAAACAGGACCGCTTTCAGCGATCCGTCCGCGGCGCGCGCCGAGAGCACGGGCACATCGTGGTCAACGGGGCCGATGGGGTTGAAGTCGTTGATGACGCCGTCGATGGTGTACTTGCGGCGATTCTTCGCGAATCCGGCTTCACCGATTCCCCAGTGCAAGGTGCCTGGCTCCAGGTTCTCCACGCCCTGGCGCACCGCGGTGAGGATTAGTTCCGGCAAGAGGGCCGTGTACTCTTCGACCAAAGCCCACTGTTCTTCGGTCAGCCCGTACATGTCGAACAGATTGTCCCGAAGTACGGGACCGCTGTGCGTGTGCGATGCCGTGAGCATGACGCGTTCCCGCGGGATGTCGAACTCCTGCGCGATCTTTTCGGCGGTCGGACCGGAGATATTCGCGGGCAAGCCGACCAGATCGGTCGTCACGATGACGCCGCGCGCGCCGTCTTCGTCCTCGATGACAAGCGCCTTGGTCCAGAGGTCATGCAATTTGCCATCCGACGGTTCTGAACGACTGGCGTATCCGGCCATCCACATAGGCTTTTCCGGCGTGATGATGCACCGGCCGGCGCCAATCTTCATACCGTCCGCATAAACCGGTAACGCGGCCATGAGTCCTGCTCCTGCACAAATTCCGAGTATCCGCCAAATCGATGTCATGATTGTACTGCACCTCGCGTAGATTCATTTCGGCCCAAGCGGGACAGGCGGCCCTGCCCCGATCCGCATTTCAACGGTACCGAAGCCGCGAATCCCGATCAAATCTGGCAATCCGGCGTTTCTCACAGGGGCCTGCGATTCGGTATGCTACGCGGACTGTCTGGTGAATTCCCAAGGAGAGATGTATGCGGTCCGTTCTTTGTTTGCTTGTGATAGGTCTAATCCTTCCCATGGCTTGGGCCGAGCAGCTCGACCCGATCCCCGCAAAGGAGGCTGTTGAGTCATTTCAGCTGGCGCCTGGTGTCCGGATCGAGTTGATTGCGGCCGAGCCCGAGGTGTTCGATCCCGTTGCCATGTGCTTTGACGAAGCGGGACGGTTGTACGTGGTCGAGAATCGTGGCTACCCGACGCAGGATGAAAGCGATCCTGCCGGCAGCGTGGCGCTGTTGGAGGACACGGACGAGGACGGCTACTTCGAAACTCGGTCGGTGTTTGCGGACAAGCTCACGTTCCCTAATGGCGTCATGCCCTGGAAGGGCGGGATTATTGTGACCTGCGCGCCGGACGTGCTCTTTTTCAAGGATACGGATGGCGATAAGAAAGCGGACGTGCGGGAGTCGATGCTTTCCGGCTTCTCTCTAGGCGGGTCGACGCAACTCCGCGTCAGCCATCCCACGTTGAACATCGACAACTGGATATACCTCACGAACGGGCTGAGTGGAGGCGAGGTCACGTCGCCGGACTATCCCGAGGTCGGTCCAATTACGATGGGGAGTTACGATTTTCGATTCTTCCCCTTGACCGGATCCTTCGAAACGACGGCAGGACAGGCGCAGTTCGGGCAGGCTTTCGACGACTACGGACGCAAGTTCTTCTGCAGCAACCGGCGGCATGTCGCACATGTGGTCATGCAACCCCAATGGCTGTCGCGCAACCCGAATCTTGGATCTACCCAGACGTATTGCGACATCCCGGACCACGGCGCTGCGGCGAAGATCTATGCGTTGAGCGAAGCGCCTACGACTGCGTATGCCCACGCGGGTACGTTCACGGCGGCTTGCGGTTTGACCATCTTTCGTGGAACTGCATTGCCGGAGGAATACCGTGGCAACAGTTTTGTGTGCGAACCGACGGCGAACCTCGTGCATACGGATCGGCTGGTGCGCGAGGGCGGCACCTTTGTGGCGCAACGCGTACGCGACGGCGTCGAGTTTCTCGCGACGACGGACAACTGGTCGCGTCCGGTGTTTCTGTGCAACGGGCCGGACGGCGCGCTCTACCTGTGCGACATGTATCGCAAGACGATCGAGCATCCCACCTATCTGCCGCCGGAGGTCGCCGCGGTGACGGACTTCGACAGCGGAAAGCAACAGGGCCGCATCTATCGCATCGCTGCGGCGGATGCGCCTCCCGCTGGGAAGGCGCTGGCTGAGGCGCGGTTTGATGATACCAGCGTGGAGGCGCTCTGCAAGGCCTTGCAGCAGCCGAACGCGTGGACTCGCGACACGGCGCATCGGCTCCTCATCGAGAAGGAAGACCCCGCCATCGCCGGGCCGCTTCATGACGTACTTGGGAATGCGATCCTGCCCCAAACGAAGGCGCACGCCATGCATCTCCTGCAGGCTTTCCAGGAGCTGGAGGACGAGGAGATGATTGCAGGGATGAAGGACCCGTCACCCGACCTGCGGGAGACGGCGGTTCATCTCGCGTGGTGGCGGGTGTTGGGGTCGGCGGAGATCGTGGATCAACTGATCGCGTTGGCGAGCGATCCCGAGGCCAACGTGCGATTTGCGGCGGCATTGGCGCTTGGCGACGCGGAGGACCCGCGCGTCCCGGAGGCGCTGGCGGCCATCGCGGCCAAGGGTATCGACGACGAATGGACGCGTGCTGCTGTGCTCAGCAGTGCTGGCGGGGACATTCCCGCGTTTGCGGAGGCCTTCCTAGCCAACTTGCCGCGAGAATCCGAGTCCCTCTCTGACATGTTGAGTTCCCTTGGCCGTACCTTTGGGCTGGGTCAAGAGGCCACGGCGACGGGCGCGTTCGTCACCGATCTGCTTCGCGAGTCCGCCGAAGTTCCCCCGCCCTCCTGGCAGGTTGCCGGAGTGACGGGCGTCCTAGAGGGCGTTCATCATGGGAAGCAATTCGAGCCAGGTGCTTCGGCATTGGCGCGATTGAAAGAACTGGAGACACTAGACGAGGCTGGTATTCAGCACATCGATTCCATGGTCCAGTCGGCGACCGAAGTGGCGCGCGATGGCGATGCGTCGCTGGCCGACCGGCTCGCGGCAGTGCGGTTGCTCGGTTACACCGATTACGACACGGCCGCGGTTCCGCTCGCTATGCTGTTGACGCCACACGAGGCGCAGGAATTGCAGGTGGCCGCGGTCCAAGCCTTGGGCACGATCCAGGACGAGCGCGTTGGTCCTTTGCTTGTCGACGCGGATACGTGGCGTCCGCTGACCAAACCTTCGCGCACGGCGGTGCTCGGCGCGATGCTGGCCAACAAGGAACGTATCCTCACGCTGATGGACGCCATCGATGCCGGCGCAATAGAGGCGTGGGCCGTCGATCCGGCCACGCGCAGCCGGTTGCAGCGCAGCAAGGACGAAACCATCAAGCAGCGGGCCGATGCCGCGTTCGCCGCTGTGAAGACGACTGACCGCGTGAAGGTGTATGAGGAGTTCAAGTCCGCCCTGGAACTGCCTCCTCATCCCGCCGAAGGCCACGGTGTCTTCAAGGAATTGTGTTCGTCGTGCCACACCTTCAAAGGAGAGGGTTTCGCGGTTGGGCCGGATCTTACGGACATTCGCAGCCAGCCCATCGAATCGATCCTGCTTCACATCATCATGCCGAACAGCCTTCTCGTGGAAGGCTACGAGAACTACGTCGTCGAAACCATGGATTTTCAGACCTATTCCGGTATCATCACCTCGCAGACCGAATCGACGATCACGATCCGCGGACCCCTGGGGGTCGAGGACACCATCCAGCGTGACGCGATCGAGACGATGTATACCGCGAGTCTTTCACTCATGCCGGAGGAACTCGAGAAGGCCATGACGAAGCAGCAACTTCGCGACCTGATCGGGTATCTGAAAGGAGAACACACGGGGGAGTAAGCTATGTACTTGGGGGAAAGCGAAGAGCGACGAGGCACAGCACGTAGGCGTCCGTTCGTCTGGCTTGGGATCTTGGCGGCGGTGTTGATCGCGTTCAACACTAGTGCACAGGAGCGGACACCGCCCACACCGATGCCGAACCATCCAGGCAATGTGTACGTGGAGGGAGAGGACGTCGTAGTTGTCCTTCCTGAGAATCTACCTCCGGCGGCAACGCATTGGCGCGCGCTCGACGATCGCGGCAACGTCGTTAGCCAAGGGACAATCAAAGATTCCGTCGCGCTCGGAACGATTGGGATCGGTTGGTACGACGTTGAGTTCCTGGACGCGGACGGTCAAAAGGTCGCTCGAACGACGGCGGCAGTCCTCGCTCCGTGGAACACCTCCATTCCGGACGATTCTCCGGTTTGTCTTGATGGAGCCGTTTCCTGGTTCGCCACGGACGATCCCGTGACACAGGAGGCCTACGCCTCGCTGACGAGTCTGGCGGGAGCCAACTGGATTCGCGACCGTCTGCGTTGGCGCGAGATCGAGCCGGAGCGGGGGAGTTTCGCGCCGCCCACGCAATATGACAAGGCCGCGCAGATTCAACAAGACCACGGATTGCACGTCCTGCAGGTGTGGCACGACACGCCCAAATGGGCCACTGATTCGAAGCGCGACCATGGCCGTTTCGCGCCGGACCTGCGCGATGTCTATCGATTTTCGGAGAATGCGGCGCATCGCTTCGGCAGCACCGTGGACGCGTGGGAGCCTTGGAACGAGGCGAACTCCGGCAACTTCGGCGGCCAGACCATCGACGAGATGTGCGCAAACCAGAAGGCGGCGTACCTGGGGTTCAAGGCGGGGAATCCGGACGTGACCGTCTGCTGGCAACCCATCGCGGGCGTGAATGCGGCGAGCATGGCCGATGGGATTCTCGCGAACGAGACGTGGCCCTATTACGAAGCCTACAGCATTCACTCCTACGACTGGCCGGATTCGTACGATCGGCTGTGGGACCCCGCGCGCCGCGCATCTGCGGGCAGGCCGATCTGGGTGACGGAGTGCGACCGGGGGATGCGTCCCGATCCGGAGTCGGAGTGGGGCGACTTTACCCGGGAGGATGCCCTCAAGAAGGCGGCCTTCATGGCGCACTCGTATGCGACGAGCCTGTTCAATGGCGCGGACCGGCACTTTCATTTCATCCTAGGCCACTACATGGAACAACATGGCGCGGTTCAGTTTGGGTTGCTGAGGAAAGACCTCACCCCGCGGCCCAGTTACGTTGCGACAGCGGCATTGGGGCGCTTTCTCGCCGGGGCCACCTGCCTGGGGCGCTGGCACATCGAGAATCAGCCGGATGCCCACATCTACGCGTTTCGAGGCGTGCCTGATGGCGAGCCTCGTGACGTACTGATCGCGTGGTTCGAGCATCCGGGCGATTGGGACCGGCGCGGCACGGCAACCTTGGACTGGTCGTTGCCGTCAGATGTCAGAGTTTCGGCGGTATTTGATTATCTTGGCCGTCCGATTCCATCTGGAGTGCCTGCAACCCTTGAGTCAAACGCCGTCTTCCTTATCCTCCCGGAGAATGAAGCTGACAAGCTAAGCCTTGAAGCGCCCCGCCGTGGTGAATGGCGGGAGGGCGAGGCGTCGCCTGTGGTGTTGCAGCTTGAAATGGCGGAGCGCACGGTGGTCGATAAGACGCAGGGCTGGACGCCGCAGTACGAGCGCGCGCTGGATCCGGGCGTTTCCGCGGAGATGCGTATCTTGGTTTACAACCTGTCCAAAGAGCCAGTTGTAGGGAAGGTTGCGTTCGAAGACCCGCCGCAGGGCTGGACGCTTGGAACGCGCGAATGGACCGTATCAGTGCCGCCACTGGAGCGAGCGGTCTGCGCGACCAACTTGATCCTTGAATCGTGGCCAGACAATGCCGAGCCGCCGTGGGTGAGGGTTACCGGTGACTTCGGCGTCGCGGGACAGCCGGTCGCGGCGTTTCGGTTTTACGCGAATGAGAAGGGTACGGAATGAATGTCACGGGCATCGAGTGCGCAGAAGGCACGCCGTCCTTGACCTTCGAGCCAAGCTTCGGTCTATACTTCGCCCATGCCAAGCGACGCACCAAAACTGACTGAGCGCCAGGAGCGCCGAATCACGCAGTATCTTAAGGAAGTCGGGGATCAGCTCAACGACATCCCATCCCGCGACCGTGAAGCCGCGCTGGCCAAGCTGAATACCCGAATCGAGACGGAACTCAAGACGTTTCCGAACGGCATTGCGGATATCGACCTGGAGAATCTGCTGGGAAATCTCGGCAGTCCGGCGCGACAGGCTTCGCGTTTAGTGCCGGCGGACAAATTCCCGACGACGACCTTCGTGTCCTGGCCGGACCGGGTCTGGCTGGGCGTTTGTTCGGGAATCGCCCGGAAGCTGGATATCGATGCGAGTATCGTGCGGGTGATCGTCGTTCTCATGGGGCTGGTGCTGCCGTTACTGCCGGTGCTCTTGCTGGCCTACCTGGGTGTCTTCTTCTGGGACTACTTTTTCGGCGAACGACGCGGCATTGAGCCCCTTGAGCCATTGAAGATCGCGAAGACTCTGGGAGCGACCTTTGGGGTGGCGCTTGCCTTGCATTGGGGCGCGTGGCTGTTGCTGGTCTTCATCGCCCGCGGGTACGAGGCGATTGCGGCCCAACCGTTGATGCTGGAGCGGCGCTGGAGTTGGCTGATGCAGGACGCCGGCTCGTGGTTTTTCTGGGTGTTAGCAGTGGGCTTGCCGTTGGCGGCGTTGTCCGCGCTGCCCGTGCCGAAGGTGTGGTCCGGGACGCTGCGGAAGACGGTGCATGCCGGG
>CAZWDH010000103.1:6961-20947 GCA_964632865.1 uncultured Nitrospiraceae bacterium
TGGCGATTTACGCGGTATGGTTGTGTTACGGGCTGGCCAGCGTTATCGCTGGTATCGTGCTTTCGGGAGTCGATCAATTCTCGGGGACAGAAGGGACGGATGCGCTGTTCTCGCTGATCCGGTAGTCCAGCGCGTCAGCCTTCGGGGTGACACGACAACACGCGTAACGACTTTTTCTCCACAACCATCTTCCGTCCTGCCTGAAGCCTGCGCGCTTCCTCCGCCTCTACAATGTCGCCAGGACCTGTCGTAGCGGTATCGATCCGCACCCGCCAGTGCCGATCGGGCACGGTAAACGGAATGACCTTGGAAGAGGGATTAAACATGAGGTACAGGCATACGCCGCCGTTTTCCGTTCCGTTAATCATGCACGCGAGGGAGGGGTCCTCGGGCGTCCACATCTGGGGCGTACCTTCCGCGTCGAACCAGAGCAGGTCGGCATCCGCGCCCGGTTTACTCGGGCGGCCGGTGAAATAGGTTCGTCGCGCGAACACTGGGCTCTCGTGACGGAAGCGAATCAGCCGCTTGCAGAACTCAAACAGTTCGCGGTTCTTTTCGAGCAGCGTCCAATCGAACCAGGAGATGGGGTTGTCCTGGCAGTAGGCGTTGTTGTTACCCCGTTGCGTGCGCCCGAACTCGTCGCCCCCGAGCAGCATGGGAACGCCAAGGGAGAGGAAGAGCGTGGCGAGATAGTTCTTTTGCATGCGCAAGCGCAACGCGTTTATGGCCGGATCGTCCACTTCGCCTTCCTTGCCGCAGTTCCAACTGAAATTCTCGTTCGTTCCGTCCCGGTTGTCTTCGCCGTTGTCTTCGTTCCGTTTCTCGTTGTAGGACACGAGATCGCGCAGGGTAAACCCGTCGTGGCAGGTAATGAAATTGATGCTGTGCAAGGGGGTACGGCCGTCGTCGCCGTAGAGATCCGGGCTGCCGGTCAGGCGTAAGGCGAAATTGCCTTTGATGCCCTTGTCGCCCCGCCAGAACCGGCGCACGTCGTCGCGGTACTGCCCGTTCCATTCAGCCCATTGCTCGTCTCCGAAGGAACCGACCAGGTATCCGCCCGCGATATCCCAGGGCTCGGCGATCAACTTCACGTCGCGCAAGATTGGACATTCCGACATGTGCTCGACCAGTGGCCCCGTGTACATCATGTGTCCGGCACGGTCGCGGCGCAGGATGGACGCCAGGTCAAAACGGAACCCATCGACGCCCATCTCGGTGACCCAGTACCGGAGGCTGTCCATGATCAGGTCGCGCACGACGGGATGGTTGCAGTTCAGCGTGTTCCCACAGCCGGTGAGATCGCGGTATCGGCCGTGGTCGTCGACGAGATAGTAGATCGTGTTGTCAATGCCGCGAAAACTTTGGGAAGGCTCTGCGCCACCTTTTTCCGACGTGTGATTGTACACGACGTCGAGGATCACCTCGATGCCGGCTTCGTGCAGTGCGTCGACCATCGCGCGGAACTCCGCGATGACTTCGGCGGCGTCCTGCGTTCCGGCGTAGCGCGGGTTTGGAGCAAAGAAGCCGATGGTGCTGTACCCCCAGTAGTTGTTCAGCGGGTCCTTCGTTATTGGATTTACCCACGCGAGCGTGTTTTCTCCGCAGGCCTGAACGGGCAAGAGTTCGACTGCGGTCACGCCGAGTTCCTGGAGGTAGGGGATCTTCTCAATCACCTCGCGGTACGTACCGCCCTGAACTTGTCCGTCGCCGGAGTGTGCCGTGAACCCGCGAACGTGGACTTCGTAGATGATGCTCTGACTCATGGGGGTCTGCGGCCGGGCCGTGGTTTGCCATGGGGGCGCCCCTTCGACGACTACACATTTGGCGCGGCCGTGGGCAGGATTCTCCGTGTAGCCCCGCGCGTAGGGATCGAGAAGGCGATCCTTCTGATTGAAACGGTACCCGCGCGAGGGACGCTTGGGGCCGTCCATGCGGTAGGCGTACATCGTGCCTGCCCATAGCCCTTCAATGTGAATCGTCCATACGTCGCCGACACGGTGCGCGTTCCGGTCGAACAGGTATTCGTAGGCGGGGGTTTCATCTTCGGGGCTGTCAAACAGAGAGAGCCAGACGCGCGTGGCGTTTCTGCTGAAGATGGAGAACTGGATTCCGGAAGCGTCAACAACCGCCCCGAGCGGTAGCCCTTTTCCGGGCCTTACCTTCAACTCTGACCAATTCATTCGGCCCCGTTCTTTCTACCGTACACTTTCAACACCACCCGCGTGTCAAGACGAGGATTATCCCTTTACTGGACGTTCGACGGCAAATTGCAGGACCCGCAGCATAATAGTAAGGTTCGCCAAGGACACGCGGGGGCAGGGTAAAACGTTTCCATTGCGAAATTCGCGAATCAACGCGTGCATGAAATCGTCGGTTTCCGTCTGGCCGTGCTGTGTGACCAGTTTCGCCCGGTAAATGCCGTCTGTTCCGGGGCATCCCTCGACCCGCACTTCCCAATCGTTCAGGCGGCACTGCCGCAGGTGCTCCGAGTCCGTGTTTCGCGTCACGAGTTCGCAGTCGACGTGGCCGCCGTCCGGCACGTCTGCGCGAAAGCGCGCACACGCGGAACGTCCCTCGAACGCGACATCCAAACTGCTCCAGTCGATACGGCAGTCCGGCGCGATTTCGAGCAGCATGCTGATGGGGTGGGGGGCCAGATCGATCCATGTCTCGATGGAGTTGGGAGGACGTCCTCGCGCGGGCGTTTCAAGCCGTCCTTGGAACTTCCGGAGTGGTTCCGATCCGGACTCCCGGCGCCACAGGTCTCGAAACGAACGGGCACCGGCGCTGTACTGGGTGCAGACGCCGAGGCGAAGCCCGAGCCGGTCCGCGCGTTGGGCCAGGGTTGCGGCTTGTTCCAGTACCTTGTCTGTGGGTACGGCGGGATCGTGGACGAACGGCTTTTCACAGAGAACGTGGGCGCCGGCCTCTAAAGCTTTTGCGCAGTGGCCGGCGTGCAGGTGCGGCGGGGAGCAGATATCCACGATGTCCGGACGTTCTTCGAGGAGCATCGCGTCGACGTCGCGATATCCGCGGCCGTTGAACCCGAACAGGTCGCGAAGGATCTTGCCGGTCTTTGCAATGGTGTCATCCGAGGTTCCTGCGAATGCGCAGACTTCCGCGCCTTCGAAATCCCACCATTTGGCGTGGTGCTTGCCGATCCCGCTTGCACCGACGATTGCGACGCGCGGTCTATCGGGTCCTAGCGCCACTCGTCGTCCTCCTCTTCGAGGCGCAGTTCCTCCTCGTCCCAGGGCGTGAGGTCCGGCTCCGGATCCTCCCCAGCGTCGTCTTCGTCTTCCTCCTCCCAATCGCGAAGGGTTTGCTGTCCCTTCCGGCGCTTGCGAAGGTAGGCAACGATCGTCAGGATCGCCATGAGCTGGAAAACGGAAAACCCGGAGATGAGCGAGAAGACCAGGGCGACCCGCCACAGGGATCGAACCCAGTCGTCGTAGAAGTCGGTAGGCGAGATTCCGGCTTCGGCGCGAAGGGCATCGCCGAAGGTCATTGTTTTTGTCGCATGCACCACGCGCCAGAACGCGTCATCGCCCAAGCGTTCGTGGAGGAAGCGCGTCATGGAAAGTGCTTGGGCGTAGGCGTCGCCGAATTCGAGTTCCTTACCCGGCTCCAGGAAGACGAAGAAGAGATCTTTGTAAGGGATGAGCCGGCCCTGCACGTACATCTGGCCCACGTGGATCGCGCTTCCAACGCGGTGTTCGCCCGAAACCATCATGGCGATTCCCTCATTGAGCCAGCGCGGCAAATTATCGCCCCCGGAGTTCCGCGCCAGCAATACGTGGATCAACTCGTGGCGCAGCGTGCCCATATAGTCGGCCCCGCCGCGTGTGATATCCGGCGTCTTGACGGCGATGACGCCCGATTCCGGCAGGGCCACTCCGGAGACGGACGATTGACTGAGGCTGCCCGCGTGGCGAGCGAATTCGCCGTGCGTGCCGCAGATGTGGACGAGGATCGGCGCATTGCCCGCAGGCAACCGGTCGCCATACTCGTTCAAGCTTCCTTCGAGGGTCGCGAGGCTTTCGTGGGCAAGTTCGCTCCATTCCTCGGGAAACGTAACGCGGAAAGGGAAAGACTCAATCACGGCCGCGCCGGTGACGGAACACAAGACGATGCTTGTGAGCACGAGCAGTGCGGGAAGCCGCCTCATGAGGAGGAAACCGCAACGCCGGTTTTAAGATTGCTCCATTGGGAACGGAGTTCCTGAATTGTCACCTCGACCAGCGGTTCGGTGATGTCTACTTCGGCCAGCCAATCGTTCGAGGCGTCATCAAGGTAAAGCAGATAAGCGCGCGTTGGGGCTAGATTCCCCAGGCCACGTGACGCGGCGGCATAGATGCGCAGTTGCCGCTCGTACTTTGCGTGGTTCTCCGGAGTCCGGCGTCCGGTCTTGTAGTCGATGATGGTGCCGTCGTCGAGGATAAGATCGACGGTACCGCGTAACAGGCGGTTCTCCATGCGCAGCGCGAAAGGCACTTCCCGGCGGCGCGTAGCGTTTTCACGTATCAACTTGCCGACCTCGGAGTCTGCAATCCTGGACGCGAGAATCGGGAGTTCCTCGTGGAGACGCGCGCGCAGCTCGCGTTCCGGACATTCCACGAGAAGCAGTTCCTCGATCAGGTCGTTCGGGTTTGCTGCAAAATCCCAGAGTTCCAGAAATCGGTGGATCAGAGTCCCGCGTGCTGCGGCATCACCTCGACCCGCCGCAAGGTGCTCGTCCTGGTCATGCTCGCGGTCGTCGAGCGCTCCCAGTGCGGTCGTAACGGCAAGGGAGAGCCCCGTCGACTCCGGTACGGGAACGGGAGCGATGCGCGCCGCGATCAGCGACGGTTCTGGGACGGGCGGTTCCTCGGCGCGGTCCGCTTGGACATGGACGGGTGTCCCGCGACGCCGCACCTGGGCCCGCCAGCCCGTGCCGGCCAACTCCGCGCCGTCCTCGCGGTTGAAGAGCGCATACTGCTTGTCAAACGCGGTCAACCATTGCGTCTCCTTCTTTGCATCCGGAGGTCCGCATAGCAGGAGGTAATCGCGCGCGCGGGTCATGGCCACGTACAGCACGCGCGCCTGTTCGGCGAGTTCTTCAGCGGTTTTGGTTTGGGAGATGCATTGGTAGATGGGCGGCGCGACCCGTTCACCCTGGTTATCCGTGACCTTGAGGGAAATGCCCATGGAGCGGTGGTGGGCCAAGGCACCACGATTGCCGCCCCGCGCATCGCGGCCCATGTCCGCAATGGCGACGATGGGGAACTCCAACCCTTTGGACTTGTGGACCGTCATGAGAGTGACCGCGTTGCCCGCGTCCGCTGCCGCGTCCGCTTCGCCCTCGCGAATGGCGGTTGATGCAACGTCGCCCAGATAGCGCACGAAGGAGGCCAAGGTCGGATTCTGGGTCCGCGCGAAGGCAGACGCCAAGTTGGCAACCTTGCGCAGGTTCATGGCCCGTTGGACGCCCAGGAATTGGCCAAGGACGATGGCCTCCAATTCCGAGCGGTCAAGCACGCGATGGACAAATGCGTTCAACGGCAAGTCCCGAAATTGGCGCAATTCAGCAAGAAGCTCGCGTGTCCGCGTGAGACGTTCGTCTTGCCTGGCGTCACCGGTCAAGGCCTCGCTGTAGAATGCCGCCGCCAGTCCTTGGCCTCGCGCCGGAAAGCCGGACAAGCGCACCAGGGCGTCGTCGGACAATGCAGCGACGGGGCCCCGGAGGACGGCGAGCAGTGCCATCTCGTTCCAGGGGTCGACGAGGACGGTCAGCAGGTTTCGCAGGTCCAGGACTTCCTGTCGCTCGTAGAAACCGGTGCCAGAGACGACAGCGTACGGGACCCCTGCTTGACGAAGGGCCCGCTCATAGCGGTATACGTCGCTGAATGACCGCAACAGGATGGCCGCATCGCCGAACGATGCGTTGCGATATTTGTCCGTGTCGAAGACTTGTGCCGGCGACGGACCCGAGCACATATTCAGGATTCGGTTCGCGAGCAGCGCGGCTTCGGCATCGCGATAATCGGGGGCCTTTGCGTTCTCGATGGTCTCAGGAATCAGGAACTCGATGTGGCACCCGCCGGTTTCATCCCGGTGCCAGCGCATGGGGCCATAGGGATCTTCCACCTCTTTGAGGAGATATGAGTGGCTGAAGAAGTCGTTCACAAAGGTCAGTACGTCCGGCAAGGACCGAAAGTTCTGATCCATACGGATGGTCTCGTCGGCGGCTTCCCTGGCAGATCGGAACACCTCGACTTCGGCGCCGCGGAAATAGTAGATGGACTGTTTCGCGTCGCCGACGATAAAAAGCTGCGGACCACCGTCTACGCCCGCGAGTAAGCGTGCGATTTCGAGTTGAACGGAATCGGTATCCTGAAATTCGTCGATGAGCAGGAACCTGATGGTCCGTGCGACGCGCGCGCGCACCGAATCGTCGCCCCGGCTGTTGTCGCGTAAGACGTGCAGCGTCTGCGCGATGAGGTCTTCGAAGTCGTACGCGTTGCGAGCCTGTTTTGCCTCTGCGAGCGCATCGGCAATACGCATGTACACGCGGAACAGGTCTGCCGTAAGCGCGGCGGCGCGTTCGGTGTGTTCCGCATTGACCGGCGCGAGGCCTTGCGAGCCGATCGCCTCCTTAATGCCCTTCATGATTTCGCGGACGCGGTTATACGCGTCTTCCGACGCCCACTTTTTCTTGCTACCACCAATAGCGTTCAGCGCGCAAATCGCTGCGAACGCCGACTCCCGCTCCTCATTGGTCATTGCCTGTGCTGCGCGATCCAACTCCGCGACTAGGGATCTTCGCAGAATCTCACGGCGTTCCATTGGATCCGGGCACTGTCCCGCCAGCGCTTTCAACTCGCGAACGGCTTCCGTAAACAGGGGCGATGCCGCCAACGTTGCGTTCTGTTTTTCCACGTGCGCCTGGACGACGCGATTCCAATCGGCGAGAAGGGTGTCCGCGCCGGAAACATCGTGTTGTTCCGCGATGCGGGCGAGGACGCTCCGGTCGTTCAGCATCGTGCGCACCATGTCGAACAGTTCGGCCTGGCGGAACTCCGTTGCCAACCGGAATATGGCGGGATCGCCGGCCTCCAGAAGGGTGTGGAAGGTCTGTTCGACGACCTCCAATCGCAACAAGTGCGATTCGGGTTCGGTGAGTATCCCGAAGTCGGGATCCTGCTTCAGGCTTAGGGCATGTACCTTGAGCAGCCCCATGCAGAAGGAATGGATGGTCGAAATACGCGCCGATTCGAGGTGGCGTTCGATGTGCCGCCAGAAGGTCAGCGTTTCGGGATCGGCGTCCAGTGCTTTCTTGCGGCATGCGCTTCGCAGACGTTCTTTCATCTCCGCCGCGGCTTTGTCGGTGAAGGTAATCGCCACGATCTGATCGAGCGTCGCATGGCGGTGTTCGAGCAGATAAAGAATGCGGTCCACGAGCACACTGGTCTTGCCTGACCCCGCGCCCGCGTCGACGCACAGGCTTTTGTCGTAGGTTTCGATGGCGCGCCGCTGTTCTTTTGTGCGCGTCATTCGCTGGACTCCTTGCGATCGATGCGCGATGACTCGTAGCGGCAGGCCCGATGGTCCTGGCAGTCGCGGCACATCTCGCGATGGGGCGTGGGAGGGAAACGGCCGTCGCGGATACCCCGCACCAGCGCGGCGACTTGTTTTCGAATGTTCTCCCGACGTTCTTCCCAGGTTACCGTTTTCGAAAACAGTCCTTGCAGGGATTTCTTGGCGCCAATCTGGACAAATCGCGCATCCGTGCAGTTGGTATCCGGGGCGAGGTGTTCTTCGAGGGCCAACGCGTACAAGGGCAACTGAATTGAGACGCCGGCTTCGATGTCGGACTGCTGCGCGTAGACCGAGGTCTTGTAATCGATGATACGCGTGGCGTTTCCGTGCCGATCGATCCGATCGATTCGTCCGCTAGAGCGAACCGGACCCATTTCGGTGGAGAGGATATAGGGTTCTGTTGTGCTCAACGGGTCTTCGCCGGCGCCGCGACCGCTACCGAAGGACACCTCGAAATGGCTCGGCGCCCAGGTTGCCTCATCGGTATCGCGCGCTATCGTGAGGTAGCGTTTGAGCAGCACGGCCAAACGCGCACGCTCCACTTCGGCGGCTTGTGGGGGCGTATTCGTGCTCTGGTAGACCCGCCGGGCAAAGACTTCGTCGAGATGACGCAGCATGGCGGATTCAGCGTCTGCTTCCGCAATGTCAGAAACCGGTAGTCCCGTGAATTCGCGGTGAAAGGCTTGGAGCACATCATGAAGGATGCTGCCGCGCACGAGCGGATCGAAACCCGTGTCGGGTTCCTCCTCGACGGACACGTTGAGAATGCGCGCCATGAAGAATTGGAAGGGGCAGTTTGCGTACGTCTCCAGTTGATTGACGCTGAACTCGTGGTCCGCACCGAATTGTTCCGCAATGAGTCCGAGTAGTTTCTTATCCTCCAGAACGCCGTCGTAGTTGTCGAATCCGCCGCCTTCCTGCCGCGCGGTCTCTACGGAGAGCGCGTCGATGGCGTGTTTGAAGTCGCTCCTGTGGCGATCCCGAAGTGCCGCGCTCCGCGCAAAGGCGGCATTGCGTATGTCACGCTCGCTTGCAGCCATCTCCGGCAGCGGTACGAAAACCGGCGGCTCCGGCGTCGCGCACGCCACTCCCACGGGCTTTAGCATTTCCAACGCGTCCGCGAGAAAAGGGCTCGGACTGGCGGCTCGGCCGTCCGGAGTTTGCCCGTGCGAGGTCATTACGAGGCGTTCCTTCGCCGCACGGAGAACGTGATGAAAAGCGAGCATCTCACGAGACGCATGGCGGTGCTTCGTGTCCAATTGAATGCTGTGTTCCTCGAGATCCGCCACATCGTCGTCCGTGTAGATTGCGCCGATGGATGGCGGGCGCGGGAACTCGCCTTCATTCATGCCGCAGAGAAATACGTAATCGTAGGTTGTGCTTCGGAGGGCATCCACTCCCCGGCACGCAACGCCACCGATATCATTGAGATCAAGTGCGGAATCGCGGAAGGCATTTTGCAGCACAACAACGAACTCGTCCAGTCTGAGGGAAGTGGCGCCTTCGGTGCGACGATACCACGCGTCAACGCGGCCGAGCGCTGCGTTTAATGCGCGCCATGACGAGTCCGCACGCTCGCGATCCCACGGTGGCATCAGGGCTACTGCGTCCGGGCCACATCCGCAACGGCGAAGGCATTCCTCCAGCGCCGAGACAAACGCGGCGATCGTGTCGCGTCGGGGCAGGGCCCGGGCTATCGCGTCCAGCGTGTCGAGGCGTGCGCGCAGTGCGAGCAGCGCGTCCTCCATGTGAGGCAGCATGCGAGAACTGGATTCCCCGTCGTCTTTCTGGTCGCGGATTCGCTTTTGGAGCCGATCCAAACCGTCCATCCATTCGTTTCGCCCTTCGATAATCCCGGCACGCCGGGCAAGGAGCGAAAAGAGATCGACGTGGGCCAAGGGCGCGGCGTCGGCGTTGAACCACGGCGAGGTTATTACGTCGAGCACGGCTTCCCGCGCCCAAGACCTGCAGGCTTCGAAGAGATTCAGGACAAAGGCGGCGAGCGGCGCGTCTTCGAGTGAATCTGGACAGTCGACACGAATCGGCACACCGAATTCTGCGAATACGGTACGAACCTCCGTTGCTACGGATTGGATATCCCGAAACACTATCGCGATTCGGTCCAAAGGCGTTTGTTGTTCGGTCACGAGCGTCTTGATGCGACGACCGACGTATTCGATTTCCTGCCGCAGGTCAGGGCATGCGACGATCTCCAGGTTCGCGCGTAGCCCTTCGGGCGGCGGGGGCAGTTGTCTCCAGAAGATATCGTGGGCGAGATACTCGGTGAGCGATGTTGGAGGAGACGTTGGTAAATTCTCAATCTCCACGGACGGCCAAACTTCCCGGACCGCTTTGAGGGTACCTCGCGGTATTGCGAAGAGGTCCTGTCGGCTGGGTTGTTCCAGGTCTCCATCGAGACCCAGGACGATGTCAGCGACCAAGGGATCCAGGGACTGAAGGAGCCGGAATTCGGTAGGGGTAAAGTCTTCAAAGCCATCCAGAATGAGCGTATCGATGTCGCCCAGTCGCGAGGGGCGTGTTTCCCGTGCTGCGAGTTCGGCCCGCCAGTAGATGCCGACGCGGTCGTAGCTGAGGGTGCGGATCAACGCCTCTTGATAGCCTTCGTATACGGCGGCGACGATGGGATCAAGCCAGGACGCGCGCCGTCGAGAGTTGATGACGTTGTTGAAGTGTTCCGGTTCGGCGGCCGCCTGTTTGAGTTGCGTGATAACGCCCAAGATGTGATTGATGAATCCGGGCGAAGTGGCCGCATCACCCAAATCCGTCAGTTTGCCCGCGTCGACGAGGCGGCGGACCACGCCTTCCACGAGCATGCGCCGCTCCATCGCGCCGATGCGGTGCACACGAATGTCTGCATCGGTGAGTATCTGCGCCGCGAGATCTTCCAGCGTGAGTACAGGAGTTCCCCACGCGCCGGGCAGTTCGCTGTTAAGGAGGAGTCCTTCGAGGCGCCGCCGGGCTTCCGCGCGGGTAGGGACGACAAGCAGGGCATGCCCCCAACGATCGCGCATGATGCGATCAATCGTCAGCGCGCGCGACGATGACGAGGTGCCTGTGTAGAGCTTTACGTTTGCCATGGTGCCATTCCGGGACTACCCGTCAGCCACAAGCATAGCGATCCGGGTCTGCTGTTTCGAG
Organism: uncultured Nitrospiraceae bacterium; assembly: GCA_964632865.1. GTDB lineage: Bacteria > Hydrogenedentota > Hydrogenedentia > Hydrogenedentales > SLHB01 > JAHDWY01. Next base: position 17,699 of record CAZWDH010000103.1, read on the forward strand.
TGCAAAATGGATCGAAAACCGAATGTGCGATGGGAATCGTGCGGACCTGCAGGCTCAGTTCAGATCATCCGAATTCTTGATCTCGTACCGGTAGCCCTGTTCGGTAAGAAAGAGTTGGCGCTTGACGCTGTAGTCCTGATCGCAGGTATCGCGGGACACGAGGGAGTAGAACCGCGCGATAGTGCCCTCGCTTTTTGGTCGCAGGATTCGGCCCAGCCGTTGTGCTTCTTCCTGCCGCGAACCGAAGGTACCGGAAACCTGGATCGCCACGTTGGCGTCCGGCAGGTCGATGGCGAAATTGGCCACCTTCGATACGATGAGGAGCTTACATTCTCCGGTGCGAAACTTGCCGTACAACTCTTCGCGCTTCTTGTTCGCCGTTTGCCCGGTGATGATGGGCGCCTTGAAGTGTTTCGCCAACACCTTCAACTGATCGAGGTATTGACCAATTATCAAGACGTTGTCGTCCTTGTGTTTCTTGACCAGTGTATCGCAGACGCTCGTCTTGACGGGGTTGGTCGATGCGATGCGGAACTTGCCACGCTTGTCGGCGATGGCGTAGCGGTAGCGCTCGTCTTGGGAGAGCGGAGCGCGCACCTCAGTACAGAGCGCCTGCGCGATCCAGCCCTGCTTCTCCAGGACTTTCCAAGGCATGTCGTACTTCTTCGGGCCGATGAGGCTGAATACGTCGTCTTCGCGGGCGTCTTCGCGCACGAGCGTCGCGGTGAGTCCCAATCTGCGGCGCGCCTGCAAGGCCGCCGTGGCGCGGAACACGGGCGCGGGGAGAAGATGGACTTCGTCGTACACGATGAGCCCCCAATTGCCCTCGTCGAACAGACTGAAATGGACGAAGGGGCTGTCCTTGGATTTGCGGTAGGTCAATACCTGATACGTGGCGAAGGTGACCGGCCGAATTTCCTTGGAGTCGCCGCTGTATTCGCCGCATTGGTCTTCGGAAATGGTTGTCTTGTCGAGGAGTTCGTTCTTCCATTGGCGAAGCGCAACGGTATTGGTCGTCAAGACGAGCGTTTGTGTTTGCAACCGCTCAATGGTCGCGATGCCGACGACGGTCTTGCCCGCGCCGCAGGGCAGGACGACCACCCCGCTTCCGCCGTGGTTCGAGCCGCTTGCGTAAAAGGCATCGACCGATTCTTTTTGGTACTTGCGAAGGCCAAACGGTGTGCCGGAGAGGGTGGTCTCGCGGAAGTTCAGTTTCAGCGGAGCGCCTTCGATATAGCCCGCCAAGTCCTCGACCGGAAAGCCGATCTTGATGAGCGCGCTTTTGACGTTGCCTCGGTCGGCCGGCTTGACGAAGATGCGGTGTCCGTCCGGCGATCCCGCTACGTAGGGCTTCAGGTCCTTTTGGTTCAGCAACTGCATGATGAGCAGGCTGTCTTCGGAATGGAGGACGAGGTCGCCGCCGTCTTCCTGTTTGTACAGTTTCAGACGGCCGTAGCGCGCTACGTTGTCCTCAATATCCACGATGACGTTTTCGGGAATCTCGTAGCGGCTGAAGGCCTTGAGATGATCGACGATTTCGTCGGCGGTCATGCCGGACGCGGCGGCATTCCACAGCGAGAGTGGCGTAATCCGGTAGGTATGAATGTGTTCGGGGGACTTCACCAACTCGGCAAAGGCGGCGATGCTATCTCGCGCGTCTTCAAATTTGGGCCCGTCCGTCTCCAGCAACACGGATCGGTCGGATTGCACAATGATGGGCTTGTTCTCGTCACTCATAAGCGGACAGTTTAACAGCTTGCGCTATGGCGCTTCTACCATTTCGGATGCCGTTTGTTGTGTAGGCCTTGAGGTCAAGTGATTTCGCTACCGATACCGGTTCCGATTTGGAAGGCAGGGAGAATCGCGGTGGTTCATGGTTCTCGCCGAAACAATGGCACCGCGACGAGTACACACTAAGAAATAAGACGGGCGCCGTCGGGTGACGGCGCCCGCGTGTTTTCTTGCGGATGGATTGCGGCTAATCCAGGCCCTCGAATGCTTTTGGCGGACCGAGGATTTCCCGCAACAGGATTGCGCGCCGCAACTCGCCCCGGTGTTCGAAGAACCGAGTCGCACTGGACGCACGTTGCGCCTTCGGCGCTGCGGGCCGCTGCGGCGGTGGGGGAAGTCCGGGCGCCTGAGCGGGCCGGCGACGCGTCTGTTGCGTCCGTTGGACGACCACCGGAGGCGGTGAAGCCGGACGCTGTACTTGCTGCGTGCGCTGTGGCGCCTGCCGCATGGGGGGCGCGGCGCGACGTTGCTCCGGCGCCAACCGCCGTTGTTGCTCTTGCGGCCGGAACGGAGTCGACGCATCAGCCGCCCGTTCCCGGGCGGTTTCCACACGGGGCGCGGGGGCAACGGGCCGGACGGGCGGCGGCACAGGCCGTTGCGGCGCCGCCGTTGCCGTCCGTTGCGTCGATTGACGAGGCGCAACGGACGGCGGCACCCGGCGCTGTTGCTGCCGCGGCTGTGCCGTGGGAACTTGCGGTTCCCGGCGTGAAGGCGCGATGACCGGCCCCTCGTCCTCATCATCGCCGAACCGCGGACGCGCCGTGGGCACGTCGTCGCCGTAGAGCATGCGGCGCGTCGTCTCCGGCATTTCCTGCGGCTTTCTGTTACGCATCTCCTCCTGGCGCTTGGTGACTTCTCGCTGCTCCGTGAACTTTCGCGCGATCGCGACAATCACGAAGATCACGAAAAAGAGGAGATAGATCAGATCCTCGATGTTATTCATCGTCCGCTCCCTCGAACCTTAGGTCCGTGGATTGGTGCTGTCGTCGTCCGGGCGTCCTTCCGTCTTCGAGATGGATTCACGCATGCTCGTATCGGCCATCACGTTCTTCATGCGGTAGTAGTCCATGATGCCCAAGTTACCGCTCCGGAACGCCTCTGCCATGGCTTTGGGCACTTCGGCTTCCGCCTCAACTACGCGGGCGCGCATTTCGATCACCTGGGCGCGCATTTCCTGCTCGCGGGCGTAGGCCATGGCGCGGCGTTCTTCCGCGCGGGCCTGGGCGATCTGCTTGTCGGCTTCGGCCTGGGAGGTTTGCAGTTGTGCGCCGATGTTCTCGCCCACGTCCACATCGGCGATATCGATCGACAATATTTCAAAGGCCGGTCCCGCGTCCAGACCGCGCTGCAATACGACCTTCGAAATGCGGTCGGGATTCTCCAGCACCTGCTTGTGCGTGGGGGACGAACCGATGGTTGTTACGATACCTTCGCCCACACGCGCGATGATGGTTTCTT